>RXJC01000117.1 GCA_003963435.1 Bradyrhizobiaceae bacterium | reverse complement strand
CCGGGCGACCGGCATCACCTGTCGTCCACCCCGTGCGCGTTCTTTTCGCACACGCGGGACTTCGGGTGCCAGCCGGCGCCCGGCCTTCCCTGCGCCTTCTTGATCTTCAGGAGGGCAAGACGATTGCAAAGCTCGGGCGGAAGCTGCCGCGAGAATGTGAAGGCGTGTCCACGAGTGGGGTTTCAATGGAAAAAGCGACTCCGCCTCTCCCGTCATTGCAATGACGGCGGAGAGACCCTCCCCCTCACGTAAATTCCGCCTCAACCGTCCCCAGCCCCTCCAGCTCCATCCGCACCTTGTCGCCGGCCTTCAGCCACAGTGTCTTGACCAGGCTGCCCGTCAGCACGAGTTGCCCGGCGTGCAGGCCCTTGCCCTCGGCGGCAAGATGATTGGCGAGCCAGGCGAGCGCGTTGTGGGGGTGGCCGAGCACGTCGGCGCCGGTGCCGTGGCTGACCTCCTCGCCGTTGAGAATGGCGCGGCCCTTGACCGCCTTCAGATCCGGCACCGAGGATCGCGGAACCGAGGGGCCCAGCACGCAGCCGGCCGCGAAGAAATCGTCGGCGATCAGCGTCGGGGCGCCCATCGTCTCCCACTTCACATAGCGGTCGTCGACGATCTCGATGGCGGGATGATAGGCCTCGACCGCCTCGCCGACCCATTCGGCCGTGAACGGCGCCTCGCTCGCGGCGAGGTCGCGCTTCAGCCGCACCGCGATCTCGCATTCGACGCCGACCCGGACATAGTCGGAGGCGGCGAGCCTGGCGCCGCTGTCATGCACGCCCTTCTGGAACACGCCGCCGCTGCACGGATGTGGGATGCCGATATAGTCCTGCATCACCTGGCTCGTGCAGCCGATCTTGTAGCCGACCAGCGGCCCGACATGCGGAAGCAGCAGATCGTGCAGCGCGCGCTGGACCTGATAGCCCTCCGCTTCATCGGCTGGCGGACGCTCCAGCACCGCGAGCGGCGCATGGTTGCGGCGCGCCAGCGCGATCGCCTTGGCGGCTTCGAGAATCCTGTCCATCGGCGCCGCCTCCTACGCTACGCATTCAAGGGCGGCACTTCAGCATTCCCGCCGGGGCGTGACAAGCGCGGGTCAAACGGCGGTGCATGGCCCTCAGCCCTTGACGAGACCGAGGCGGATCAGGCTTTCGGCCGTCGCGAGGATCGCCTCCTCGTTAGAACGGGCTTGCCAGCCGAGCAGCGACCTCGCCTTGACACTCGTGGACTGCCGGACCTTGCCGAGCATCGGCACGACCGCACGCAGCAGCGGAATCCGATTTGCGGCCAACCGCACCAGCCAGTCCGGCGCCTGGAGCCGCGGAACCCGGCGCGCTGCCGGCCCGAGTTCCCGCCGCAGCAGCTTGGCAATATCGAGGATCGACATCGTCTCGCCCGAGACGGCGATGAAGCGCTCGCCTTTGGCCTCGGGCGCCGTCATCGCGCGCAGATGCAGCTCCGCCACGTCGCGCACGTCGACCACGCCGAAATAGACCCGCGGCACCGCCGGCATGGCCCCGTCGAGCAGCGATTTGACGATTTCGATCGAGCCGGAGAAGTCAGGCCCCAGCACGGGGCCGAAAATGCCGGCGGGATTGACGACCGACAATTCCAACCCGTTCCCTTCGCGCGCAATGAAATCCCAGGCCGCTCGCTCGGCCAGCGTCTTGGATTTAATATAGGGCTGCACATCGGCGCCATCGAGATTGGTCCAGTCGGTCTCGTCGAACGGTTTTTCGCGCGGCGGATGGCCGTAGCCGATCGCGCCCAGCGACGAGGTGACGACGACGCGCCTGACGCCGGCTTCCCGCGCGGCGCGCAGCACCCGCAGCGTGCCATCGCGGGCCGGAATGATCATCTCGTTCTCGTCCTTGGGAACGCTGGTCGACAGGGGCGAGGCGACGTGAAGCACGTAGTCGCAGCCGGCGACCGCCTCGCGCCAGCCCTGGTCGGCCGTGAGGTCCGCGGTGAAGAAGCTCAGGCTCTCCGGTGCAGCCGCGCCGCCCTCGCGCAACATCGCCAGCACGTCGGCCTGCCGGTCCGGCCGGCGCACCGTGGTGCGCACCGAATGGCCGGCAGCCAGGAGCTGCAGAACGACATGAATCCCGACGAAGCCCGACCCGCCGGTGACCAGAACAGTGCTCATTGCCAAATTCCCCTTGATGTGCGGGCCGGCGAATTGGTTCAGCCACCCTGCTCAGGGCCGCATCTGGTCACTATCTGCTTGCGGACAAGTAGAATGGATTTCGAGACCAGTATGGAAAACCTGACCCGCGCTTGCGACCACGACTGCGATTGCAGCCCCGACCCTGCCCTGCTTGCCGACTTCAAGCGCGCCATCCACGCCCTCGGCGGCAAATGGAAACTCGAGATCCTGTTCGCGCTGATGAACGGCGCGGTTCGCTTCGGCGCGTTGCGGCGCTCGATCGGCGGCATCACCCAGCACATGCTGACCACGCAATTGCGCGAGCTCGAGCAGGACGGCCTGGTGATGCGGACCGCCTTCTCGGAGAAGCCGCTGCGCGTGGAATACGAGCTGACGGAGGCGGCCTACGGCCTGTTGCCGGCGTTTAAGGAAATATTGAGTTGGTCCAGGCTTTATGGCGATGCTCGCCCTGCGGCGTCGCATGAAGCCTGATTGCAGCTATGCTTGATGCAGCTCGATCAGCGCTTCAACAAGCGAGTCGATCCCGTTGATGCGACTCGCAAAATCTCCCGCACCTGACGTGAAGGCTGTTTCTCATCCGAACTCACGTGAGCTCGGAGAAGTCGAGTCTAGGTCATTGATCGCGATTCACTTTTCGCGATCACGCTCACGCCCCGGCGATGCGCAGCCGCAAGCGGCAGGCAAAATGCCCATGACGGTGCCAAACGGTGCCTTCCGTCCGAAAACAAAAGAGCCGCACGCGGCGGCTCCGTCTCTATTCGTCGCGATAGACCTTCTCGCGTTTCTCGTGGCGCTCCTGCGCTTCCACCGAGAGCGTCGCGATGGGCCGGGCCTCGAGCCGCTTCAACGAGATCGGCTCCCCAGTGTCCTCGCAATAGCCGTAGGTGTTGTCCTCGATACGCTGGAGCGCGGCGTCGATCTTGGCGATCAACTTGCGCTGGCGGTCGCGGGCGCGGAGTTCGATGGCGCGGTCGGTTTCGGACGATGCCCGATCGGCGAGATCGGGGTGGTTCACGTTCTCCTCCTGCAGGGCTTGCAGGGTGAGCTTGGACTCTTTGAGGATCTCATCCTTCCAGGCGAGGAGCTTCAAACGGAAGTACTCCTTCTGCCGGTCGTTCATGAAAGGCTCTTTTTCGGTCGGTCGGTAGTTTTTCAACTTTTCCAAGGGAGGCCTATCTGTCTAAGCAACGACTCGCAACGGAAACAGGGTCCGTTGAACCGGGCCTTATATAGTGGCCTCCTGTGACAGACAATATTTCCCTCGCCGTCCGGCTGGCGCCCCCAAGCCCTTGCACAGGAAGGTTTATCCTGAAGGGATCGGGGGCGGCCGAAGGCCTAGTAGCCGACCGTGAAGCGCTGCCTCGGATGGGCCGGGCGCTCGATCTCGTCGGCGAGCGCAATGGCGTAGTCGGCGAAGGTGATCCAGCTCTTGCCGTTCGCATCTGCGAGAAGCTGATCGGTGCCGAGCCGGAACTTGCCGGTGCGTTCCCCCTCGACGAACAGCGCCGAGGGCGAAATGAAGGTCCAGTTCAGCTCCTTCTCCTGCCGCAGCAGGTCAAGAAAGGCCGAGCCCGCCTCGGCCTCCGCCTTGTATTGGGCCGGAAAATTGGGGGTTGTGACCAGCTTGACGCCCGGCGCCACCTCAAGGCTGCCAGCGCCGCCGACGACGAGGTAACGACCAACCTTGGCGTCCTTGGCCGCGCCGATCAGCTTGCGCGCGTCGCTGGCGAGGAAGTGCACGGAACTCACGGCGACGTCGTGACTGGCCCACAGCTTGGCGAGGCCGGCCTGGTCGAGTACGTCGCCCTTGGTCGGTGTGACGTTCGGCAGGGCTGCGATCTTCTCGGGGTTCCGGGCGATGGCGGTGACGGCGTGACCGCGGCGGGACAGCTCCTTGGTGATCTCCGACCCGGCCCGGCCCGAGGCGCCGGCAACTGCGATTTTCATGGAAGGCTCCTTTGCTTCTGTAGTAACTAATAGAAACTAGATATCGCAAAGAATGCTGGTGTTAAGAGAGCACTTTGTGCTTACCTGATTACACAGGGGTAACCCCCATGCGTGCCGCAAGCGACGAAAATGGATTCCGAGGCCCGATCATGAAACCCGACGTCTATGCAGCGAACTGCCCCACGCGCCAGATCCTCGATCGCATCGGCGACAAATGGGCGGTGCTGATCCTCTTGCTGCTGCGCGAGGAGCCGATGCGCTTCAATCAACTGCGCCGCACGATCGAAGGCATTTCGCAGAAAATGCTGAGCCAGGTGCTCAAATCGCTCGAACGCGACGGCCTGATCAGGCGCCACGCCATCGCGACGGTGCCCGTCACGGTGGAGTATTCGATCACGCAGCTCGGCCTGACCCTCGCCGCCGCCGTCGATCCGCTACGCGATTGGGCCGAGCAGAATCTGAAGGACGTTCTCGCCGCCCAGCGCCGCTACGACGCGCAGCAGAAGGAGGAAGCGGCGTAGCTCGGCGTGGGAGTGTTACGCTTGCCCGGCCTTGGCCAGCTCGACCTCGACGCGCAGCTCGATCTCGGCAAGCACTGCATCGAGACCCGGATCGCCCGAGGACGATTTCAGGTTCGCCGCAGCGTCCCGCAGCCGCATCACGGTCGAGGCGTCGAGATTGCCCGACAGCAGTCCCATCTTGAGGTCGTCGAGCACGTCGAGCGCGGTCCTGCCGCGGGTGACCGAGCGCTTGCGCCGCTCGACTGGATCCTCCTCGACGCCCTGCAGGGCCAGCAGCGCGTCGATGTTGGCGGCGGCCTTCGGTGCAGCGGCGCTCCGCGTCTCCTGCGCCGACGAGGTATCGGGCAGCACGAAGGTGCCGGAGCCGGTCCGCCTGGCCTGGCTGGCCGGCGTTCCAAGCGTGGTGCCGTTCGGTCCGTAGATGCGCATCGGAAGGAATCCGGGTGGTCGATGCCGTCACCTTCGCCGTCTTATGGTTAACGGCGCGTAAACAGCCCGGCAAAATCTGCCGACAGGCGGCAGTTTCGCTCCTCAGGGCGAACGACCGCTGACACCGGTCGAAACAGATTTATTCAACCTATTCAGCCACCTACCTCGATGCCCCGGCTTGGCACAGCCCTCGCAAGGACAGCGTCGGACCAGCTCGACATGGGAGTGTCGGGGTTGATCCGAGTTTTGAGGAGCCTCGGGGAGCAGAGGATGCCAGGCGTTCGTTGGGTGAGGATTGTCGGGGTGGCCTGCGCGGCGCTGTCGGCGCTGGTGCTGTCGGTCGCGCCGGCGGCTGCGACCTCGCGGATCAAGGACCTCGCCAACATCGAAGGCGTGCGGCAGAACCAGCTGATCGGCTACGGCCTCGTGGTCGGCCTCAACGGCACCGGCGACACGCTCAACAACATCCCCTTCACCAAGCAGTCGCTGCAGGCGATGCTCGAGCGCATGGGCGTCAACATCCGCGGCGCCACCATCCGCACCGGCAACGTCGCCGCCGTGATGGTCACCGGCAACCTGCCGGCCTTCGCCACCCAGGGCACGCGCATGGACGTCACCGTCTCCGCGCTCGGCGACTCCAAGAACCTCCAGGGCGGCACCCTGCTCGTCACCCCGCTGCTCGGTGCCGACGGCAACGTCTACGCGGTGGCGCAGGGCTCGCTCGCGATCTCCGGCTTCCAGGCCGAGGGCGAGGCGGCCAAGATCGTGCGCGGCGTTCCGACCGTGGGACGCATCGCCAACGGCGCCATCATCGAGCGCGAGATCGAGTTCGCGCTCAACCGCCTGCCGAACGTGCGCCTGGCGCTGCGCAACGCCGACTTCACCACCGCAAAGCGGATCGCGGCCGCCATCAACGACTATCTCGGCGTCAAGACCGCCGAGCCGATCGATCCCTCGACAGTGCAGTTGTCGATCCCGCCCGAGTTCAAGGGCAACGTTGTCGCGTTCCTCACCGAGATCGAGCAGCTGCAGGTCGATCCCGATCTCGCCGCCAAGATCATCATCGACGAGCGCAGCGGCATCATCGTGATGGGCCGCGACGTCCGCGTCGCCACCGTCGCGGTGGCGCAGGGCAACCTCACGGTCACGATCTCCGAGAGCCCGCAGGTGAGCCAGCCCAATCCGCTGTCGCGCGGCCGCACCGTGGTCGCGCCGCGCAGCAGCGTCACCGTCACCGAGGACGGCAAGAAGCTGGCCCTCGTCAAGGACGGCGTCTCGCTGCAGCAACTCGTCGACGGCCTCAACGGCCTCGGCATCGGCCCGCGCGACATGATCAGCATCCTGCAGGCGATCAAGGCCGCCGGCGCGATCGAAGCCGACATCGAGGTGATGTGATGCAGACGAACGCAATCAACACGCCGCGCCTCAGCAACTCCTCGGCCTTCTCGGTCGAGAGCCGCAACGGCCGGCCCGATTTCGACCTCGCAGCCGCCCTGCAAAAGGTCTCGCCGAAGCAGCAGGCCAAGGCGCAGAAGACCGCGACGGATTTCGAGGCGATGTTCCTCAACAGCATGTTCGCGCAGATGACCTCGGGCCTGAAGGGCGAAGGCCCGTTCGGCGACACGCCCGGCACCGGCGTGTGGCGCTCGATGCTGACCGAGCAATATTCCAAGAACTTCGCCAATGCCGGCGGCGTCGGCATCGCCCGCGACGTCTACCGTACCCTGATCATCCAGCAGGCAAAAACCACTCTTCGTACGGCATAAGGTCCAACGAGATGAACCAGTTCAACGCCTCACGCCAGCCGATGCAAGCGCAACGCCCGGCCACCGCGCCCGCCGGCGCGGAAGCGCGCAAGCTCGCCGAAGATCTGATGGATGCGATGAACGCCCTGCTCGGACTGATCGAGCGCGAGACCGAGCTCGTTCGCGCCGGCAAGGTGCGCGAGGCGATGACGTTCGAGGGCAAGAAGCAGGAGCTGTCGCGCAATTACGTCGCCGCCGTCAGCCAGTTGAAGGCC
>RXJC01000471.1 GCA_003963435.1 Bradyrhizobiaceae bacterium | reverse complement strand
TGCGCCGGCCGTTCAGGACTTGTTGACCATCGATGCTGGCGCAACGACCCGATGAGTAGCCCGGATGAAGCGCAGCGCAATCCGGGACCGGTCTTTCATCCGGTCTCCCACTTGCCCCGGATTACACCAATGGTCGGCTTCGCGCCGACCATTGGCTCCATCCGGGCTACAAGGGCTTACTTCGAGCGCCGCTTCACCTCGCGCACCGCGCCGCGCGCGGCGCTGGTGGTGAGCGCGGCGTAGGCCTGCAGCGCGGTCGAGACGTTGCGCTTGCGCCCCTGCGCCTGCCAGGCGGCATCGCCCTTGGCCTCCTCCGCGGCGCGGCGCTTGGCGAGCTCCTGGTCGGAGACTTCCAGGTTGATGCTGCGGTTCGGGATGTCGATGGCGATGATGTCGCCGGTGCGGACCAGGCCGATGTTGCCGCCTTCGGCAGCTTCCGGCGAGAGATGGCCGATCGACAGGCCCGACGAGCCGCCGGAGAAGCGGCCGTCGGTCACGAGCGCGCAGGCCTTACCTAAGCCCATCGATTTCAGATAGCTGGTCGGATACAGCATCTCCTGCATGCCGGGGCCGCCGCGCGGGCCTTCGTAGATGATGACCACGACCTCGCCGGCCACGACCTTGCCGCCCAGGATGCCTTCGACCGCCGCGTCCTGGCTTTCGAACACGCGCGCCGGGCCGGAGAATTTCAGGATCGAGGCATCGACGCCCGCGGTCTTCACGATGCAGCCGTCCTGCGCGAGGTTGCCGTAGAGCACGGCGAGGCCGCCGTCCTTGCTGAAGGCGTGCGCGAGATCGCGCACGACGCCCTTCTCGCGGTCGGCGTCGAGCTCGTCGTAGCGGCGCTCCTGGCTGAAGGCGACTTGCGTCGGGATGCCGCCGGGCGAAGCGCGATAGAAGGTGCGCACCGTCTCGCTCTTGGTGCGCTTGATGTCCCAGCGCTCCAGCGCCTCGTTCATGGTCGGCGCGTGCACGGTCGAGACCGAGGTGTCGATCAAGCCGGCGCGGTCGAGCTCGCCCAGGATGCCCATGATGCCGCCGGCGCGATGCACGTCCTCGACATGGACGTTGGCGACCGAAGGCGCGACCTTGCACAGCACGGGCACGCGGCGCGAGAGACGGTCGATGTCCTTCATGGTGAACTTCACCTCGCCCTCATGGGCGGCGGCGAGCAGATGCAGCACGGTGTTGGTCGAGCCGCCCATCGCGATGTCGAGCGTCATCGCGTTCTCGAACGCCTTGAAGTTGGCGATGTTGCGCGGCAGCACGGATGCGTCGTCCTGCTCGTAATAGCGGCGGACGAGGTCGACGATGGTATGGCCGGCCTCGACGAACAGGCGCTTGCGGTCGGCGTGGGTCGCGACCACCGTGCCGTTGCCGGGCAGCGCGAGGCCCAGCGCCTCGGTCAGGCAGTTCATGGAGTTCGCGGTGAACATGCCCGAGCAGGAGCCGCAGGTCGGGCACGCCGAGCGCTCGATCACCTTGACGTCCTCGTCGCTGACCTTGGAGTCGGCGGCGGCCACCATGGCGTCGATGAGGTCGACGGCCTTGGTCTTGCCTTCGAGCTTGACCTTGCCGGCCTCCATCGGGCCACCCGAGACGAACACGGCGGGGATGTTGAGGCGCAGCGCGGCCATCAGCATGCCGGGCGTGATCTTGTCGCAATTGGAGATGCAGACGAGGCCGTCGGCGCAATGCGCGTTGGCCATGTACTCGACGCTATCGGCGATCAGCTCGCGCGACGGCAGGCTGTAGAGCATGCCGTCATGGCCCATCGCGATGCCGTCGTCGACAGCGATGGTGTTGAATTCCTTGGCGACGCCGCCGGCCTGCTCGATCTCGCGGGCCACGAGCTGGCCGAGGTCCTTGAGGTGCACGTGGCCGGGCACGAACTGGGTGAAGGAGTTGACGACCGCGATGATCGGCTTGCCGAAATCGCCGTCCTTCATGCCGGTCGCGCGCCAGAGGCCGCGGGCGCCCGCCATGTTGCGGCCGTGGGTGGTGGTGCGGGAGCGATAGACTGGCATGGCGGTTTCCGTCCTCGGTTTGACCGGCCGGGGCGGGAAAATCTGGTGCCACCTCAGGCCTTTGTGGCCGGATAGCGCACGGGCCGGTCGGGCGCAACGGGAACTTGGGGCGGACAGGGCTCCCCTGCTCCCGGCGCGGGGGGCGCACGAATTCTCAACCGTCATGCCCGGGCTTGTCCCGGGCATCCACGTTCCTGGCTACCGCGCGAAAGGTCGTGGATGGCCGGGACAAGCCCGGCCATGACGGACCATCTATTGCAGCGTCGGATCCAGCCGGTCGCGCAGCCAGTCGCCGATCACGGAGACGGCTAGCGTCGTCACGACGATGGTGGCCGCCGGCGCCAGCATGATCCAGGGCGCCCTCGTCAAATATTCGCGGCCGTAGCCGACCATGTTGCCGAGGCTGGTCATCGGCGGCTGCACGCCGAGGCCGAGGAAGGACAGGCCGGACTCCATCAGGATCACCTCGGGGAAAACCAGCGTGGTCGAGACGATCAGGGTCGAGGCGATGTTGGGCAGGATGTGCCGCAGGTAAATCCGGGGTGGCGTCGCGCCCAACTGGCGGACCGCTGCGGCATAGCCTTGCGCGTTGGCCGAGATGGCAAGGCCGCGGGCGATGCGGGCGTAGCGCTCCCAGCCGAACAGGCCCATCAGGCCGATCAGAAGCGGCAGCGAATTGCCGAAGAAGGCGAGCACGGCCAGCGCCATGATCAGGAACGGCATGCTGGCCTGGAAGTCGGTCAACATCAGCACGAGCTGCTCGACCACCCCGCGAAAATGCGCGGCGAGAAAGCCGAGCGTGGTGCCGACCACCGCCGAGATCGCCGTGGCGCCAAAGGCAATCAGCAGCGAGATGCGGATCGAGACCAGCAGCCGCGACAGCACATCGCGGCCGAGCTCGTCGGTGCCGAGCCAGTGCGCGGCATTGCCGGGCGCGGCAAGGCGGTTGCGCAGGTCGAGCTGGGTGAAGCCGTAGGGCGCGATCTTCTCGGCGAAGGCCGCGATCACGAGCATGGCGACGATCCAGCCGATCGCGAGCAGGGCCGAAACCGGGATCGCCGGCAGGCTGATGCGGCGACGGATAGAAGCGTCCTTCAGCGTGGCGTCGGTCATGCGTGCGCTCCCTTGGCGCGCAGCCGCGGATCGAGGAAGCCGTAGAGGAAATCGACGATCAGGTTCGACGTGACCATGGTGATCGCCACCAGCAGCAGGATGCATTGCACGACGGCGAGGTCGCGGTTGGCGACGGCGACCACGAGCAGGCGCCCTACTCCCGGCCAGGCGAACACGCTCTCGACCACGACCGCGCCCGCGATCAGCGTACCGACCATGAACCCCAAAATGGTGACGGTCGGGATCGCCGCGTTCGGCAGAGCGTGCGAGGTCACCACCTTGCGCCACGGCACACCCTTTGCGGAGGCGGTGCGGATATAGGGCTGGCCCAACACCTCCAGCATCGCGCTGCGGGTGAAGCGCGCCAGCACGGCGGCGCCCCCTAAGCTCAGCGTCGCGATCGGCAGGATGGCATGGCGCCAGCTGTCCTGTCCGCCCGAGGGCAGCCAGCCGAGCTGCACGGCGAAGACGAGCACCAGCATCAGCGCCAGCACGAAGCTCGGCACGGTGAAGCCGGCCACCGCTGTCATCATCACGGCGCGGTCGATGGCGGAGCCCCGATGCAGCGCGGCGTAGATGCCGGCGGGAACGCCGAGCGCGACCTTGAAGACGAACGCCGGCAGCGTCAGCGCCAGCGTCGCCGGAATGCGCTCCAGCACCAGCTCGATCGCGGGCCGTCCGTCGCGCATGG
>RXJC01000666.1 GCA_003963435.1 Bradyrhizobiaceae bacterium | reverse complement strand
ATCCGCGGATCGTTCGGACTGCCCGCGGCCGGCATCACCAGCCCGGCATGGGCGGCCGCGATCGCGAACGCGCTCACATTGATCGCGCTGGGCGTCTACCTGCGGCTGAAAAAGCACGCGCTCGCACCGGACGCGGCGCTGCTGCGTCAGCTGCGGTTCAATGGCGCCATGCTCGGAAAGATTCTCGGCATCGGATTGCCGAGCGCCATCGGCATGGTGGTGATGGCGATCGCTGAGCTGGTGCTGCTCGGCCTCGTCAACGGCTTTGGGTCGGACGCCACGGCGGCCTACGGCGCCGTCAACCAGGTGATGGGCTACACGCAGTTCACGGCGATGTCGATTTCGATCGCGGTCTCGATCCTCGGCGCGCAGGCGGTCGGCAGCGGTGACCGAACCCGGCTCGATAACATCGTGCGGACCGGGCTCGCCTTCAACCTCGTGCTGACCGGCGGGCTCGTGGCGCTGATCTATCTCGCGCCGCGCGCCATCCTCGGCATCTTCATCACCGACGCCACCGTGCTCGATCTGGCGAAGGGCCTGCTCGACATCGCCCTGTGGAGCTCGGTGCCGTTCGGCCTCGCCACGGTGTTTTCCGGAGCCATGCGCGCGGCCGGCGTCGCGTTGACGCCGATGCTGCTCGCGATCTTCGCCATTGTCGCGATCGAGCTGCCCGCCGCGGTGATCCTGAGCCGCACGAGCGGCCTTCAGGGCGTATGGGCCGCCTATCCCATCGTGTTCTGCGCCATGTTCGTTTTGCAGATGGGCTATTACTTCCTGGTCTGGCGCAAGCAGGCGATCCGGCGTCTGGTCTGACGCTCAGAGTATTATGATCGTCATTAAACAATGGACCTGTGGCGCGCCCTGCGTCACAATGGGCGAAAAACCAGATCAGAAATTCAGGTCAGGGAGAACGAGTTGACCCGCATTGCCCCGCAGTTCCTGTTCGATTTCGGCAGCCCGAACGCCTATCTCAGTCATCTGGCGATTCCCGGGATCGAGCGGCGCATCGGCGTCAAGTTCGAATATGTCCCGATCCTGCTCGGCGGCATCTTCAAATCGACCAACAACAAGTCGCCGGCCGAGACGCTCGCAGGCATCAAGAACAAGCGCGAGTTTCACGCCGTCGAGACCGAGCGCTTCATCAGGCGTTTCAAGGTCCAGCCCTATGTCTGGAATCCGCACTTCCCCGTCAACACGCTCAACCTGATGCGCATGGCCGTTGCGGCGCAAGTGGAGGGCGTGTTCGAGAAATATGTCGAAGCCGCTTTCCACCACATGTGGCGCGAGCCGAAGAAGATGGACGACCCTGACGTCGCGGCAAAGGCGCTGGCGTCCTCCGGACTCGATGCTCAGAAGCTGTTTGCCCGCGCCCAGGAGCCCGAGGTGAAGGCCAGGCTGATCAAGAACACCGAGGAGGCGGTCGCCCGCGGCGCGTTCGGATCGCCGACCTTCTTCGTCGGCAACGAGATGTTCTTCGGCAAGGAGCAGCTGCGCGAGGTCGAGGAGATGGTATCGGGAAAGTGAAGCGTGCGAATGGCGAGTAGCGAATAGCGAGTGGAAATCGCGCCTGCTATTCGCTACTCCCTATTGGCCATTCGCCAAGGACAATAATGGAGCACCCCATGCGTATCCTCGTGGTCGGCGCCGGCGCCATCGGCGGCTATTTTGGTGGCAGGCTCTTGCAGGCCGGCCGCGACGTCACCTTTCTGGTCCGGCCGCGCCGGGCCAGCGAGCTCGCCGGGGCCGGGCTCGTCATCAAGAGCCCGAATGGCGATGTGACCTTGAAGAGCCCGCCGACCGTGCAGGCCGACGCGCTCAAGGACAAGTTCGACGTCGTGCTCCTGAGCTGCAAGGCGTTCGACCTCGACGACGCCATCAAATCCTTTGCCGCGGCGGTAGGGCCGAACACCGCGATCATCCCGATGCTGAACGGCATGAAGCATCTCGACATCCTCGATGCCAAGTTCGGCAAGGAGCGCGTGCTCGGCGGCCTTTGCGCCATCGCCGCGACCTTGAACGAGAAGCGCGAAGTGGTGCAGCTGCAGCCGATGCAGTCGATCAGTTACGGCGAGCGCGACGGCAAGCTGTCGGATCGCGTCAAGGCGATCGACGAGGCCTTCAAGAGCGGCATCGCTGGGGCCAGCGCCAGCCAGAACATCATGCAGGACATGTGGGAGAAGTGGGTGTTCCTGTCCTCGCTCGCCGCAAGCACCAGCCTGATGCGCACCTCCGTCGGCAACATCCTTGCGGCGCCCGGTGGCCGTGATTTCCTGCTCGGCATGCTGGACGAGACCAGCGCGATCGCCGCCGCCTCGGGCTACCCGCCGGGCGGGCCGTTCTTCGAACGGGTGAAGGGCAACCTCACCACCGAGGGATCGCCGATGACGGCCTCCATGTTCCGCGATATCAAGGCCGGCCTGCCGGTCGAGGCCGATCATGTCATCGGCGACCTCATCGAACGCGCTGACGCCGCCAAGGTGCCGGTGCCGAAGCTGCGCATCGCCTACACGCATTTGAAGGCGTACGAGAAGCAGCGGGCGGGGTGAGCGTACACTCCCGCCCTATTTCAAATGCGCCAGATAATGCGAAACGGCCGTGATCTCCTCGTCGCTCATGTGATAGGCGACGTCGGCCATCGCGGCGACGCCGCCGCCGATGCGCTGCCCCGCCTTGTAGTCGTGTAGCGCCTTGACCAGATATTCCTCGCGTTGGCCGGCCAGCCGCGCGACTCCCTTGGTGCCGGCGAAGCTATCGGTATGGCATGAGGCGCAGCGGCGGCCGGCGGCGACTTGCGCGCCCTTCTTCGACAGGTCCGGATCGCCGTCTTCCGCTCCCTTCGGCGGCGTCAGCTGTGAAAAATAGGCGCCGAAATTGCGAATGTCCTCGTTGGTGATCTCCTCGGCGATCGGCTGCATCTGCTCGTTCTTGCGCGAGCCGGCGCGGAAGAACACGAGCTGCCACTGGATGAACTGATCGGGCTGGCCGGCGAGCGAGGGAACGTTCTCGGTTTGCGAAATGCCGTTCTCGCCGTGACAGCCGGAGCAGGCGGAGGCTTTCTCCTTGATCGCGGCATTGTCGGCGGCGCGAGCGGCGATAGATGCGAGCAGAAGCGCCGCAGGTAGAAGTCCGAACCGAACGACTCGCATCGCTGATTTCTCCGGCTGTCATTGCCGGGCTTGACCCGCCTGCGGGGCCGAAGCCCCTCCGGCGCGGCGTAGGCCCGGCAATCCATCCCTTTTGCAAAGTTTCTGGTTTGATGGATGCCCGGATCAAGTCCGGGCATGACGGACGTGTTCCATTGCAGGTGTGTCACAAGAAAAAGAGGCTGCGGCCGTCACCCGGTCGCAGCCTCGTTGTCGTCCCGCGCTACTTCTTGCTGTAGCTGATGCGGTAGATCGCGCCGGCCCAATCGTCGGCGACGAGGATCGAGCCGTCCTTGGCGAGGATGATGTCGTCGGGACGTCCGAGATAGCCCTGGTCACCCTCGAGCCAACCGGAGGCAAACACCTCTTCCTTCGGGTTCTTGCCGTCAGGCCCGACGATCACGCGCATGATGCGCGCGCCCTGGTATTTGTGCCTGTTCCAGGAGCCGTGCTCCGCGATCAGGATGTTGTTCTTGTACTCGGCGGGGAACTGGTCGCCGGTATAGAACTTCATGCCGAGCGGGGCGACATGGGCGCCGAGATTCAGCACCGGCGGCGTGAACTCGGAGCATTTGTGGCCCATCGCGAACTTGTCGTCCGGCAGATTGCCCTGGTGACAATAGGGATAGCCGAAATGCTCGCCGATCCGGTTGATCATGTTCAGCTTGTCGCTGGGCTTGTCGTCGCTGATCCAGTCGCGGGCATTCTCGGTGAACCAGTACTTGCCGGTGCGCGGATCGACGTCGCCGCCGACGGAGTTGCGAACGCCCAGCGCCCAGATCTCCGCGTTGCCGGTCTTGGGATCGACGCGACGGATCTGCGAGACACTGGTCGGCGGGATGCCGATATTGAAGGGCGGTCCGAACGGAATGTAGAACCAGCCTTCCTTGTCGACCGCGATGTACTTCCAGCCATGCGCGGCATAGGAGGGCATGTCGTCATAGACGACCTTGCCGTCGCCGAGCTTGTCGAGATTGGCCTCCGCGTTGTCGTAGCGGATCAGCTTGTTGACGGCGATGACGTAGAGCGCGCCGTCCTTGAAGGCGAGACCGGTGGGCATGTTGAGGCCCTTGAGGACGGTCTTGACCTCCTTCTTTCCGTTGTTGTCCTTGATGGCGTAGACGTTGCCGAGGCCGAACGAGCCGACGAACAGCGTGCCCTTGTCACCCCAGGCCATCTGCCGCGCGGCCAGCACGCCCGAGGCATAGACCTCGATCTTGAAGCCCGGCGGCAGCTTGATCTTCTTGACGATGTTGGCGAGTTCGGCGTCGGAGGCGCCGGTCGGCGGACCCGAGGGCGGCGCGAGGCCCTTCTGCGCCTCGTTCTCGTCGCCGAGGAACCAGTCATCCGGCGGATGGGTCCAGAACTCCTTGGTTCCGGATTCGTATTTCTTCAGTGCCCGGTTCTTGTCCTGCTGTTGGGCGCTGCCGGCGCTGGTCCCCGCAAGCAGGGCCACGGCCGCAAGCGCCAACACGGATCGATGGAACATCGATGTCATCGCGTCACTCCCCTAAGGCAGCCCTCAGGGCTGCGATTTATTTTGTTTTGCTAGTCGAGAGGCGAAGTTTGGCATCTGCCGAAAGGCAGACGCAAAAAGGCTAGCACATCTGCGAGCGCTGAGAAGGCATCGCGTGCGACGACAGCATTCTCGCTGCAACGCGGAATCAAGGCGGCTAAAGGGACGTCAAACAAAAACTGCGAAAACAACCCCATGCACAGTAGAACGGCTCGGGCCGGATTGCGCGCGGTGACAACGGGCAGGCATTTGATGCATCAAGCAAAATGACGAAGGCGGCGCTCATGAGGCGACGGGGTAAGGTCCGTCGTCGAACACCACGTCATGATAGCCTTTCGAACCGACCTCCCGCGCCAGCGCGCTGCGGACCTCGCGGCCATCGCGAACGCAGCTCAGCACATGCGCGAAGTCGAATTCCGGCCGCCAGCCGAGCTCGCGCCGCGCACGCGCATTGACATAGACGCGGTCGATCTCGGGGAAGAGGCTCCAGCCGTGCGCGGCATAGAGCTCTGCGCAGTCCGGATAGAGCTCGCGCACGACACCAGCCGCATCGCGCGCGAGTGACGCGAGATGACGCGGCTCGAACGGGCTCGTGGCGGAGACGATATAGCGGTCAAAACCGATTTTTGGCGCGCGGTCGACGGCGAGCAGGTGCGCGCTCACCGCGTCCGCAATATCCAGCCGGCGATAGAGCAGCTCGTTGGCCTGCGCGTTCTCCAATGTGTAAGCCGAGCGCATCGCGGGATCGTCGTCATCCTCCGGAAAGAAGCGCGAGGTCCGCAACACCACGACCGGCAGGGCGCGCTCGCGGAAGAACAGCTCGCAGAGGGTCTCGGCCATCAGCTTGGTGGTGCCGTAGATATTCTTTGGCACCGGCGGCAGATCTTCGGTCACCCACACCGCGGCCTGTCCCGCCTCGGGCCGAAGCTGCGAGCCGAATGCGCTGGTGGTGCTGGTGAAGACGAAGCTCTTCACGCCGGCGGCAACTGCCGCCTCGAGCAGATTGAGCGTGCCGGTGACGTTGGTGTCGACGAAGTCCTGCTTGGTGTGGGTCGCCACATGCGGCTTGTGCAGCGTCGCGGTGTGGATCACGGCGGTGACGCCGTCCATCTGACCGCGCACGAAGCCGGGATCGACGATCGAGCCGACGGCGTCGGTAAAGGGGGAGGGCTTCAGATCGAGCCCGCGCACGGGGGAGCCCCGACCGCGGAGCGTTCGGAGGATGGCTTCGCCCAGGTGGCCGGCGCTACCCGTGACCAGGATTGTCATGGCACCTCCAACGTTGGTCTTTTGCTACGCGCGAGGCGGGGCTCAGACTTACGTCAGCGCAATTATGGCAAATCGTCGATAAGCGGATGGCCCCGTATTAGCTTTGCATTTCGGTGTTCAATGGACATTAGATTGATCCGATCCGGAAGTATGCAAACATAGATCAGAGATTTGGTGCCTCTATCCAAATCAATACCTAAGTGCGCGACGGCTTCGTCGCCCAGCGTAGGGCGGTCCTTGGACGGTATGACCAGCTTTTGATAGCGATCGTGGATAAGCCTCAAGGCTTCCAACGAGTCTTCATCACTCGAACTCGATAGCTCCCCAATCCGCTCTAGAATCGAAGAGCTATGCAAACCCCAGTCCCGCAAAGAAATCAGCCCGGGTTCAGAGAAGATCATCAATGCTTCAACGAACTCTCCGGCCGAACGAAGCCAGGAAACCTTACTGCGCCATCGCGGAAGGATATTTAGCCGACCGCGTCCTTCCACGTGGGCCACACCGACGCAGACCCTTGAATCTTTATCGCTAACGAGGGGAATTCCGCTGGGCCGTCCCATGGGTCAATTTGGGTAAAACTTATACTAACGTTATGAAAGGGAAGTCTTGTGGATGTTCTAACTTTGTTCTAGTCTTTCAATTGATCGCGCGGCCGGGGGGCTGGCGGATATCCACATCTAGTGTATTGTAAGCAATAAGCCGCAATATCAGGAGCAATTGAACATAATTGTCTTCTGACGTTTAGCTCATTTGAGTGGCTCTGAGCGACGAGGGGGCTCGTCAACCATCAGTTCCACCAGCTCCGATGCCTCCGCGGACCGTAGAGCAATTTGGGTAAAATACTAGGAGAACAAAATGCCCATCATGGCCGCACAAGGTCGAAGTGACGCCCGCGGAACAGCGCGCCTTTTGGCGAGCATGGCGCTAGCCAGCATCAATAATCCAGCGACGGGCGAGTCTCAGGAAGTAGCCCTGAACAACATGTATCGCCTGCTTCAGTCCTTTCGGAAGGACGCATTTTTTGGCCAGGAAGTTTTGTCTGGCGATCAATCTCAGAGCGATCCGAATAGACTTACCTTACGTCCCCCAATCGAAAGAAATGTGAGGGAGGTTCGGGAAGCCTTGGATCAAGCCACGCAGTCTGCATTTGGAGGTCAATCGAGAGACCAAGCTATCGAGTCCGTTGAAAATGTCTTACGCGCTATCGCATATCCGACAGTTGCGGAATTGCCGTCCCCAGAGGTAAAAGCGCGAGTTGTTTCTTTTTTTCGAACATTGGTCGAGCGCCTCTAATTGTGGGCTTGAATGACCCCTCTTGAGTTTCTGAAGCAGCAATCAGGCAACGTCGAGAGGGCGCTTAGCGAAACACTTCGCTATGATTACGGCCCCTCACAGACTCGCGAGTATTATCGTGAGTGCGGTGACCGACTTGAGCGCATCAAAAATGCGATAGCAACAACCAAAGAAGCCGATCTTCACGAAATCCAAGCACGACTTGACGAGTTGTCAGGTCTCTCCGTTTGGATATCTCTTATCGAGCGCTCTCGCCTTGGTGAATTCTCTTGGCCTTTTGCGGAGGCGCTCCGCAAGATGGCCGAGACCCTTCTAGCGGACACAAACTTATCGGGCTCAAGTACCCCTCCCATCGTACATATCGTGTCGGATGGCGAAGGCTATCTCATCCACTACGAGGGGACGTCACCTAGTAGCAAAAACAAATTTGCTTTTGTTGCGTTCCCAAGGCCGCTAAAGCATCACGTTCTCTTGCATTCTCTCTTCGGTCATGAGTTAGGACATACGGCCCTCCACACCGTTGGCGCTGGCACGATCTTACAAAACAAAGTTATGGCGGCTCTGCAATCACGCGGCCCCCTTTCCAGTGCTGCCGCGATGACGGCGTGGCTTCACGATAAGAGCGCTCCTCTAGAGATCAAAGCTGAGCTTCACCGATACGAAACGTTGAACGCCGGCGCGTCTTACAAAATGGCCGACTTCTATCTACTCTCGTGGCTTGATGAATTCGTATGTGATCTTTTTGGATTGATCCTTTTTGGGCCAGGCTTTGCTGCCGCACACAGATTCTATCTGAGCCCTACGCACCCCAATCCGTACGAGTTTTCACCCTCGACCGATCCCACACATCCACCGTACGCGATGCGGCACAGATTATTGGTCAACGCGCTACACCTCCTTGGATGGGACAAACCGGTTACCTCTAGGCCTCCCGTACAAGAGTCAGAGAAAGAACTCCTGAAATATATATTTCACGATCCATTTGACGCTTGGTGTACCCTCCTATCGGATGCCCAACTTCAAAATGCTATCCAAGGCATTCAGGAGGTATTCGCACAATACGGCAAGCTTGGTTATGCTAGACCGACCGACGACAATCTAACCAAACTTGTCCATCAATTGCAGAAAAGGCTTCCACCAATCATTGCCGAGCTTTCTTCTATTGGCGATCCGGTTCTCAGTGAAATCGATATCTCTCACACACTTTACGCTGGTTGGATTTACTCGCTAGGCCACAAACATTTAACATCCGAACCATTGTCGTTTCTACAAACCAACATGCTTTGCGATCAAGCACTTCTCCAACAGCGCGCAATAGCAATCGCCATCTCGAAGAAAGTCAAATGACGGTACTTGGCAGAGGGGAGCTAATAGCGCGTCTACGGGATCAATCGCTCGTTGTTTCGCCAATTCTCTCCAAAGGGCAGATCGGAGCGGCCAGCATCGATTTGAGGATGGGAAATGTTGTGCTGATGGTTAGATCGCGCGGATCATCCCACGTTGATCCCGCAGAATCGAAAAAGTCCCGCGCCTCGTCTGAGAGAGACCAATTGTATCGTCAGCAGAAGCATGAACGGTACGAAATACCGTTCAGCACAAAGTTTCTTCTTCATCCAGGATCATTGGCGCTGGTTCCGACGCTAGAATGGATCAAGCTGCCGGCCAATATCTTGGGCAACGTGACCGCAAGATCGACATGGGCTCGTGAAGGATTAAGCATTGCCACCGCGGTGCTTATCGAACCGAACTATGAAGGCATTGCCACGTTGGAGCTTGCTAATCTGGGCGACATACCAATCGCCCTCTATCCTGGGTTACGAATCGCACAAATTGCATTTTCGTTGGTCGACGGCGACACAACGAGACCAAACGAGAACAAGAGCCAGTTCACGTTGTCATTTGAACCGACGCAAGGCGACATATCCAAGCACGACGGTCCATTCATTCCCGATGTCTGACTTTTGCTCGTGCATTTATCCGCGTTCAGCAGGCTAGGAACATAGGCTGCAATTGGCTACGCGCGCAGTTCGGCGCCTATCTATCGCATCGCTTCAGGCCCATACCCATAGCATCACTTGCAGATCGACCGCGCGCACCGGCGACCCGCGCCCGGGGAGAAGGGCCTCTCCGAGGTGACCCGCGCTACCCGTGAACAGAATTGTCATTGCAGACCCAAATCAGCCGCCAGCGGCGTGGCGAACCACGTTTCCGTCCGGATCAGCTGGATGCTCTGGAGAAAATTGGAGCGGGCGAAGGGGCTCGAACCCTCGACCCCGACCTTGGCAAGGTCGTGCTCTACCACTGAGCTACACCCGCATCCTGTGTCGGTCGCGTGACGCGCCGGCAACGGCTGTCGTATGCCAAAAGCGGGAGGGGAATGCAACAGCTACGGGCGGCATAGATTGGCATTCGAGGACGCTATTTGGACCCCTCCTGCGGCCAAACGGCCCGAAAAGGCTCCGGAACCGCCGAATCGACCGCGGTGGATTGAAATTCGGCCCATTCGGCCCAATCTAGGACCCGACAGCGCAGCACAGGAAGCGGCGGCATGCTAAAGACCCGCCATTCCGGACATTAGACGAGGGGATCCCGTGACGATCATCGACCAGGGTAACGGAACGGCGGGCCCGGCCGCGGCCGATCTGATCAAGGACACCACCACCCAGACCTTCGTGAAGGACGTGATCGAGGAATCGAAGCGCCAACCGGTGCTGATCGATTTCTGGGCGGAGTGGTGCGGCCCCTGCAAGCAGCTCACCCCCATCCTGGAAAAGGCCGTCAAGGCCGCCAAGGGCAAGGTCAAGCTGGTCAAGATGAATATCGACCAGCATCCTGCGATCCCCGGCCAGATGGGTATCCAGTCGATCCCGGCCGTGATCGCCTTCGTCAACGGCCAGCCGGCCGACGGCTTCATGGGCGCGGTGCCCGAGAGCCAGCTCAACGCCTTCATCGAAAAGCTGACCAAGGGCGTGACTGCGCCGGGCGAGCCGAATATCGCCGAGATCCTGCAAGAGGCCGAGGCGGTGCTCGCCGAGGGCGACACCACGGCTGCCGCGCAGATCTATGCGGAGGTGCTTCAGTACGATGCGACCAACATCGCCGCGCTCGCGGGCCTCGCAAAATGCTACGCCGTCTCCGGCGCGATGGAGCAGGCCAAGCAGACTCTGGCCATGGTGCCGGAGTCCAAGCGCAACGACCCTGCCGTGAAGGCCGTGCAGACCACGATCGACCTCGCCGAGCAGGCCCAATCGCTCGGACCGGTCGCGGAGCTGGAACAGAAAGTCGCCGCAAACCCGCTCGATCATCAGGCCCGATTCGACCTGGCGACCGCGCTCAACGCGCAAGGCGACCGCGCTGCTGCCACCGCGCAGCTGCTCGAGATCGTCAAGCGCGACCGCAAATGGAACGACGACGGCGCCCGCAAGCAGCTGGTGCAGTTCTTCGAGGCCTGGGGCGGCACGGATGATGCAACGGTCGAGGGACGCAAGCGCTTGTCGACGATCCTGTTTTCGTAAGGCGCCTTTTCGAGCATGATCTGATCGGGCGCTGCGCACGTTTCCGGATCATGCATGAGCAAGGCCAGGGGGGACCGGGCAGATGCCGATCAACATCGAATATCGCGGGCCCGCCGACCTTCCGGAGATCATTCCGGTGTTTCCGCTGCCGGGCGCGCTGCTGCTGCCCCGCGGCCAGATGCCGCTCAACATCTTCGAGCCGCGCTACCTTGCGATGGTCGACGACAGCTTCCGCGACGGCCATCGCCTGATCGGCATGATCCAGCCCGATGTCACGCACTCGCCGAAGAATTCCGACAAGCCGACGCTGTTCCGCGTCGGCTGCGTCGGCCGCATCACCCAGCTCGCCGAATCCGGCGACGGCCGCTACATCCTCGAGCTCACCGGCGTCGCGCGCTTCAAGGTGGTCGAGGAGCTCGAGGTGCTCACCGCATATCGGCAATGCAAGGTGGATTTCTTCGCCTTCACCGACGACTTCACCGCGCGCATGGGCGAGGAGGAGGTCGACCGCGAAGCGCTGCTTTCCGTGCTGGCGGACTTCCTGAAGGCCAACAACCTCAAGGTCGACTGGGAAGGCGTCGAAAGCGCGCCCAACGAGGCGCTGGTCAATGCGCTGGCGATGATGTCGCCCTATGGCCCCGCGGAGAAGCAGGCCATGCTGGAAGCGCCCGACCTGAAGACCCGCGCCGAGATCCTGATCGCGGTCACCGAGATGGACCTCGCCAAGAAGCGCACCAGCGGCGATCCGCCGCTGCAGTAG
>RXJC01000130.1 GCA_003963435.1 Bradyrhizobiaceae bacterium | reverse complement strand
GACGCCGCTCTCAGTTTTCGTTCCCGAAGTCACGCTCATTGCTCTCTCAATTCCGGCCGGCGATCACAGAGCGCCCTCCTCCCGCGAACGGCCCACGGGCTCGCGGCGCAAGGAGATTGTCCTGATTCTGATAGTGAGGGCCAATTCCGGCGTAAAGCCGAATTGACCCAAGCTGATTTGCGTCCGCGGACTTTTAGACGGTTGTCGGAGGCCACGCAATCAAGGATCACATCAAAACTGATCAAGCCATTGATTTTAAACAAGAATTATAAAACAATCGCAGCCAGGCTCAGGGCTTGGCCAGCGGGACGGCGGATATGATGACGAAGGCCTGCGCCAGCGGCCAGTCGTCCGTGATGGACAGGTCGATCCGGGCCTCGAACCCCTCCGGCGTCAGTGCATGGTCGGCCGCCCGCCCGGCAGGTTGACCACCCCCATGTCGCGCCACCAGACCCCGCGCCGGATCCCGGTGCCGAGCGCCTTGGAGCAGGCCTCCTTGGCGGCGAAGCGCTTGGCGTAGGTCGCCACCACCATCTTCTCGTTCTTGGCGCGGCGCTCCGCCTTGGCCCGCTCCGCCGCAGTGAAGATGCGGTCGAGGAAGCGCTCGCCGTGGCGCTCGATCACCTTGCCGACGCGGGTGATGTCGATCAGGTCCGAGCCGATGCCGATGATCATGCCCGGCTCCGGCCGCGGTCCATCGCCGCGCGCATGCTGCGCACCGTCTCGGCAAGACCGACGAACAGCGCCTCGCCGATCATGTAGTAGCCGATGTTGAGCTCCATGATGTCCGGCAAAGCCGCGATCGTCTCCGCGGTCGCATAGTCGAGCCCGTGCCCGGCATGAACCTCGAGCCCGGCTGCCTTCGCCAGCTTCACGCCAGCCACGATCCGCCGCCATTCGGCCTCGGCCTTGGCGGTGTGGCCGTCGGTGACTGCGTCGCACCAGGCGCCGGTGTGGATCTCGATCACCGGCGCGCGCAATTGCGCCGCCATCTCGATCTGGGCGGGATCGGCGGCGATGAACAGGGAGACGCGGATGCCGGCCTCGCTCAGCCGCGCGATATAGGGCGCGAGCGCATTGCGCTGGCCGACCGCGTCCAGACCGCCTTCAGTGGTCACCTCCTGCCGGCGCTCCGGGACCAGGCACACCGCGTGCGGCTTGGTGGCGAGCGAGATGCGCATCATGTCGTCGGTCGCCGCCATCTCGAAATTGAGCGGCTTGGAGATCTCGGCCTTCAGCCGCGCCATGTCCTCGTCGCGGATGTGCCGGCGATCCTCGCGCAAATGGGCGGTGATGCCGTCGGCACCGGCCTCGATCGCCAGCAGCGCGGCGCGCACCGGATCAGGATGGCGGCCACCGCGCGCGTTACGCACGGTTGCGACGTGGTCGATATTGACGCCGAGGCGAAGCGGAATTGCGGGCATTCTAGAACTCTCTCAACTTGTCATGCGCGGGTTCGACCCGCGCATCCATCCTCTTCGAAGAGATGGGTTGCCGGGTCTAGCCCGGCAACGACAGAACTCATCCATTGACACGTTCGACTTTGGCGACGACCGCCTTGGCGCGCAGCTGGGCCAGGATCGCGCTGAGGTGCTTCAGATCGTAGACTTCGAGATCGATCGTCGTCTCCGTGAAGTCCGGCGAGCGGCGCTGCATGCTGATGTTGTCGATGTTGCCGTCGTGCTCGGCGATCACGGTCGCGATCTGCGCCAGCGCGCCGGGCTCGTTGACGTTCTCGACCTTGATGCGGGCCGGGAAGCGCTGCGGCGCGGAGTCCTCGATGTCCCAGCGGACGTCGAGCCAGCGCTCCGGCTCCTCCTCGAAATCCTTCAGCGCCGGCGCCTGGATCGGGTAGATCGTGATGCCCTCGCCCGGCGTGACGATGCCGACGATGCGGTCTCCGGGCACCGCGCCGCCGTTCGGCGCGAACTTGATCGGCAGGTCGGAATTGATGCCGCGGATCGGAATCGCGACCGGACTGCGCGGTTCGGAGGATTTCTCCTTGAGCTTGGCGGCGAGCCCTTTCTTGACGCCGTAGCGCGCAATGCGCTCCTCCTTGTAGTCGGGGTACATCGCGCGCGCGACGTGGGAGGCCTTGATCTCGCCGCGCCCCACGGCCGCCATCACGTCCTCGATCGAGGTGCGCGCGAGCCGCGGCAGTGCGCCCTTGAGCTTGTCGTCGGCATATTCGATCTTGGCGCGCTCGAACAGGCGTTCGACGATGCGCCGGCCGAGACCGGCATATTGATCGCGCACCGCCGTCCTGGTGGCGCGGCGGATCGCGGCGCGGGCCTTGCCGGTGACCGCAAGCGTCTCCCAGGCCGAGGGCGGCGCCGATTGCGCTTCCGAGGTCAACACCTCGACCTCGTCGCCGTTCTGCAGCTCCGAGGACAGCGGCGCGAACTGACCGTTGATCTTGCAGCCGACCGCGCTGTTGCCGACGTCCGTGTGCACGGCATAGGCGAAGTCGATCACGTTGGCATGGCGCGGCAGCGCGATCAGCTTGCCCTTCGGGGTGAAGCAGAACACCTGGTCGTGGAACAGCTCGAGCTTGGTGTGCTCGAGGAATTCTTCCGGGTTGGCGCTCTCCGAGAGGATGCCGATGGTGTGGCGCAGCCAGGCGAACGCGTTGGATTCGCGCTTGAGGAATTCGGTCGGCGAGCCGACGCCCTCCTTGTAGAAGACATGCGCGGCGATACCCCGCTCGGCGATCTGGTCCATCGCCTCGGTGCGGATCTGCAGCTCGACGCGCTGGTTGCCGGGCCCGATCACCGTGGTATGGATCGAGCGGTAGTCGTTCTGCTTCGGCGTCGAGATGTAGTCCTTGAACCGCCCCGGCACGACCGGCCAGGTGGTGTGGACGATGCCGAGCGCGCGATAGCAGGCCTCGATGTCGTTGACGACGAGGCGGAAGCCGAAGATGTCGGACAATTGCTCGAAGCCGACCGACTTGCGCTCCATCTTGGTCCAGATCGAGAACGGCTTCTTGCGGCGGCCATAGACCCGCGCCCCCAAGCCCCGGTGGCGCAGATTATTGGAGAGCTGGTCCTCGATCTCGCCGATCAGGTTGCGGTTGCGCTCGGCGAGCGCGTCGAGGCGCTGCATCACGACCGAATAGGCTTCGGGATCGAGGGTGCGGAAGGACAGATCCTCCAGCTCCTCGCGCATTTCCTGCATGCCCATGCGCCCCGCGAGCGGCGCGTAGATGTCGAGCGTCTCCTCGGCGATGCGCCGGCGCGATTCCGTCGGCACGAAATCCAGCGTGCGCATGTTGTGCAGACGGTCGGCGAGCTTGACCAGAAGCACACGGACATCGTCGGCAATGGCCAGCAACAATTTGCGCAGATTCTCGGCCTGCTTGGCCTCGCGCGACACCAGCTCGAGCCGCTTCAGCTTGGTCAGGCCCTCGACCAGCGCGCCGATCTCCGGCCCGAAAATCTGGTCGATCTCGGCCCGCGTTGCCTCGGTGTCCTCGATCGTGTCGTGGAGCAGCGCGGCCACGATGGTGGCGTCGTCGAGCTTCAGGTCGGTGAGAATCGCCGCCACTTCGAGCGGGTGCGAGAAATACGGATCGCCCGAGGCGCGGGTCTGCGAGCCGTGCGCCTTCATGGCGTAGACATAGGCGCGGTTCAGCAGGTCTTCGTTGGTGTTGGGATTGTAGGATCGCACGCGCTCGACGAGGTCATATTGACGCATCATCCGCGCGCGGGGCTTGGCCGGGCGCGCGACCGGCGCAGTCGGGGCCACGGCAACCGATTCGGTTGCGGCCTGCATCTGCTGGGGTCTGCGACGCCGATATACCATGCCGTCCTGCCTTCAAACGGGCCTGGGCCGACCCGTTGTATACATCTTAGCTCCGATCGCGTTTGTGTCCGATCAATTCAGTGACAGGACGCGTCCGATCGACCGCGCTATGGTAACCACGAAAACGTCAACAAAAGCAAAGGCCCGAACCAAGGTTCGGGCCTTTGATAAAATCACAAGAAGTCGACGATCGCGACGAGCGATTTACTCGTCTTCCTCGGGCTGCTCCTCAGGCGGAGCGAGGCCTTCGAGACCCTTCAGAAGCTCTTCTTCGGTCATCCGCTCGACGGCGACCTCGGTATCATCCGCATCGACGCTGGCACCAGCGGAACCGATCAGCGGCACCGTGTCCGGCTCGGGCTCGTCGACCTCGACGAACTTCTGAAGCGAGTGCACCAGCTCCTCGCGGAGGTCCTCCGGCGAAATGGTCGTCTCAGCAATTTCGCGCAAGGACACAACAGGGTTCTTGTCGTTATCGCGGTC
>RXJC01000014.1 GCA_003963435.1 Bradyrhizobiaceae bacterium | reverse complement strand
GAGTCCACCGTCACCTCGCAGCTGTGGCGCGACGGCGCGGTGATGCTCGGCAAGCTCAACAATGACGAGTTCGCGATGGGCTCGGCCAACGAGACCTCGTGCTTCGGTCCCGTTGGCAACCCCTGGCGGCGCGAGGGCAGCAACACCACGCTGGTGCCGGGCGGCTCGTCCGGCGGCTCCGCCTCGGCCGTGGCGGCATTGCTCTGCATGGGCGCGACCGCGACCGACACCGGCGGCTCGATCCGCCAGCCGGCGGCGTTCACCGCCACCGTCGGCATCAAGCCGACCTATGGCCGCTGCTCGCGCTGGGGCATCGTTGCCTTTGCCTCCTCGCTCGACCAGGCCGGCCCGATCGCGCGCAGCGTGCGCGATGCCGCGATGCTGCTGCGCTCGATGGCGGGCCATGACCCGAAGGACACGACGTCGGTCGATATCGCGGTGCCGGATTACGAGGCTGCGATCGGCAAGTCCGTGAAGGGCATGAAGATCGGCATTCCCCGCGAGTATCGTCTCGACGGCATGCCGGGCGAGATCGACAAGCTGTGGGAAGCGGGGGCGGCCTGGCTGAAGGCGGCCGGTGCCGAGCTCGTCGAGGTCTCGCTGCCGCACACCAAATATGCGCTGCCGGCCTATTACATCGTGGCGCCGGCGGAGGCGTCCTCGAACCTCGCACGCTACGACGGTGTCCGTTACGGGCTGCGCGAGCAGGGCAAGACCATCACCGAGCTCTACGAGAATACCCGCGCGGAAGGCTTTGGCGCGGAGGTGCGCCGCCGCGTCATGATCGGCACCTATGTGCTCTCGGCCGGCTATTACGACGCCTATTACCTGCGCGCCCAGAAGGTGCGCACGCTGATCAAGAAGGACTTTGAGGATTGCTTCGCCAAGGGCGTCGACGCGATCCTCACACCGGCGACGCCGTCGGCCGCCTTCGGAATCGGCGAGAAGGGCGGCGCCGATCCGGTCGAGATGTATCTCAACGACATCTTCACGGTGACCGTGAACATGGCGGGCCTGCCGGGCATCGCCGTGCCCGCCGGCAAGGACTCGCAAGGCCTGCCGCTCGGCCTGCAGCTGATCGGCCGTCCGTTCGAGGAGGAGACGCTGTTCTCGCTCGGCGAGGTGATCGAGCAGGCCGCCGGCCGCTTCACGCCCGCGAGGTGGTGGTGAATGTCGCTGACTTCATCGCCAGCCTCGGCGGCGCGGCGCCCGCGCCGGATCTGAGCGCGCCGCTGACGGGCCTGTGGTGGGCCGCCAGGGGTGACTGGGACCGCGCGCACAAGATCGTCCAGGACGACAACGGGCGCGACGCAGCCTGGGTGCACGCCTATCTGCACCGCGTCGAAGGCGATCTCGGCAATGCCGGCTACTGGTACCGCCAGGCCGGTCAGGTCGCCGCAAAGGATTCATTGGAAGCGGAGTGGGAGCGGATCGCTGTCACGCTGCTCGGGAGCACAACATGAGCACGGCCACGCACAAGCTTCTTAAAGGTGCAACCGGTGACTGGGAGATGGTCATCGGCATGGAGATCCACGCCCAGGTGACCTCGAAGTCGAAACTGTTCTCCGGCGCGTCCACTGCGTTCGGGGGCGAGCCGAACTCGCAGGTGTCGCTGGTCGATGTCGCGATGCCGGGCATGCTGCCGGTCATCAACGAGGAATGCGTCAGGCAGGCTGTCCGGACCGGTCTCGGCCTCAACGCGAAGATCAATCTGCGTTCGGTGTTCGACCGCAAGAACTATTTCTATCCGGACCTGCCGCAGGGTTACCAGATCAGCCAGTACCAATCTCCGATCGTTGGCGAGGGTGAGGTGATCGTCGAGCTCGATGGCGGCAAGACCGCGACCATCGGCATCGAGCGGCTGCACCTGGAGCAGGATCCCGGCAAGATGCTGCACGACCAGTCGCCGTCGATGTCCTTCATCGACTTCAACCGCTGCGGCGTCGCGCTGATGGAGATCGTCTCGAAACCGGACATCCGCGACGCCGAACAGGCCAAGGCCTATGTGACCAAGCTGCGCTCGATCATGCGTTACCTCGGCACATGCGACGGCGACATGGAGAAGGGGAGCTTGCGCGCCGACGTCAACGTGTCCGTGCGCAAGCCCGGCGCGCCGCTCGGCACCCGCTGCGAGATCAAGAACATGAACTCGATCACCTTCATCGGCCAGGCGATCGAGTACGAGGCGCGGCGCCAGATCGAGATTCTCGAGGACGGAGGCCAGATCGAGCAGGAGACCCGCAGGTTCGACCCCGACAAGGGCGAGACGCGCTCGATGCGCTCGAAGGAAGAGGCGCACGACTATCGCTACTTCCCCGATCCGGATCTGCTGCCGCTGGAGTTCAACCAGGCATTCGTCGACGAGCTGAAGGCGAAGCTGCCGGAGCTGCCGGACCAGAAGAAGGCGCGCTTCGTCGCGGATTTCGGCCTGTCGGCCTACGATGCGGGCGTGCTGGTCGCCGAGCGCGAGAGCGCATTGTTCTACGAGACCGTGCTGGATCGGCTCGCCAACCGTGCGCGCGACGGCAAGATGGCGGCGAACTGGGTGATCAACGAGCTGTTCGGCCGTCTCAACAAGGAAGGCCGGGATATTACGGGCTCTCCGGTCGGCGCCGAGCAGTTGGCTGCGATCATCGACCTGATCGGCGAGGGCACAATCTCGGGCAAGATCGCCAAGGACCTGTTCGAGATCGTCTGGCAGGAGGGTGGCGATCCCCGCGCGCTGGTCGAGAGCCGCGGCATGAAGCAGGTGACGGATCTTTCGGCGATCGAAAAGGTTGTCGACGACATCATCGCCGCCAATCCCGACAAGGCCGCGCAGGTCAAGGACAAGCCGCAGTCGCTCGGATGGTTCGTCGGCCAGGTGATGAAGGCGTCAGGCGGCAAGGCCAACCCGCAGAGCGTCAACGACCTGCTCAAGTCCAAGCTCGGCGTCTGACGTCGCGCGTTCGAACGAGGTGACGGATAAGTTCGTCACCTCGTTTTCGTTCCTCGACGCGACGCTCGCGCGCATGCGCGGCGGTAAACTTCATCCCATCGATGGCGACGCGGTGGCCGAATCGCCTTCGCGCGATTCGCGCAAAACGGCGGTCCGCGCACGCTCTGACGAGCGCCCGCGCCATTATTCATGAAAATATTTTCGTTGCCAAAAATTGCGACTCAGAGTCCGCGAAACGCCTTTGCAGGGTGATCTCGACTGTCACGATGCGCACCGTCGGGTCGATCATCCGCGATGCGTGCGTGCAGAAAAATACTTGCTGCATAGAGTTTTCTGCAAGCGCATCTCTCGCAGACATCGACGATGCGGGCGCTCCGCGCGATCGTGCAAACGCGTCGTGCAGCGTGCTTGCATCGCGCTCGCCAAGCGCACGCGCCTTGCGTCGTCAACACTTCTTTAAGCGAGACGCTGTTTTTTTCTTCGTGTTGGTGTATTCGGGATGAGTGTGCACTCGATCCCCGAATGCATGCAGCGATTAAAGCCATCTCACACATCGGAGGGCAACATGGCCAAGAAAGCGAAGAAGGCGAAGAAGGCGAAGAAGGCGAAGAGCGCAGTGAAGAAGACTGCGAAGAAGACCCGCAAGGTCGCCAAGAAGAAGTAACTTCGACTTCTTGAAGTTGCCGGCTCCAGCAGCCGGCACGTCATCAGCGCCTCTCAAGGGTTCTGGTCGACGATAGAGGGTGTCGGCGAGACATCAGGTCAACGGTCGGACCGTTCTCTTTCACGGTCCGGCAGAAGAAACGAGTTTTCTTCGTTCGGTGCGGTTCTCCTTCCGGGGCTCCGCAATTCCACAAGCGGCCTTCGGGCCAATTTGGAATCTGGTCCTGACGTGTTCGCCGACGCCCTCGTTCTCCTGAGGCCGGGGTATTGCCGGCATTCCCTTTCCCGACATTGCCGATCTGACCGCGACGTGGCCGCGCCGTCTTGCCTGGGCCCCCTTGGGACAGGCTAAAGCGTGATGAAATCAGGATTGATAGCCACAGCCGAGCTGCGCTCCTTCTCCCGCAAGCGGGAGAGGTGAACGAGCGGCGCCAATCGGATCCTACCTAAACCCATCATGCTTGAGGGCTGCGGCGAGCCGGTGATTGCCCCGGCGGCATTGCCTGATTGTCGTTTGTCGCCGCCGCGACCGAATTCCCGGTCTCGAGCTTGGCGCGGGCCGGCACTGGCGGCCGACGCCGCCGCATGAGCCTGCCACGGGGCTCTTCGCGTGAGCTGCTCCCTCAAATTGTAACCACAGGACGCGGACCACCGCGCGC
>RXJC01000388.1 GCA_003963435.1 Bradyrhizobiaceae bacterium | reverse complement strand
CTCGTGCCAGGGGCGGCCGAAGCGTGAGGCCGTGTGCGCGCCGATCAGGCCGATGAATTCCTCGGAGAGCAGCACAAAGCGACCTTCTGCGTCCGACTGCCAGAGGAAGCGCAGCGGATGCTGACGCGGTGCGGGCGGCTCTGCGGGACCCGACGGCGGCTCGACCATGGGGGACGTCATCGGCGCGGCTTGCGGCGGCACGATGGCTTCGTGCAGGTTTTCAACCGGAGTCTTTGCCGCGGTGTCGGCGGCCTCCCCGGGCGCCTCGCGCGTGGGTTCTTGCACGGGTACCTCAGTCGCATCCTCGAACGTTGCGGCTTGCTGCGTTTCAGGCGCGATCGTCTCGGTTGCCGTGTGCGCTGTCGTGGGCGCCTCGATCGGCTCGGCGAAGGCATCGAACAAGGAAATCGCGGTTGATCCGTCCTGCGACAGGGACGGCTCGCTCGGCATGGCCTCGGCGGCTTGCGCGGATTCAATCGCTTCGCTCGCGACGTCTGCCGCGCGCTCAGGCACGGGCGCGGCGGGAATGGTTTCGGCGGGTTGGACTTCGGCGGGCCTGGCCTCGCCAGGCTTGTCTTCGGCAGGTTTGGCTTGCGCCGCGGCAGCCGGCTCGATCAGCGCGACCAGGCCGACATCGGCGCCGCGGCCGACCCGTTGCAGCACCATCTGGCCGATCCCGATTCCCGTCTCGGCGCGGCCGTCGCGCAGCGCATCGCTGCGCGCCTGTTCGAGGCCGGCCTCGGAGAGATCGCGAAAGCCGAGCAGGGCCCGTGCGGCCTCGCTGGCGCCGACGAACAGGCCGTCGGGCGCGAACGCCGCCATCGGCATCTTTGCGCCTTCGACCAGGCGATGCAGCCGCTCGATCAGCGGCATGGCGCGCAAGCCCGGGTCCATCGCGGTGACGAGCACGGCATGGCCGCCGTCGGCAAAGTCGAGCCGGCTGCAGGCGCAGGTCATCAGCGTGCCGAGCCTTGCGCCGAAGCCGCGCAGCCGTTCGAGCCGCACGGCTCCATCAGCCGGCAGCTGCCGGGCGAGGCGGGCGACCTGGCGGCGATGCGGGTCGGCCGGGCCGAACGTCTTCTCCGCCAGCGCTGCGCCATGTGCCGCGCCGAACAGCCTTGCGCCGACCGGATTGGCCCACAGCACGCGCGCGCCGTCGATCGACCACAGCCAGGCCGGCCAAGGGGAGGTCGCGTGCACGGCCAGCCGCGGATCGCCCACCCCTCGCAACTGGAAATCCGAACTCGTCATCCGACCGGCTTTAAGTCTCACGCTGGACGCTTGCGGCTGTCCGGGAATGGCAGCCTTAAGAAAGGGTTAGTATCGCCCGCGCCCGCGCGCAGGTCCACGGCCGGGGCCCTTCGCCGGTACCCCAAAGCCGCGATAACCTTAATCCGCCCAACCCCGCAAGCCGCAGCCAGGTTCATCCAAGGGATTCGAAGGCCTCTCCGCCGTCATTCCGGGGCGCGCGGAGCGCGAGCCCGGAATCCATCGGGCCTCAGGACGGTGGAGAAATGGATCCCGGGCTCCGTCGCTTCGCGCCGGCCCCGGGATGACGGCGGAGGAGCATGCTCCAGCCCTCAACCCCCGGTTCCCCAATACCGGAACCGCACTCTCTCCGAGATTAATTTATCGCAACGCACCCTCGTGGCGCGTTGCGCTGCACAATGTTGACATGATAGGCAGCCATAGTGCTGGGCGCTGGGCGAGCCATCTCGTTTGTTTGCGTTTCCAGTTTCCGTTCCCGCTGAATGCGAGAGCCCGATAGGGGCCGGCGGGCGCGCCAGAAGGCTCACTCCATTTTTTCATTATCGTGAGGGACGACCATGACAGGTGCGACTGATCCGTTTTCTGCCTCGATCATTCCGTTCGAGGTTCCCGAGCAGATGCGTGCGTTCGCCGAAAAGGGCGTGTCGCAGGCCCGCGAAAACTACGCCAAGTTCAAGGACGCGGCCGAGACCCACAACGGCACCGTCGAGGCCGTGTTCACCTCCGCCTCCAAGGGCGCGAGCGAGTACACCGCCAAGCTGGTCGAGTTCATGAAGGCCAATTCGAGCGCCCAGCTCGACTTCGCCCCGCAGCTGTTCGGCGCCAAGTCGCCGACCGAAGCGATGGAGCTGTGGACCGGCCACACCCGCAAGCAGTTCGAGACCTTCCAGTCCCAGGCCAAGGAGCTTCTCGAGCTGACCCAGCGCGTCGCCGCCGAGACCGCCGAGCCGATCAAGGCCTCTGCTTCGAAGTACCTGCCCGCCGCCTGAGCGGTCAGGCCGGTTTGAACTTCGGGAAACCCGGGCCGAACGGCTCGGGTTTTTTCTTTCTTCGCCTCTCCCGCTTCCAGAAAAGTCGTCATGCCCGGGCTTGTCCCGCCTGCGCGGCCGAAGCCGCTTCAGCGCGGCGAAGGCCCGGGCATCCACGTTCTTGGTACCGCACGGAAAGGCGTGGATGGCCGGGACAGGCCCGGCCATGACGGTGTGGAAGCCTGAACGTCCTAAACGCGAGCATATGGGTGTGATTTCACCCGGTTTTTCACCCCATTGCGGCCTTGCCAAACCGGGCCGTTGCACCTAGTTTCCGCCCCGTCCAGCCCCCTAGGTCGATGGCCTTTTCAGGCACCCCTTCAGGGCGGCTCGCAAGGATGCAGTTGTAGCTCAGTTGGTTAGAGCGCCTGTCTGTGGAACAGGAGGTCGGTGGTTCGAGCCCACCCAACTGTACCAAGCGTATTTTCCCCATGAATGATGTGCATCCCGTCGCTCTCTTGAAAGCGAGCGGCACCATGACTTATAACCAAAAGTTGTAAGACTGCAGGGAAGATCAATGGCGCAGAAGAAATATCAAGTCTTCATTTCGTCTACGTTCAGGGACCTTTCCGAGGAAAGACAAGATACGCTGAAATCGGTGCTGGACATGGGGCACATCCCGTCTGGGATGGAAGTTTTCCCAGCGGTCGACGTCGAGCAGTTTGAGTACATCAAAAAGATAATCGATGAATGCGACTACTACGTTTTGATTGTCGCAGCTCGATATGGCTCGGTTGATGAAGCCGGCGTGAGCTATACGGAAAAAGAATATCGATACGCGGTAAGCCAGAAAAAGACAGTTCTTGCTTTTATTCATAATGACCTCGGCAATATTCCAACGAGCAAGACCGATAGCGAACGACAGTTGCAGGAGAAGCTCACTTCGTTTCGGCAAGACATCGCGAAAAGCAGGCTTGTTCAATTTTGGAGCGCGAGAGAGGACCTCAAAGCGAAGGTGATCATCTCGTTGCATAAAGCGATATCAGAGTATCCAGCCATTGGATGGATGAGAGCGAACGTCGCCGCTAGCGAGGATCTCCTTTCTCAAATCAATCAACTCCGCCTGGAGAACGAAGAATTGAGATCAAAGAGTGCTCTCAATTTCGACGGCGTCGATCAGCTTGCCGATTTTGAGAGTAAGTTTACGATTCGCTATGGCTTCGAAGAGTGGAACTCGGCCACTAGAAGTTTCGATCCCAAGAACGGTAGTTTTACGATTGACTGGAAGTCGCTCTTTGTTTTGATCGCCCCACAATTTACCCGACCTCGGCCAGAGATAATTTTCAGCGAACTCGTGAGGGGCTTAATTGAGACCCGGTACATTCCAAGGGGACGTCAGACGATTGAGCTATATTCGACCGACATGTCGACGGTGGAAGCACAGTTTCATGCCTACGGACTGCTTTCGTCGGAGGCCGATGTCACTGCGAAAGGAGGGGCTACGCGGTTCATCACACTGACCCCACTGGGGCGTCGGAGGCAGCTGGAGTGGGCAACAGTTAAGGCATCGGCAGAAACAGCTTCGGAGTAATTCACGCGCCGTATGCCGCGATCTCCTCGCGATGCAAGCTCGGCATTCTTTGTATCACTGCGTCAAATGATGGTAGCGCCGATCATGTTGCGGCGAATCTGCGGCTCTTATGCTATCTCGGCATCGCTCGACTCCTTCATACAATATGCGCATTGGCCAGTGTCGATGTAACGCGGTCCCAAACCATCGATGTATTCCTTGGCCTTGGCAATGGTCCGAAAGCCTGGTTCGGGATAGGGCGGATACCAATAAGTCGGTCCAGTCCCCTTGTCCTGATTTTCCATGCCTTGTCCGTCACGGCAGAACTTGCAACCTCTCTCATGGATTCTTGCCCTGCCGCTCGGAGGGATGACCTTGACGTGATATCCCACAGCGCCTCCAATTCTCCTAACAAGCACTTGGCGAGCCTAATACCTAGCGCCGAGCTTCTCAAGGGAGGGTTAGATGGACAAGCGTCAAACAAGGAAACGCATCCCCGGAACGATCAATAGGGATGGCATCGGACGTACGAGATTGGGAGCAAAGCTGCTAAAGGGACCTGGATGGAGACTTGTCAGCCCGAATAATTTGGAGTTTCCCGCGACGCTTCTTGAAAGCGTGAATGATGGCAGCGTTCGTGTGGCCATCTTCACCGTACCCAAAAAGCTGGGCCATTAGCATTCAAGGGAATGGACTCTGTATCGATCGCCACCGGTGTGCTGCAGCGGCATTTGAGCCGGCCACCGTAGCTCCCGCGTCCCCAATGCGCTATCGGTGGCGCGAGCCAGAGACGTTCATGGACAAGCAACCCAGGCAAAAACATCGTGACTTTCTTCGAGCGTCTCAAGACAGCGGCATCCGTGGAGTGGCGGGCCTATACCGAGCATCTCTTCACGAACGCATTGGCGAACGGCTCGCTTCCTGAAGCTGCGTTTCGTCACTATCTCGTCCAGGATTATCTGTTCCTCGTCGAGTTTGCGCGCGCCTATGCGCTCGCGGTCTACAAGTCGCCCACGCTTGACGACATGCGCGAAGCAGCGGCCGGCCTGTCGGCCATCCTCGATGTCGAGATGAACCTGCATGTGAAGCTCTGTGCCGATTGGGGCCTGTCCCCGGCCGACCTAGAACAGGCGCCTCCGGCGGCCGAGATGCTGGCCTATACGCGCTACGTGCTCGATGCAGGAATGCGCGGCGATCTGCTGGCGCTCAAGGTGGCGCTCGCGCCTTGCGTGATCGGCTACGCGGAGATCGCAACGCGGCTTGCTTCGCGTCCCCAAGCGGACGCTGCGATAAATGCCTATCGCGTCTGGATCGACGAGTATGCCGGCGCGCCGTACCAGGAGGTCGCGGCCAAGGCACAGGCGCATATGGAGCATCTCGCCGACCGCTACGCCACGCCGGCCCGCGAGGCCGAACTGATTGCGATCTTTAAGGAAGCCACCCGGCTCGAGGCAGACTTCTGGGAGATGGCCTGGCGCGCGGGCCAAGGTGCCAAATAACGGTTCGGCAGTCGTCAGACGCCCCCTTAGCTCCCTCCCGCCACCACCCGCATCACTTTTCGTTCCGCGCTTTCGGCAGAAAACAGCAGGCAGTCGCGGCGAACCTTTTCGTGCCCTTGCGGGTTTGGAACTGCGGCAGGATGAAGCAAGGGAGCTGAGACATGAACGGGCTTATCTATCTCGTCGGACTCGTCGTCGTGATCGGTGCGGTGCTGTCGTTCCTGGGCCTGCGCTGACCGTGCACTAAACTGCGCGATGCCGGCGCCCAAGACCTTTACCGCCGCGCCGACACCAGCAGCATCATTGGGCGTTCCAGCTCTTGCTCGAGCGCCGGGTTGTCCCTGATCTGTTGCGCCGACGGGGCGAATTCGTCCACGGCTTCGATGGTGAATCCGGCGCGCATCAGCGCGCCGAGCGTCGTTGCGATCTTGCGGTGATACTTCACCACGTCTTTCGCAAACCAATCGGTGCGGCGCTCGCCTTCGATCGCATAGCGATTGACGGGCCACGTCTTGCGTCCGTCCTCATCCTCGATCCAGTGGGGACGCTCGGCGGCCATGAAAATCGGATGCTCGATCGAGAAGACGAGATGGCTGCCCGGCGTGAGGGCGCGATGGATCATGCGCGTCAGCCGGTCGAAGTCGCGGATATAGTGGAAGGTCAGCGAGCTGAACGCGAAATCGAAATCGGCTTCCGCAAGCTCGATCGTCTCGAGGTCCGCAATGCGATAGGTGATCGCGGCATCCGCGGTGGTCTGCCGCGCCCGGGCGATCATGCTCTCGGAGAGGTCGAGGCCCAGAACAGTCCTGGCGCCATGCTCGCGCAGCCAGCGCGACACCCAGCCGAACCCGCAGCCGAGATCGATCGCGCGCCGGCCGGCGACGTCGGGAAACATGGCGCGCAACGCCGGCCATTCGGGTGCGCCGGCAAGGCCATGCACCTGGCGTGGAAGCTGGCTGTAGCCTGAAAAGAACTCGGGATTGTCGTAGATGTTCTGTGCCATGACACGCTCCGTCCATGGTGGTCTGCCACACGCCTGCGGCCGAATTATTTCACGCCTCCCGCCACCACCCACACCACCACCGGCAGCGTCACCGCCGCCAGCAGCGTGCCCAGCGCCACCGCGACCGGGTTCACCAGCCGCTGATACTGCACCGCGAAGATGTAGGCGTTCGCGCCGGTCGGCATCGCCGCGAACAGCACGACGACGCCGGCAGCGACCGGCGGCAGGCCGAGCAGTCCAGCCAGCACGAACGCCGCGGCCGGCATCGCCATCAGCTTCAGCGCGCACATCACCAGAATGCTCAGCTTCTCGCCCTTCACCTCGAAGCGGAACAGGTTGATGCCGAGCGCGATCAGCGCGGTCGGCGAGCCCGCTTGCGCGAGCAGCTCGATGGTGCGGTCGACGACGGGCGTGAGTCCGAGTCCGGTGAAGCGCCAGACCACGCCGCAGCCGATCGCGAGCATGAGGGGGTTGCGGGCGAGGTCGGCGAGCACGGGGCGGATCACCGACAGCGCCGAGCCGGTGCGCTTCCGGCTGACCAGCTCCATCTGCAAAATGCCGCAGAGCCAGAGCAGCGGCGTGTTCACCGACAGGATCAGCGCCATCGGCCCCGCGGCCTCGTTGCCGAGCGCGGAGAGCACCAGCGGAATGCCGAGCATCACGATGTTGCCGTAGACCGAGCCAATCGCGAACACGACGCCGTCCTCGTGGTCCTCACGCCGTGCGCGCAGGAAGGCGGAGATGACCAGCGCCAAGATCCAGGTCAGCGCGAGCGCGCCGTAATAGGCGCCCCACATCCGGTAGGGGCTGACGTCGGGGAACTCCGAGACGACGATGGTGCGGAACAGAAGCGCAGGGATCGCGATGCTGAAGGCGAATTCGCTGATGCCCTTGTGCGCGCTCTCCGAGACGAAGCGAAACAGCACCGCGGCATAGCCGGCCGCGATCAGCGCAAACACCGGCGCGACGATCAGGAGCGTGGCCATGCGCCGCTACGACCCCAAACCAATGATCCGGCGCGCCATGCGCACATTGGCATACCGTCCAGCGTCACCGCGCCCGACACCATGCGCCTGCAGGACGTTAGCGGACGAGGGTTCGTTCCAGATCCTGGGCGAGCTCGTGGGCACGGCGTTCAAGTTCCTTGGCGGCTACCAGGTAGTCGGTTCCAACACGCCTGTTTGTGGTCGGTCCTACAGCCAGGTGTTCATGGACCATCGTACGTCGCCAGGGCTTGCGGACGGCCAGCGCGGTGAGGCCGGCGGCGACGAGCGCGAGCAGGGGGAAGAGAACTGCGATGATTTGGTTGGTCTGGCTCATTCCAGGCCTCCAAGCGTCCATTGACCCATGAAATGTAGGCCTACGCCTGCGACAATGCAAACACCGCCAATGGCGTAGACCAGACCGACGTCAGTATTTGCCGGCAGCACACCGAACAGAGGCTGCCGGAACGAATAGACCGGCGGTCAGAACGCCGGTGGCGAGGGTATTGAACCAGTTGGCTGTGAGCTTCAAACGCTCGTTCTGGATCTCTTCCGGTGTCACGTTTCAGCCCCCGAGTTCTTCATTGCGATCTTCCATATCGGACTGTTCGGTTTCGTTTGCAGCGTTGTAGCCGCTACGCCCCCAAACCGATGATCCGGCGCGCCATGCGGACATTGGCGTAGTCGATCATCTTGCCGTCCAGCGTCACCGCGCCCTGGCCGCTCGCCTCGGCCTGCTCCATGGCCTCGACGATCCGGCGCGCCTGGTCCAGCTCCGCGGCCGTCGGCATGAAGGCGCGCAGCGTCGGCTCGATCTGGTCGGGGTGGATGACCTGCTTGCCGTCAAAGCCCATCGCGGCGGCCTTCTGCGCGCTGGCCTCGGTCAGCGTCGCATCGCGGAACGCGCCGCAGGGGCCGTCGATGGCGACGAGGCCGCGCGCGCGGGCGGCGACCAGGAGGCGCATCATGGGATAGGCGAACAGGTCGAGCGGGGCGGCGGCGTAGCCGCTCTGCGCCGAGCCGACATGGCGGTAGCCGTCCGGCGACACGCCGATATCGGAGGAGCGGGCGCCGATCGAGGCCGCGAAATCGCCGACGCCGAGATGCAGCGCGGCAACGCTGTCGTGGCAGGCGGCGAGCGCATCGACATTGACAAGGCCGAGCGCGGTCTCGATCAGCAAGTCCAGCGCCACCGGCGCGGCGCGATCGGGCGCGGCTGCCCGCAGCTGCTCGGCGATCGCAACGATGTCGCTCGGGTTCTCGGCCTTCGGCACGATCAAGGCATCGAGCCGCGGCAGCGTCGCCAGCGCGCGGATCTCTTGCGCGATGAACGGGCTGTCGACGGCGTTGATCCGCACCGTGACGCGCTTGTCGCCCCAGTCGAGCGCGGCGAGGGACTGCACGGCCTCGCCGAGGGCAAGGCTCTTCTCTGAGGGCGGCACCGCGTCCTCGAGATCCATGAACACCGCATCCGCCGCGGAGGCTGCGGCCTTGGCGACGAGACGGGTGCGATGCGCGGGGACGGCCAGATAAGCCCGCGTGGGGCGCTGCGAGACCATCGTCATGGCTCCTTCGCCAGGCCGAGCTCGCCGAGGATGGCCTCGTTATGCTGCCCGACATCCGGCACCGGGTCCATCCGCGGCGTCATTCCGGGAATGGTCAGCGCCGGCAGGAAGCTCATCACCGGCCCGCAGGGCGACCCGACGCTCTGCACGCGCGAGCGCGCGTGAAGCTGCTCATGGGCGAGGAAAGCCTCGACCGAGTTCAGATGCGCGTTGGCGATCGCGGCCTCGTCCAGCAGCCGCAGCACCTCTTCGCCGGTCATGGCGACAAAGCGCTGCTCGATATGCGCCTGCAGCTCGTCGCGGTTCTGCATGCGCAGCGGATTGGTGCGGAAGCGCGCGTCGTCGGCAAGCGCGGCATCGCCGAGCACGATGCGGCACAGGGAGCGCCATTCCCGGTCGTTCTGGATGCCGAAGAAGATGGTCGTGCCGTCGCCGACCCGGAACGGGCCGTAAGGCGCGATCGTCGCGTGCCTGGCGCCGGTGCGCGGCAGCGGCCGGCCGGTGCTGTGGGTGTAGAAGGCCGGGTAGCTCATCCAGTCCGTGATGGAATCGAACAGCGAGGCCTGGAACGCGGTGCCCTTGCCGGTGCGCTCGCGGCGATACAGCGCCATCAACACGCCGTTGAGGATGTACATGCCGGTGGCGATATCGACCACCGACAGCCCGACCTTGGCCGGCTCCGCCTCGGTGCCGTTGATGGCGAGCACGCCGGCCTCGCACTGCACCAGCAGATCATAGGCCTTCTTGTCGCTGTAGGGGCCGCCGCTGCCATAGCCCGAGACGTCGCAGGCGATGATGCGCGGATGCTTCTTCAGGAGCGAGGCGGCGTCGAGGCCGAGCCGCTCCGCCGCGCCCGGCGCGAGGTTCTGGATGAACACGTCGGCCTTCGGCAGCAGGGCGTCCAGCACCTTGCGGCCGCCGTCGCTCTTGATGTCGATGGCGAGGCTTTCCTTGGAGCGGTTGGTCCAGACGAACTGGCTCGACAGGCCGTTCATGACATGATCGTAGTCCCGGCAGAAATCGCCCGCGCCCGGCCGCTCGATCTTGATCACCCGCGCGCCCCAGTCCGCCAGGTGACGGCTCGCCAGCGGCGCTGCGATCGCCTGCTCCAGCGAGACCACCGTGACGCCCGCCAGCGGCAGCTCCGCCTCATTCCCCGTCATGTGACGTCCTCCTCACGTGCGCTTTTTCGGCCAGCGCAGGAGACAAGCCGGCCACCCCACGCGCATCTTCTTGGATGTGACATGATGCCCCTGTTTTGCCCGACAAGTCAAAATGCGGATTCGCTTAATCCTAATGAAAATGCCAAGGGATTACCGTGGCTTGGCTACTGTGCATGGGGTTGTTTTCGCGATTTTTGTTTGAGGGCTGCCGGCTCGCTGTCGTCCTCCGCGTTCCCATGTGGTCGTCATGCCCGGGCTTGTCCCGGGCATCCACGTTCTCGGTGCTGCGTCGCAAGGCGTGGATGGCCGGGACAAGCCCGGCATGACGTCGTGGACAGCTAGGACGAGGCTCGCCGCCCTGTTGCCGAGACCGCACAGCTCCGACCTTTCGCATCCGCCCTCGTTGCCAACGAACCGCCGTTCACCCACTATTCCTTCCGACTCGACATGTGGGGGAATAGATGCCGGCGCTTCGCTTCAAGACATCCTTGGCT
>RXJC01000010.1 GCA_003963435.1 Bradyrhizobiaceae bacterium | reverse complement strand
GCGCAGGTCTTGATGCGGCTGCAGAACGGCCTCGCCGTTCCCGCCATCACCTATCTGGAAGCCATGCGCTGGCGCGGCCCGGCGCTGGCTGCGCACAACGCCGCCACGGCGGGCGTCAATGCGGTGATCGCGCCGGCCTCACCGGTGCCGGCGCCGACGATAGAGGAGAGCGATGTCGGCGGCGGCCCGAACGCGCCGGCGCTGCTGCAGCGGCTGACGCTGTTCACCCGCCCCGTGAATTTCCTCGGCCTGCCGTCGCTCACGATTCCCTCCGGCTTCACCAAGAGCGGTCTGCCGGTCGGCATGCAGCTGATCGGCCGCTGCTTCGATGAGGCGACCCTGCTCACCATCGGCGCCGCCTTCCAGCGTGTCACCGACTATCACGATCGATTGCCGAAGCTGCCGTCATGACAAATCTCGTCGAGATCTCCGGCCTCAACATCCGCTTCGCCGGCGAGCGCACGGTCTATGCCGTGAACGACCTCAGCCTGTCGCTGGGGAATAGCGAGGTGCTGGGCCTGCTCGGCGAATCCGGCTCGGGCAAGAGCGTGACGCTGCGTGCCTTGATGCGGCTGTTGCCGAAGAAGCGCACGCAGATTTCCGGCAAGGTCAACGTGATGGGGCAGGACGTGCTCGCCATGAACGACGAGCAATTGTCGTCGTTCCGCGGCCAGACTGTCTCGATGATCTTCCAGGAGCCCGCGCTCGCGCTCGACCCGGTCTACACCATCGGCGCGCAGATCGCCGAAAGCGTGGTGCGGCACGAGGGCAAAACCCATGCGGAGGGCAGGGCGCGTGCACTCGAGATGCTCGAGGTCGTGCGCATCCCGTCGGCCAAGCGGCGGCTGGACGCCTATCCGCACGAGATGTCCGGCGGCATGCGCCAGCGTGCGATGATTGCGCTGGCGCTCGCCTGCCGGCCGAAGATCCTGCTGGCGGACGAGCCGACCACGGCGCTCGATGCCACCGTGCAGATCCAGATACTGCTCTTGCTGCGCGAGTTGCAGCGCGAGTTCGGCATGTCCGTGATCTTCGTCACCCACGACATCGGCGTCGCCATCGAGATCTGTGACCGTGTCGCGGTGATGTATGCCGGCCAGATCGTGGAGCAGGGGACTCTTCGCGATATCGTCCGCACGCCCATGCACCCCTATGCCAAAGGCCTGCTCGCCTCCACCATCCACGGCGCCAGCCGGGGGCAGCGGTTGGAGACCATCCCCGGCACGCCGCCCTCGCTGACAGAGAAGCCCCACAACTGCTCCTTCGCCCCCCGCTGCAAGCTGGCCGAGCCGCGTTGCCTGGAGCAACTGCCGGCCAATGTGGAGGTCGCTCCGGGCCGGGCGGCACGATGTGTGCTGGCGGAGCCTGTGGTCGTGACGTAACCGATGGCTCCCTCGCCCCGTTCTTGCGGGGACAGGTGAGGGCAGCGCGCCTCTTCAAAATTCCCCCACGACAACATCGAGTTGTCACAGTTCACCGCCCGCACTCCGGCCAGGCCTGCTCTACTTTGCATGGGGTTGTTTTCGACTTTTTGTCTTCGCAGGCGCCACCCGGTCGTCGGGAACGGCATTCAGACCCCATTCATCCCGGTTCCCGTTCCATGCCGGGCATTGAAGGAGAGGGACCTCACCGATGTACATTTCAAACGAAGGCCTGCTCGTCATCCTGTTCGTCGGCCTCGTCGCCGGCTGGCTGGCGGGCAAGATTGTGCGGGGCGCCGGGTTCGGCATGATCGGCGACATCGTGATCGGCATCTGCGGTGCGCTGGTGGCGAGCCTGCTGTTTCCGAAGCTCGGCATTCGCCTCGGCGCGGGCCTGGTCTCCGAGATCGTCTATTCCGCCATCGGCGCGGTCATCCTGCTCCTGGTGGTGCGGCTGGTGCGCGGCGGCGGCCGGCTCTAACAGCCCTGGTTCGTTCGATCGGAACTTGCCGCCCCGAGAGCTGGGGAGGGGCGGCAGTCTCTGCACCAAAAAGCCGCAAAGACTGTGAAATACCGGACTTGCGTGTCGGGCCGTCAGGGGTAGATGTGGCCGCATCGTTGGACGCAGCACCAACATGATGTTAATCCGGGACGCGTAGCCTGCATTGCCCGTCAAATCAGGGGCTTTGGCCCCCACCAGAAAGAGATCAGACTGATGGCAGCCGGTCCTGGCGTCCGCCGTTCAGAGCTCGGTGACGCCTTGCGCGCCTGTCGCACGGCGTTCATCGGCGTCGGCTTGATGAGCTGCATGATCAACCTGCTCTATCTGACCGGGTCGATCTTCATGCTGGAGGTCTACGACCGGGTGCTGCCGAGCCGCAGCGTCCCGACCCTGGTCGGCCTGATCGTCCTCGCCAGCTTTCTCTACATGGCGCAGGGCGTGCTCGACATGATCCGCAACCGGATCCTGGGGCGGATCGGCACCGCGCTGGACGAGGCGCTCAACAAGCGCGTGTTCGACACCATCGTGCGCCTGCCGCTTCTCGTCGGCAGCCGCAACGAGGGCCTGCAGCCGCTACGCGACCTCGACAATGTCCGCTCCTTCCTGGGCGGCATGGGCCCGAGCGCGTTCTTCGATCTGCCCTGGCTGCCGCTCTACCTCGCCATCTGCTTTGCCTTCCACGTCATGATCGGCGTCACCGCCCTGGTCGGCGCCGTCATCCTGGTCGGTCTGACGCTGGTCACCGAGTTCATGTCCCGCCAGCCGGCGAAGGAGGCGATGGGCCTTGCCGCCCAGCGCAACGATCTTGCCCAGGCCAGCCGCCGCAACTCCGAAGTCATGGTGTCGATGGGCATGGCCGGCCGGATGAACCAGCGCTGGAGCGAGGCCAACGAAAAATATCTCGCCGGCAATCAGCGCGCCAGCGACGTCGCCGGCGGACTGGGGGCGGTCGCAAAGGTGCTGCGCATGATGCTGCAGTCGGCCGTGCTCGCGGTCGGTGCCTATCTCGTCATCCATCAGGAGGCGACCGCCGGCATCATCATCGCCGGCTCGATTCTCTCCGCCCGCGCGCTGGCGCCGGTCGATCTCGCGATTGCGCACTGGAAATCCTTCGTCGCCGCGCGCCAGAGCTGGCAGCGCCTCACCCGCCTCCTGGAGCAGATGCCGGCGCGGACGATGCCGACCCAGCTGCAGGCGCCCACCAGCCGCCTCTCGGTCGAAGGCGTGTCCATGGTGCCGCCCGGCGATCAACGCCTCGTCGTGCAGGACATCACCTTTGCGCTCGCCGCCGGCAACGGCCTCGGCGTGATCGGCCCGAGCGGCTCCGGCAAGTCGTCTCTGATCCGCGCGCTGGTCGGGGTCTGGCAACCGGTGCGTGGCAAGGTCCGGCTCGACGGCGCGGCGCTCGACCAATGGTCGTCCGACGCGCTCGGCCGCCACATCGGCTATCTGCCGCAGGACGTCGAATTGTTCGGCGGCACCATCGCGCAGAACATCAGCCGGTTCGATCCCGAGGCGACGTCCGACGGCATCATCGCGGCGGCGAAGGAAGCCGGCGTCCACGAGATGATCATCAAGATGCGCGAGGGTTACAACACGCAAGTCGGCGAGCAGGGCACCGCGCTCTCGGCCGGCCAAGCGCAGCGCGTGGCGCTTGCGCGCGCGCTCTACGGCAATCCCTTCCTGATCGTGCTCGACGAGCCCAATTCCAACCTCGACACCGAAGGCGATGAGGCGCTGACCCGCGCCGTCCGCGCCGCCCGCGAGCGCGGCGCCATCGTCGTCGTGGTGGCGCACCGCCCGATCGGCGTCGAGGCGGTGGACCAGGTCCTGGTGCTGCGCGACGGCCGCATGCAGGCGTTCGGCCCGAAGGAGCAGGTGCTCGCCCAGGTGCTGCAGCCGCGCGCGACGCCGCCGGCACCGATCAAGATCGTCAGTGAAGGCGGAGTGGCCAAACCATGAGCACGATGGCCATCGGCGGCCCGAAGCCTGCAGCGAAGAAGACTGTACGCGAATCCATCAAGTTCCATTTGCTGCTCGGACTTGGCATCGTGCTGGTCCTGATCGTCGGTCTCGGCGGCTGGGCCTCGACCGTGCTAATCTCGGGCGCGCTGATCGCGCCGGGTCAGATCGTGGTCGAATCCAACGTCAAGAAAGTGCAGCATCCGACCGGCGGCGTGGTCGGCGAGGTCCGCGCCCGCGACGGTGACCTGGTCAAGGCGGGCGACATCGTGGTGCGGCTCGACGACACCGTCACCAAGGCGAACCTCGCCATCGTCACCAAGAATCTCGACGCAGCGCAGGCGCGCGCGGCGCGGCTGCAGGCCGAGCAACGCGGTGTCGACAAAATCGAATTCCCGCAAGCCCTGCTCGATCGCGCCAACGATCCCGACGTCAAGCTGCTGCTCTCCGCCGAAACCAAGCTGTTCGACGTCCGCGTCAACGGCCGCGCCGGACAGAAGGCGCAGCTGCGCGAGCGCATCACCCAGCTCAACGAGGAGATCGCCGGTCTCAGCGCCCAGGAGAAGGCCAAGGACCAGGAGATCGCGCTGGTGCAGAACGAGCTCACCGGCGTGCGCGATCTCTACGACAAGCGTCTGGTGCAGCTCTCGCGCCTGACCCAGCTCGAACGCGACTCGGCCCGCCTCAACGGCGAGCGCGCGCAGTACATCGCCTCGCGCGCCCAGGCCAAGGGCAAGATCACAGAGACCGAGCTGCAGATCATCCAGGTCGACAAGGACGTGGTCAGCGAAGTCTCCAAGGACCTGCGCGAGACCAACGACAAGATCGGCGAACTGATCGAGCGCAAGGTCGCCGCCGAGGACCAGCTCCGCCGCGTCGACATCCGTGCGCCGCAGGACGGCATGGTGCTGCAATCGACGGTGCACACGGTCGGCGGCGTCGTCACCGCCGGCGACACCTTGATGCTGATCGTGCCGCAGGCCGACGATCTCCAGGTCGAGGCCAAGGTCAATCCGGTCGACATCGACAAGCTCCAGATCGGCCAGAAGACCCTGCTGCGCCTCTCCGCCTTCAACCAGCGCACCACGCCCGAGCTCAACGGCCTCGTCAGCCGCGTCTCGCCCGACGTCACCACCGACCAGCGCACCGGTCAAAGCTACTACACCATCCGCGTCTCGATGCCGGCCGAAGAGATCGCCCGCCTCGGCGACGTCAAGATGATTCCCGGCATGCCCGTGGAAGCCTTCGTCCAGACCGGCGACCGCACCATGCTGTCCTATCTGATGAAGCCGCTGCACGACCAGCTGATGCGGGCGTTCCGGGAGAAGTGACGCGCGAAGGCGCGTCGTTCTGGAGCGCGCATCCGGGATCTCGTGCGGCAACCCAGCTCTCGTAGGGTGGGCAAAGGCGCAAAGCGCCGTGCCCACGATCTTTCAAACCACGAGCACATGGTGGGCACGCTTCGCTTTGCCCACCCTACGACACCGGCTTTGCTATAGCGCGATTTCGTAGGGTGGGTTAGGCGAAGCCGTAACCCACCACTTCTCTATCCGCGGAAGCAGAAGCGGTGGGTTACGCTGCGCTAACCCACCCTACGGCATCGTCTTCTTTGCTATAGTTCGACTCGAAGTCCCAGCAAATCCTGCGGTCGAACCATGCAATCTCTCCCTACCATCGCCACCGAATCCTTCTCCGATGCGGCCCTTGCCGTCGCCCGCCTCGAGGAGATCTACGAGCGCAACACAAAGTTCCTGCGCGACCGGTTCGAGGCCTATGTCGGCGGCGAGGCGATCACGACCAGGGTACGGGCCTATTATCCGTTCGTGCGCATCACCACCGCGACGCATGCGCGGCTGGATTCGCGTCTGGCCTATGGCTTCGTCGCCGGCCCCGGCGTGCACGAGACCAGCGTGACGCGGCCCGATCTGTTTCGCAGCTATCTCGTCGAGCAAATCGGATTGCTGATCCAGAACCACGGTGTGCCCGTCGAAATCGGCGAGTCCGCCGAACCGATCCCGATCCATTTCGCCTATCGCCGCGACATCAACATCGAGGCCGCCATCACCACCAGCGAGAACTCGCCCGTGGCGCGATCGTTGCGCGACGCGTTCGACGTGCCTGACCTCGCCACCATGGACGATTCCATCGCCGACGGCACCTTTGAGCGCCAGCCGGGCGCTCCGGAGCCGCTGTCGTTGTTCCGCGCCGCCCGCGTCGACTACTCGCTGCGCCGGCTCTATCACTACACCGGCACCGATCCCGAATATTTCCAGAATTTTGTGATCTTCACCAACTACCAGTTCTACGTCGACGCGTTCGCGCAAGCCTGCCAGCAGCGGCTTCAAGCCGGTGAAGCCGGCCTCGAATCCTTCGTCGCGCCCGGCAACATCATCACGCGCAGCGGCGGGGCCACCAGCGGCGCCGCGCCGCTGCGCGCACCGCAGATGCCAGCCTTTCATCTCGTCACACCGGGCTATCGCGGCATCACCCTGATCAACATCGGCACCGGTCCGTCCAATGCGCGCAACGTCACAGACCACGTCGCGGTGCTGCGCCCGCATGCCTGGTTGATGCTCGGTCACTGCGCGGGCCTGCGCAACACCCAGCGGCTCGGCGACTACGTGCTGGCGCACGGCTATGTGCGCGAGGACCACGTGCTCGACCGCGAGCTGCCGCTCTGGGTACCGATCCCCGCGCTGGCCGAGATGCAGGTCGCGCTCGAGGAGGCCGTCGAGGATGTCACCGGCCTCGAAGGCTTCGAGCTCAAGCGCCTGATGCGCACCGGCACCGTTGCCAGTGTCGACAACCGTAACTGGGAGATCTCGGGTCCCGAGGTGATCCGCCGCCTGTCGCAGTCGCGCGCGGTTGCACTCGACATGGAATCGGCCGCGATCGCCGCCAACGGCTACCGCTTCCGCGTGCCCTACGGCACGCTGCTCTGCGTCTCCGACAAGCCGCTGCATGGCGAGATCAAGCTCGCTGGCATGGCCAGCGAATTCTACCGCCGCCGCGTCGGCCAGCATCTCGAGATCGGCCTGAAGGCGTTGGAAAGGCTCAAGCAGCAGGAATCGGAGCGGCTGCATTCGCGCAAGCTCCGCAGTTTCGCCGAAGTCGCGTTCCAGTAGCACGAAGCCGCTCTTTGCTGCTGACAAGCGGGTCGATTTTCAGCATTGTCCGGCGCGGGGGGTCGACCGGGACGACTTGATGCCGCTGACGCGCGACAGGATCATCGGCCATGACCTCCAACGGCTGGCCTTTCGCTTCACCATGCTGAACGACGGCGAGGTCGTGCAATGCCAGATCAGCGACGCTGCGATGGACGAGCTCGCAGGCATGCAGGGCACCGAAAGCAGCGCGCGGCAGGCGCAGTTCCTGTCGCTGCGTGAGACCATCGAGCGGATCTCGTCGGACGTCTATGACGAGGCGCCGCGGGTGCAGGGCTATGTGGTGCGGATTTTCATGCGGCATTTGGGGCGGTGAAGCGCTCTACCCTCCGTCGTCATGCCCGGGCTTGTCCCGGGCATCCACGTCTTTCCCGCGTGCGGCTTTGCGTGGATGGCCGGGACAAGCCCGGCCATGACGATGCGGCAGCAGCTCACCCCTCCAGCTTCGTTAACAACAGCTTCATCGCCGCCGCTGCAAACACCTGCATGTTGGCGAGCCGGTCGCCGCTGCCCGTCTCCAGCGTCATCACCTCCATCGCAAGTCCGCTCACCGCCATGCAGCTATGGCCCGCGGCGTCGCCGTAGCGATTGCCGGTGGGGCCGGCGGCGCCGGTCTCGGACAGGCCCCAGTCGCTGCCAAAGCGCGTTCGCATCCGATCGGCCAGCAGTTGCGCGTAGGGCTCCGACGAGGAGCGAAAGCCCTTCATTCCTTCGTCCGAAATATCCATCAGCACACGCCTGGCGTCGCGGGTGTAAACCACCGCGCCGCCGAGAAAATAAGCGGAGGCGCCGGGCACTGCGAGGAGGCTGGCCGCGATCAGGCCGCCGGCGGAGGATTCCGCCACGGCAATGGTCTGATTGCGCGCAATCAATCTGGCGGCGACCTGTTCCGCAATGCCGACGAGCTCTTTCATTTCTCAACCCCTGTTCCTTCGCAACCGAGCTGCGCCTTCCTAGCATATGACAGGCCGCTTGGCCGAGTTGCGGGCGGCGGGCAGGCCTGCTTGAATGGCGGGTACAAGAAGAGACGCGCGAGGAAACGTGAGAAGGAAGACGTGATGGCGTCCCTGATCGCCGGCGGCATCGATTGCGACGTGCATCCGGCCGTGCCGCATCTGACCAGCCTGCTGCCGTACCTGAACGATTATTGGCGCGATCAGGTGACGACGCGCGGCATGGTCGACCTCATCTCGCAATCCTACCCGCAGAATTCGCCGATCACGGCGCGGCCGGACTGGCGCCCCGAGAGCGGCAAGCCGGGCGAGAGCCTTGCGGACATGCAGCGCCATGTGCTTGATCCCTTTCAGCTCAGCTACGCCATCTGCAACCCGCTCTACGGCGTGCAGATGGTGTTTTCCGAGGATATGCAGGCGGCTTTCTGCCGGGCGCTGAACGATTGGCTCGTGAAGGAATGGCTTGATCGCGACACGCGGCTGCGCGGCTCGATCGTCATTCCGACGCAAAGCGTCGAAAAGGCCGTGGCCGAGATCGAGCGTTGCGCGCAGGACCGGCGCTTCGTGCAAGTGCTGATGCTGGTGATGGGCGACACGCCGCTCGGCAAGCGCGCGCTGTGGCCGATCTACGAAGCTGCGGAACGGCTCGACCTGCCGGTCGGCATCCACGCCGGTTCCGCCTATCACAATCCGCCGACGGCCGTGGGCTGGGGGTCCTACCACATCGAGGATTATGTCGGTCAGGCCCAGGCGTTCCAGACCCAGCTCACCAGCCTGATCGTCGAGGGCGTGTTCGCGAAATACCCGCGCCTGAAGATGGTGATGCTGGAGTCAGGCGTCTCCTGGATCTCGCCCTATCTCTGGCGCCTGCACAAGTTCTGGCGCGGGGTGCGGATGGAGACGCCGTGGGTCGATCGCGCGCCGCTGGACATTGTGCGCAGCAACATCCGCTTCTCGTTACAACCATTTGATGCACCGCCGGACGAGGCGACATTAAATCGCCTGTTTGATCATATGCAGTCCGACGAATTGGTCCTATTCTCCACGGACTATCCGCACTGGCAATTCGACGGCCAGGACGCGCTGCCCGAAGGTCTGTCCCCCGATCTCGTGCGCAAGATCATGATCGACAATCCGCATGCGACCTATCCCCGCCTGAAATGAGCCCGCTGCCAAAGGAGGCAAGGCGATGAATATCCAGTTCCGCGAAAACCAGGAAGTCGCGTCCCCACTGACCGTCAAAACCGCGATCGCGGACTGCGACATCCATCCGGCCCGCGCCACCCGCACCGAGCTCTATCCCTATCTCGCCAAACGCTGGCAGCATCACCTCGAGATCTACGGCGTGCATGCCTATCAGGGCATGATGGAGGGGCCGCCCTATCCGAAGGCGCAGCCCAACGCCTCGCGCCGCGATGCCTATCCGCCCGAAGGCGGGCCGCAGGGCTCCTCGCTCACTTTCATGCAGAAGCAGCTGCTCGATCCCAACAACGTGCAGCTCGGGGTGCTCAATCCGCTCAACACCGGGCAGGGCATTCGCAATCACGAGCTCTCGGCCGCCTTGTGCTCGGCGATCAACGACTGGCAGATCGACAAATGGACCAGCAGGGACAAGCGGCTGAAGGCGTCCATCGTCGTCGGTAATGAAGACGGCCTGTCGGCCGCCGCCGAGATCCGCGAGCGCGCCGGCGACAAGAACTTCGTGCAGGTGCTGCTGCTGAGCCGGAACGTCGAGCCACTGGGCCAGCGCCGTTATTGGCCGATCTACCAGGCCGCGGAAGAAGCCGGGCTCCCTGTCGGCGTTCATGCCTTCGGCTTCGGCGGTAACCCGATCACGCCGTCGGGCTGGCCTTCCTATTACATCGAGGAGATGGTGGGGCATTCGCAATGCCAGCAATCGGCATTGGCGAGCCTGGTTCTGGAAGGCGTGTTCGAGCGCTTCCCGAAATTGAAGATGGTGATGATCGAGGCCGGTTTCGGCTGGGCGCCGTCGCTGGCGTGGCGGCTCGACAAGGTCTGGCAGCGGCTCAGGAGCGAGGTGCCGCATGTAAAACGGCCGCCGTCGGAATATATCCGCGAGCAGGTGTGGTGGACGACGCAGCCGATGGAGGATCCGGAGCGGCGCGAGGATCTGTTCGACGTCATCAAGTGGATCGGCTGGGATCGCCTGCTGTTCGCCACCGACTATCCGCATTGGGACTATGACGAGCCATCGCGCGTGCTGCCGGCCGGCGTCAGCGAAGCCAACCGCGAGGCGTTCTACCTCGGCAATGCGAAGAAGCTGTACGGGATAGATTGATGGCACGTCATGTGATTGCGCCGGTCGACGAGCTTCCGCCGGGCACGCGAAAATTCCTGGAGATCGATGGCCGGCCGATCGCGGTCTTCAACATCAAGGGCGAGTATTTCGGCCTGATGAACCGCTGCCCGCATCAAGGCGCGGCGCTCTGCGAAGGCCCGCTGATCGGCCTCGCGCGGTCAAAGGACCCCGGTGAGATCGAATACACCAAGCTCGGGGAAATCATCCGCTGCCCTTGGCACGGCTGGGAGTTCGACATCCGCACCGGCCAATCCTATTGCGATCCTCGCCGCTTCCGCGTGAAGGCCTACCCGGCCCATGTCGAGCCGGGCGCGAGCGTGGTGAAGGGGCCCTATGTCGCGGAGACGATCCCGGTGAGCGTCGAAAGTGACTACGTCGTGGTGGAGCTGTAGGTGTCCGCTCTTACCCTGCCCCTGGAGGGGGAGGGTCGATCGCGCGAAGCGCGAGCGGGGTGGGGTGATCTCTCCGCACGACGGACTGCCCGCGAGGAGAGATCACCCCACCCCGTCTCACATTCTCGCTGCGCTCAATGTGAGCCGACCATCCCCCTCCAGGGGAGGGTAAGAGCCGTCAATGCCCCGCCACCGGCTCCGCGGCCGTGTCATACGTGGTCACAGCCTTGCCGCCGCGATACACCGTCGAGGCCGCGATGATGCCGAGCAGCGCGGCGAACATCAGCCAGAAGCCGGGCGAGGCCTTGTCGCCGGTCCGCTCGATCAGCCAGGTCGAGGCGAACGGCGTGAAGGTGCCGAACAGGGCGGCGGCGAGCGCGAAGGCGAGCGAGAAGCAGGTCGTGCGCACATGCGCCGGCACGATCTCGACCAGCGCGCCGAGCATGGTGCCGCTGTAGACGCCGAAATAGAACGAGAACATCATCTCGACGGCGAGCAGCTTGCCGAAGGTCGGCGCCGCCACCAGCCAGTGCAGCGCCGGATAGGCCGTCAGCAGCGACAGGCTGGCAATGGTGATCAGCACCGGCTTGCGACCGATCCGGTCGGAGAGCGCGCCGCCAACCGGATTCCAGAAGAAGTTGGCAACAGCGACGAGCAACGTGACCAGCAGCGCATCTTGCGTCGACAGCTTCAGCACGGTCTTGCCGAAGGTCGGCGTGTAGACGGTGACGAAGTAGAACGTCGTCGTGGTCAGGATCGCGATCATCATGCCGAGGATCACGATGCGCCAGTTGGCGAGCGCGGAGGCGAACACCTCGCTGGCGGTCGGGTGCTTCTTCATGGCGAGGAACGCCGGCGTCTCCTCCAGCGTCCGTCGCAGGATGAAGATCAGTGGAATGATCAGGCAGCCGACGAAGAACGGAATGCGCCAGCCCCAGGCGGCCACAGTGTCGGTCGGCATCACCTCGGAGAGGAGATAGCCGAGGATCGAGGCGACGAAGATCGCCACCTGCTGGCTCGACGACTGGAACGAGGTGTAGAAGCCGCGGTTGCCGGGCGTGGAGATTTCCGCGAGATACACCGACACGCCGCCGAGCTCGACGCCGGCGGAGAAACCCTGGAGCAAACGCCCGATCAACACGATGATGGGCGCTGCGATGCCGATGGTCGCATAGCTCGGGCAGAACGCGATGACCACGGTGCCGAACGCCATGATGCCCAGTGTGACGATCAGGCCCTGGCGGCGGCCGATGCGGTCGATATAGGCGCCGAGCACGATGGCGCCGACGGGGCGCATCAAGGCGCCGAGCCAGAACACGCCGAAAGTGTTGAGCAGGGACGCCGTCTCGTTGCTGGATGGGAAGAACGCCTTGCCGATCGCGGCGGCATAGAAGCCGAACAGGAAGAAGTCGAACTGCTCGAGGAAATTTCCGGAGGTGGCGCGCAGGATCGCGCCGATGCGGGACTTGATCGCGGACGGATTGGTCGAGGTGGCTGGTCCAGCCATGGCGTTGCTCCCGTTGGAAAGGCGTGGCCGGACCGGGACATCATCTCACGGCAAGGCGACAGACTGCGACAATATGTCCTACCCCTTCCCGCGCAAGGCGGGACGAGTCAATCCGTTTTGCGACAGGAAGCCGCTGATTTTTCAGGCTTTATTTTGCGTTGCAGCAATCAGCCATTGGCGGAACGCGGTCAGCTTCGGCGCCTCCCGGCGCCCTTCCGGCGCGACCAGGTAGAAGCCGGCGTCGGCTGGCAGGGCGATCTTGAAGGGCACCACGAGCCGGCCTTTGGCGATATCGTCCTGGACATAGGAGGTCCGCCCCATCGCCACACCGATGCCGTCGATCGCGGCCTGAATGGTCATGAAGATCATGTCGAAGGTGATGCCGGGCTGCCTGGCGATGTCGGCCGGCAGGCCCGCCGCAGTGAGCCAGAGCCGCCAGTCGTCGCTGTTGCTGTTCGAAGTGTGCAGCAGCGCGTGGTTACGCAGATCTTCCGGCCGGCGCAGCGGCTTGTCGCCGCGCAGCAGCGACGGGCTGCACACCGGAAACAGCTCGTCCGCCATCAGCCAGTCGGCGCGCAGGCCCGGCCACTGGCCGCGGCCGTAGCGGATCGCGGCATCGACATTGTCGCGCTGGAAATCGACCAGGCTGGTCGAGGTGGTGATGCGCACGTCGATGCCGGGATGCTGCTCCTGGAAATCGGTCAGCCGCGGCAGCAGCCATTTTGCGGCGAGCGACGCCAGCGTTGAGACCGTCAGCACCTTGTCGTCGTCCTTGCGCAGCAACCGGTCGGTCGCAAGCCGAAGGTCGTTGAAGGCGGCGCGGACGCCGGGGAGGTAGTCGCGCGCTTCCGGCGTCAGCGCTAGCGCGCGGTTCTGCCGGATGAACAGGCGGATACCGAGCTCCTCCTCGAGCCTGCGGATCTGATGGCTGATCGCGGTCTGCGTCACGTTCAGCTCGCTCGCCGCCAGCGTGAAGCTGAGATGGCGCGCGGCGGCCTCAAACGCCCGCAATCCGTTCAGGGACGGCAATCTGGCAGTCATTTGGCAGCAGGATACATGAATTTATTTCATGCGAATGGGTACAAATTGTCGTTTGTCGCAGTGCACCAGACGGCAGATATTAGCGGCTAAGTTAGCTCCAGGAGCTGAAAATGTCTATCCTGACCCATAATTCGATGACAAATCATCATGTAGCAGGCCTGCTCCAGCAGGTCAGTGAGACGATTCACGTCTGGCATGAGCGCTACCGTAACAGGCGAGAGCTCTCGAACTGGACCGCCCGCGACCTTCACGACGTCGGTCTGTCCTGGAGCGACGTTGCCTTCGAGGCCGACAAACCCTTCTGGCGGGCCTGATTGGCCGCCAGGCCGGCGCCGCCTGTAGACAGGGGCGCCGGCGGTCCCTTTCTCCGCACGGGCTATGTCATGAGCACGCTTCGCCTCGAAGACCTCCGGCAATATTCGGACACGCTGCGCACCCGCGATGGCACGGCACTCAACGTCCGCTTCGTCGAGCCGCGCGACACCGACGAACTCCAGCATTATTTCCGCTCGCTCTCGACCCGCTCGCGTTACAACCGCTTCTTCGGCGCCATCAGCGAATTGCCGAAGGGGCTGTTGCACGATTTCCTCGAGATCGGCGGGCGTGATCGCTTCACCGTGGTCGCAACCATGATGGTCGATGGTTTCGAGACGATCGTCGCCGAAGCGCGCTACGCGCTGCATCCGGAAACCGCGACGCTCGAATTCGGCATCTCAGTCCATGACCGCTGGCAAGGCCACGGCATCGCCACCGCGCTGATGAAGAACCTCGAATGCCGTGCCGCGGCGCTTGGCGCAGCACACATATTCGGCGAAGCGCTCCGCTCCAACGAGACCATGGTCTCGCTCGCCCGGAAGTCGGGCTTCATCTTCGTCAATCATCCCGATGACTGGAAGCTGGTGCGTTTCGACAAGGAGATCCACGTCGCGCCCAAAGACATTCCCTGCGCCAGCTGGCGCCTCGCCGCCCTTTCCCGTCAGGCCGATAGCCCCTCAGCCTCGGCCTGACATGACTGAGAAGCCCGGCCTGGTCATCCAGCGCCGGGTTCTTTTTTGCCTCCGCGGCTTCTCTCTCCTGCGTCATTCCGGGTCGCGCGTAGCGCGAACCCGGAATCCATTTCACCGCGTGTCTTGCGGCCCAATGGATTTCCGGGTTCGATGCTGCGCATCGCCCCGGAATGACGGCCGGTTACCTGCCTCCGTCTGCGGTTCGT
>RXJC01000437.1 GCA_003963435.1 Bradyrhizobiaceae bacterium | reverse complement strand
TCGGCTCGGCAGTTGGATTCCTCGCGGCTCCGATCGCCTATGAGCTGGTGCGCAGCCGTCACGTCCGGCTCGACGATTTCGACACCGAAGCAGTCTCCGACCTCCTGCAGGAGATGGTAACCGAAGCGCGCGCGCTGGTCGAGCCAGGCGCCGCCGGGGCACCGGTACGCGAGCGCCGCGCCGCCTTCATGCGCTATGTCGGCCAGGGCCACGAGATCTCGGTCGAGCTGCCGAACCGGCGGCTGACGGCGGCCGATCTCGCCGGCCTGCGCCAGAAGTTCGAGGCGGATTATGCCGGAATGTTCGAGCGCGCGATCCCGGGTGCCGCGATCGAGGTGCTGAGCTGGTCGGTGCTCGCGACCACCGAGGCGCGCAATCCGCCCGCCGTCGCTTCGGTCGCGCGCCAGCCTGCGGCCAAGGCTTCCGGCAGCCGCAAATTCTTCGACGGCCGCGCCGGCGAGGTGATCGAAATCCCGCTTTATCGCCGCGAAGACATGGCGCCGGGCGCGACCATCGCGGGCCCCGCGGTGATCGCGGAGGACGAGACCTCAACCTTCGTCTCCACCAGTTTTGACGCCCATATCGACGGTGCCGGCAGCATCGTCATGGAACGAAAGGCGGCCTGATCATGAGCAAGCCAAATGGCGCGAGCCTGATCGACCTTCAGATCATGTGGCACCGGCTGATCGCCGTGGTCGAGGAGCAGGCGCAGGTGCTGCTGCGCACCGCCTTCAGCCCGATCGTGCGCGAATGCGGCGACCTCTCGGCCGGCGTGTTCGACCTCAAGGGGCGGATGCTGGCGCAGGCGGTGACCGGAACGCCCGGACACGTCAACTCGATGGCGGAATCGGTCAAGCACTTCATCGACCACTTCCCGATCGAGACGATGAAGGAGGGCGATGCCTACATCACCAACGATCCCTGGATGGGCACCGGCCACCTCAACGACTTCGTCGTCACCACGCCCTGCTTCAAGGACGGCAAGGCCGTCGCGCTGTTCTCCTGCACCAGCCATCTGATGGACATCGGCGGCATCGGCTTCGGGCCCGACGCCACCGACGTGTTCATGGAGGGGCTCTACATCCCCATGCTGAAGCTGATCGACCAGGGCGTCGTCAACGAGACGCTGATGGCGATGATCCGCACCAACACGCGGCTGCCGATCGACACCGAGGGCGACACCTATTCGCTCGCCGGCTGCAACGACGTCGGCTGCGAGCGCCTGGTCGAGATGATGACCGAGTTCGGAATCGACACGCTCGACGAGCTCGGCGACTACATCTGCGACCGCTCGCGCGAGGCCGTGCTGGCCGAGATCGCCAAGCTGCCGAAGGGCAGCTGGCGCAACACCATGGTGGTGGACGGCTACGACGCGCCGGTGACGCTGGCCGCGACCTTGACGATCTCGGATGCGGGTATCCACGTCGATTTCGACGGCACCTCGGCTGCCTCCAAGTTCGGGATCAATGTGCCCTTGTCCTACACCACCGCCTATACCGTGTTCGGCCTCGGCTGCGTCGTCGCCTCGCAGATCCCGAACAACGCCGGCTCGCTCTCGCCGCTGACGGTGTCGGCACCGGCAGGCGCGATCCTCAATGCGCCGAAACCGGCGCCGGTCGCCTCGCGTCACATCATCGGCCAGATGCTGCCCGACGTGGTGTTCGGCTGCCTGCGCCAGATCATTCCCGAACGCGTGCCCGCGGAAGGCACCTCGTGCCTGTGGAATCTCAACGTGCGCGGACAGACGCGCAGCGGCGTCGGCGGCAATTACGGGTTCTCGATGGCGGTGACCTCCAACGGCGGCACCGGCGCGCGCTTCGGCAAGGACGGGCTGTCGGCCACCGCTTACCCAAGCGGCGTGCGCGGCACGCCGGTGGAGATCGCGGAGACGCAGACGCCCTTGATTTTCTGGCGCAAGGAACTGCGCCCGGATTCCGGCGGGGCAGGGCGCACCCGCGGCGGCCTCGGCCAGATCATCGAAGTCGGCAGCGGCGTCGACGCGCCGTTCGACATCCTGGCGGCGTTCGACCGCATCGATCATCCGCCGCGCGGACGCGATGGCGGCAAGAACGGCGAGGCCGGCTATGTCGGCTTGAAGTCGGGCAAGAAGCTGCGTGGCAAAGGCTTTCAGCAGGTGCCGCCGGATGATCGCCTCGTGGTGCTGACGCCCGGCGGCGCCGGCATCGGCGATCCCGCGACGCGCGAGCGTGCGGCGGTCAAGGACGACGTCGAAAGCGGGCTCGTGTCCGCCGACAATGCTGTTGCGGTTTATGGGTACGCGCGCTGACGCGTCGGTAGGCTTGGGTAAACGGAGGGGTACAATGATCACGCGACGGAACTTCACCGCGGGCGCAGCGACGCTGCTCGCCGCCGGCCACATGTCGACTCGCGCGCGGGCGGCGACGACGAGCTGGGACATGTCGACGGTATGGCCCGACGGCAATTTCCACACCCAGAACGCGATGGCCTTCGCGGAAGAAGTGAAGAAGCAGACCGGCGGTGCGGTCGCGATCACCGTGAAGGCCGGAGGCCAGCTCGGCTTCAAGGGCCCCGAGCATTTGCGTGCCGTGCGCGACGGCCTGGTGCCGCTCGCCGACGTTCTCAACATCCAGCAGGTCGGCGACGAGCCCTTCATGGGCGTCGAGAGCATCCCGTTCCTCTGCGGCTCCGTCGACGAGCTGAAGGTGCTGCACAAATACGTGCGGCCCGAATACGAGAAGATCGCGGCGCGCAACAACCAGAAGATCCTCTACATCGTGCCCTGGCCGACGCAATATCTGCACCTCAAGGTGAAGGTCGCCGACGTCGAGGGCCTGAAGAACATCAAGATCCGCGTGCCCGACAAGAATGCGGTCGACATGCTGAATGCGATCGGCATGGCGGCCGTGATGATCCCCTGGGGCGAGACGATTCCCGCGCTCGCCTCCGGCGCCGTGTCGGGCGTCTCCACATCGTCGGTCTCGGGCGTCGACGGCAAGTTCTGGGAATTCCTCAAATACGTCTACCCGACCAATCACGTCTGGTCGTCGCAAATGCTCACCGTCAATCTCGACTCCTGGAAGGCGCTTCCTGCCGACCAGCAAAAGCTCGTCGCGGATATCGCCGCGAAGATGGAGCCGGGCTTCTGGGCCAATTCGCTCAAGGCCGACGTCGACAGCCTCAACCGCCTCAAGGAGGGCGGCATGGAGGTGGTGCCGGTCTCGGACGCGATGATGAAGGACATCCGCGCCAAGACCGCGCCGCAACTCGACGCCTTTCTCAAGCGCGTGCCGGCGGCCGACAAGCCGGTGCGGGCCTATCTCGCCGAAATGAAGCGCGGCTGAGGGCGGCGGCGTGGTGAGCGTGACGCCCGAAGCACCGCAGAGCCTCAACGCAGCGGCGCCCGCGCCGCTGCGTCTCCTGCTCGACGGCATCGACCGCCTCGGCCGGCTCGACGGCTGGATCGGCGGCGGCTGCCTGTTGATGCTGACGCTGCTGATGCTGTGCGAGGTCGCGACGCGCTTTCTCTCGAACTTCCTGCCGTTCTTCCCGCCGACCATCTCGATCGCCTGGGAATATTCCTCCTACCTGATGGCGGCGTCCTTCACTTTCGGGGCCGCCATGACCCTGCGCGTCGGCGGCCACATCCGCGTCGTGCTGCTGCTCAAGAACGCACCGATGCCGGTGCAGCGCGCGCTCGAAATCCTCTCGGCCGCGGCCGGCTTCGCCTTCATGGCGTTTCTGACCTCGGCCATGGCGAAGTTCGCCTTTGCCGCGTACATCCGCGGCCAGGTCTCGACCTCCAGCGACACGCCGCTGTGGTTTCCACAAGCCGTCGTCACCTTCGGCATGCTGCTGCTGACGCTGCAGTTCCTGGCGCGCGCGATCCAGGCCGTGCTCGGTCTGGCGCTGGAGGACCACAGCATGAAGGCTTCGCCCGTCGAATGACC
>RXJC01000320.1 GCA_003963435.1 Bradyrhizobiaceae bacterium | reverse complement strand
AGCCGCTGTCGACCAGCATCGGCATCATGACGTTTTCCCGCGCCGTGAACGCCGAGATCAGCAGATGATATTGAAAGACGAAGCCGATGGTATGGCCGCGCAGGCGGGTAATCTCGGCATCGTCGAGGGCAGCGGTGTCCTGGCCCTTGATCAGCAGGCGGCCCGAGGTCGGCCGGTCGAGCAGCCCGACGATGTTGAGCAGCGTGCTCTTGCCCGAGCCGGACGGACCAATGAGGGCCAGGAACTCGCCGTGATCGAGCTCGAGGTCGATGTTGTGCAGCACCTCGGTTTCGGTGGGCAGCCCGGCATTGTAGGTCTTGCACACGCTTTCGAGACGGAGGATCTGGTCAGCCACGGATCGCCACCACCGGATCGAGTTTGGCAGCCCGCACGGCCGGCGCCATCGCGGCGAGGAGACCGGTGGCGGTGGCCAGCAGCGCCGTGTAGACGAACAGGCTGCGCTCCAGGACCAGAGGAAACAGCTCGGTCCCGTCGGCCTGACGCGCGACCGAGTGCCAGTAGACCAACGCGAACGCGCCCATCGCCGCCCCGAACAGCGAGCCGACGAAGGCCAGCAGCCCGCCCTGAACCAGGAAGACGCGCAGGATCTGGCCGCGTGTCGTGCCCATCGCGCGCAAGATGCCGATATCCTTCGAGCGCTGGATCACCGACACGATCAGCACGGCCGCGATTCCGAACGCGACGGAGAGGCCGACGAACAGGCGAATGAGCGTGTTGGTGTTCTGCTGGGCCTGCACGGCGGTGAAGAACTGGGCGTTGGTCTTGATCCAGCTGTCGGCCTCGACCACGTTGGCCACCTGGATGCGCTGGGCGATCTGCTCTGCCGCATAGATGTCGCTCACCGTCAGATCGATGGTGGTGACGCCGCCGATCATGCCCAGCAAAGACTGTGCAGTCCGCAGCGCGGCATAGCATACCCGCTGGTTGACGCCCTTGTTGCCGAGATCGACCAGCCCGGAGATCGTCAGGACGCGGGTTGCGCCGGAGGCGGCGCGGATGTTGAGCTTGTCGCCGACGCTGGCGCCCAGCTCCTTGGCGAGCTCGATCCCGACAATGACGTCCTCGCTGGTGAGCCGGGGCTCGCCGGCAACGATGTAGTCCGGCACTTTGACGATTCTGAAATAGGACTCCGGCTCGACACCCGACAGGCTCACCGAGCGGCTGGCATCGCCACGGACCGCAAGCACCGAGCCGAGTATTGTCGGCGCGACCGTGACGACCTCCGGCATCGCCTGCATCTGTGCCCTGATCTTCGGCCATTGATCGATCGAGATCACCCGTTGGCTCGGACGCTGCACCACCGCGTCCTCGATCTCGCCGGCCCCGTTTCGCAGCGGGCGCGCGACCTGATCGGGCGCGAGCAGCTGAATCTGGGGCTGCGAGGTCAGCACGCGCTTGATGAAGTTCGCCTGAAGTCCGGCAAGCATCGCCGACATGAAGACGATGACGCCGACGCCGATCGATATGCCGCCGATGATGAAGATGGTCTGGAGCCGGCCCTCGCGCAGGAACCGAACCGCCATGGTCCATTCGATGGGCAGCCAGTGGTTCATTGCCGGACAGGCCGCAGACGCTGGCCGGCCAGAACGCCGGAACTCTGGGGGATTGCGACGTCGCCGGCGGCGACACCTTCCGTAATCTCGACCTGGCTGTTGCCGCGCAGCCCGAGCTTGACCGGCCGCTGACTGGCGCGGCCGTCCTTGAGTCCGAGTATCCACGGCTTGCCGGACAGCGCATCATGCACCGAGCGCAAGGGCAGGATCAGCGCCTCGTCCTTTGCGGCAACCTCGATGTCGACCGAGACCGTCATGTCCTGGCGCAGATAGTCCGGAGGGTCGGCGACCGTCAGCTTCACCTCGACCGAAGCACGCGAAATGTCGATCCCGGGGTTGATATAGGTGATCGTGGCGCCAAACCGCCGGTCCGGATAGGCGTCGGCCGAGGCGAGCGCATTCTGCCCGAGAGCGATCTTGCCGAGATTGCGCTCGTCGATCTGCAGCACAAGCTGCACGTCCCCGGCCGGCGCCAGCACCAGCAGCGTCTTGCCGGGCTGCACCACCGCGCCGCGCTCAACGCTGCGCGTGATCAGGACGCCGTCGCGGGGTGCGGTGATGGTCGCATAACCGAGCCGGGAGTCGGCCGTATCGAGATTAGCGCGCGCCTGCTTGGCTTGCGTCTGCGCCATCACGTAATCGCTGCCGCCAGGGCTCGCGGTGTAGACCTGGAATTGGGCGGAACGCGTTACGGCTCGGGCAACGTCGAGCGTCTTCTGGGCCTCATCGAGTGCGGCCCGGGTCGCGTAGCCGTTGCGCTCGAGCTGGGCGGTGCGGTCATAGGTCTGCTGGGCATTGAGTAGCGTCGCCTGCGCCTGGGCCAACGCTTCCTTGGCCGAGGGCAACGTAAGTTCCTCGAGCTGCCTGATCCGCGCCTCGGCCTGCGCCAACGCGCCTTCCGCCTGCACCACGGCCGCCTTCAATTCGCGCGACTCGAGCGAGATCAACGGCTGGTCCTTGCTGACCTTTTCGCCTTGTCGAACCAGCACCTCCTGCACGGTGGCGGTGATCTGGCTGCCGATCTCGACCCGGTAAGGCGTCTCGACATGGCCGCTCGCCACCACGGTCTCGACCAGCCGGCCGCGCTTGACCTGGTCGACAACGATCGCCGGCCCCAGCAGCACGCGTGCGCTCTGCCAGGCGCCGAGACCAAGCAGAGCGACCACGGCGAGGATGAACCATTTGTGCGTGAGGAATCCCGACCACAGCGTCGCGACGGACAGCCGGCTCTTGTTCTGCCGCAGGATGATTGTTTGCTCGACCATGACACTGCCATGCGGATCGCGCGAAAGCCGACGCGACCTACGTCTCGTTTCCATTGCCGACCGGTCGGGCCGGCCGATTGGATGACGCTAGCGCGGGGGCGGAAGTCAGGGTTGTTTTAGGTCAATAGGTTACGCCGAATTTAAGGGCATGCTTGGTTGAGCTTCGCTGTTGTGGCCGGAGACGACCAGGTTCCCGCCGCATCAGGTCAGCGCATGGAGGCGATGCGCCAGCCCCATTGATATTCGGTGCGTTTCCGTGTCTTTGACTCGGGCCGGGCGACGAAGCGGCCCTCACCGGGCCGGGCCTCGGTGCATGACGCGGGGCCATAACAATCACAATGTCCGCCACCGGCCAGACCACCGGCACCGAGACGTCCGGCCAGAGCTGGATCGCCAACCAGCCCTATCTCCTGCTCAGCATCACCGCGCTGTGCTGGGCCGGCAACGCCATCGTCGGGCGGCTCGCCGCCGGCCATATCCCGCCGGTCACGCTGTCGTTCCTGCGCTGGTTCTTCGCCTTCCTGCTGGTGCTGCCGTTCGCCTGGAAGCACCTGGTGCAGGACTGGCCGGCGATCCGCGGCAGGCTTGGCCTGATGGTCACGCTCTCGATCACCGGCATCGGCGCCTTCAACACGCTGCAATATTGGGCGCTGGAGCATACCCAGGCGCTCAACACGCTGCTGTTGCAGTCGGCCGCTCCGCTGCTCGTGGCGCTGTGGTCGCTCGTCATCCTCGGTATCCGGCTCACCGCGGCGCAGGCTTTCGGTGTGCTGCTGTCGATGTGCGGCGTGCTGACGATCCTGCTACACGGCGATTTCACAACACTGTCGAACATCGACTTCAACAAGGGCGACCTGATCTTCGTCCTCGCACTCTTGATCTTCGCGCTCTATTCGGTGCTGTCGCTGAAACGGCCGCCGATGCACGGCCTCTCGTTCCTCGCCTTCACCTTCGGCTGCGGCGCCGCCTGCCTCATTCCGCTGGAGATCTGGGAACTGTCCGCACGCCCGGTGATGAAGCTCGACGGGCCGAACCTCTTGAGCCTGTTCTACGTCGCCGTTTTCCCCTCGGCGCTCGCCTATCTCTGCTTCAATCGCGGCGT
>RXJC01000504.1 GCA_003963435.1 Bradyrhizobiaceae bacterium | reverse complement strand
ATGATCTCACTCGCCGACCTCCAGCGCCGCATTGAAGCCGGTGAGTTGTCGCCCGACGCCGCCATCGCCCAGTCGCATGCGGCGATCGAGGCCAAGGAGAATGACGTCCGCGCCTTCGTCCGCCACGACAAGGCCGCCAAGGCGCAAAGCGCCGGCCCGCTGCGCGGCATCGCCGTCGGCATCAAGGACATCATCGACACCGCCAATATGCCGACCGAGATGGGCTCGGAGATCTATCGCGGCTGGCAGCCGCGCGCCGATGCGCCCGTCGTCATGATGCTGAAGCGGGCAGGGGCGACCATCATCGGCAAGACCACGACCACGGCGTTCGCCTCGCGCGATCCGACGCCGACGCTCAATCCGCACAATTCAGGCCATTCGCCGGGCGGCTCGTCCGCGGGCTCCGCGGCAGCCGTCGGCGCCGGCATGATCCCGCTGGCGCTGGGCACCCAGACCGGCGGCTCGGTGATCCGGCCCGCCGCCTATTGCGGGACTGCTGCGATCAAGCCGTCGTTCCGCATGCTGCCGACGGTCGGCGTCAAATGCTATTCGTGGGCGCTCGATACGGTCGGGCTGTTCGGCGCGCGCGCGGAGGATCTCGCGTGCGGACTTTTGGCGATGACGGGCCGCAGCGAATTCTCCGGCATCGTCCCGGCGAAGTCGCCGCGCATCGGCGTGGTCAGGCAGGAGTTCGCTGGCAGCGTCGAGCCGGCGGCCGAGGAGGGCCTGCAGGCGACGATCAAAGCGGCGGAGCGCGCCGGCGCCAGCGTGCAGACGATTGATCTGCCCGAGGCAGTGCAGGAGGCCTGGCGCATCCACCCCATCGTCCAGGATTTCGAGGCGCATCGCGCGCTGGCCTGGGAGTTTTCCGAGCGGCACGACGAGATCGCGCCGATGCTGCGGGCCAGCCTCGATGCGACGGCCCATCTCACGCCGAAGGAATATGACGAGGCGCGCCGGATCAGCCGCCGCGGCCGCCGCGAGCTCGGCGAAGTGTTCGAGGGCATCGACGTGCTCCTGACCTATTCGGCGCCGGGCACCGCGCCGGCGAAGCCGCTCGCGACCACAGGCGATCCCCGCTACAACCGGCTCTGGACCTTGATGGGCAATCCTTGCGTCAATGTGCCGGTGCTCAAGGTCGGCGGCCTGCCTGTTGGCGTGCAGGTGATCGCGCGCTTCGGCAATGATGCGCTTGCGCTGTCGGCGGCGTGGTTCCTGGAGGATGCGCTGGCGAAGTCAGGCTAGCGCCGGTTCGGCCGCGGGCAATTTGCGCTGGGCCTCGTTGCCCGTCGCTTCTTGGCCGAGCCAGCGCTCGGCGGCTGCGCGGCCGCTCCGGTGCAGGAGGCGGATGAAGCCGCGGCCGAGATCGGTGGATGAGCGTTGCGCCAGGCCTTCGATCGAGTCTTCGGCGGCGATCTTCGACAATCGTAACGCTGGGGCGCCGTTGGCGCGCGCCCAGTCCAGCGCCGCAATCTCGGCATTGAGCGCGGCGTTGGCGGCGATCTGGTCGAGCCGGCGGTCGATCGCGGCGAGCGTGATCGGCACATAGCTGTCGCGCGCCGGGGTGACCTGGACCAGCAGGACGTCAGACGTCGTCGTCTCCTGCGCCAGCCGCAGCAAAGGCGGATTGCCGCCGAAGCCGCCGTCCCAATAGGCCTCGCCCTCGATCTCGACGGCACAGTGAACCAGCGGCGGACAGGTCGAGGCCAGTGCGACGTCGGCGGTGACGGCGTCATTGCGGAAGATCTGCTGCTGCCCGTCGCGGATCCGCGTCGCCGCGATCAGCAGCCTTGGGCAGCGCGCGCCGCGCAACGCGGCAAAGTCGATGTCGCGCGACAGCGCCTGCCTGAGCGGATCGAGATCGACCGGATCGAACTGGCCGGAGCGCAGCGTCGGCCCGAACGCGACCGAGCTTCCCGCCGGCGAGAAGCCACCGATCAGCATCAGCGAGCGGAACGAGGCCTCGTGCATCAGGCGGAGCCAGAACCGGCTCAGCCGGCTGCGCGCGGCTTCGCGGCCGCCTTCGGCCAGGCCGCAAGCGAGCAGCAGCGCGTTGATGGCGCCGGCACTGGCGCCGCTGATGGTGTCGATCTCGATAGGCTCTTCGAGCAGCCGCTCCAGCACGCCCCAGGTGAAGGCGGCAAAGGTGCCGCCGCCCTGCAGCGCCAGCGAGAGTTTTCGCGGCGGCCATTGGCCAGCGCGCGTCTGCTCAACCGGGGCAGCGGTTACGACCTCGGCCGGCGCAGCCGCCGGCACAACGGCGGCGGGCGGCGAAATGGAGACGGGCTTTGGCGCTGGAAGCGGCGCGGGCGCATCGGACCAGATGGAGGTTGCCGACAGCAGCCGGCTTGCCGCAGTGCCCTGCAACCCACCGTCATCATGCGTGCCGTCAATCTTCTCGCTCATTCTGAGCAACCGCGTAACGCCATTTGCACTGTCAGGATGACAGGCATGGAACCTGTTCGCTACTGCCCGCCGCGAGTCAGCGGCGAGTTGCGAACAGGATTTGGCATATAATGCAGAAGATCGTTTCGGTATCCGTAGATGCCCGGCTTTGGATTCTTGTTTTGACGCGTTTTCTTGACGCGAACCGGTATCCACTTCGCTCGAAAACGCTCTAAGCCTTCTCGCCGATCCGGCTTTCCTTGCCGGCTTGCAGCCGCTTAATGTTCTCGCGATGCGCGTAGAACAGCAGCAGCGTCAGCACCGCGAACAAGGCTGCGAGCGCGAGGTGCCCGAACCACCACAGGAAGATCGGCGTGATGAACGCGGCCACCAGCGCCGACAGCGACGAGTAGCGGGTGGTGAAGGCGGTCGCGAGCCAGAGCAGGCAGAACACCACCATGCCGGGCCAGAACAGGCCGAGCAGGATGCCGATATAGACCGCGACACCCTTGCCGCCTCTAAACTTGAGCCAGACCGGGAAGAGATGGCCGAGAAAGGCGCCAAGCCCGGCGACCATGGCGGCGTTGGGACCTGCGATGTACCCGGCAATCACCACCGCCGCCGTGCCCTTGAGCGCGTCGAGCAACAGGGTGCCGGCGGCAAGGCCCTTGCTGCCGGTCCGCAGCACGTTGGTGGCGCCGATGCTGCCGGAGCCGATCGAGCGGATATCCTGCGTGCCGGCGAGCCGGGTCAGGATCAGGCCGAACGGAATCGAGCCGAAGAGGTAGCCGATGACGAAGGCCACCGGCAAAAATGCTTCAAGCCCCATGGCGGAAGCTCCCAAGGCTGGATTTCGCGAGGCTGGATTTCGTGTCAGACATGCTCGTACACCGTGCGGCCGCCGACAATGGTGCGCACCACCCGGCCTGTAAAGCGGGCCTCGTCGAACGGGGTATTCTTGCAGGGCGATTTGAGATCAGCGGGATCGACCACCCAGGGCACATCGGGGTCGATCACGATGACGTCGGCGGGGCTGCCTGCGCGCAGGGTTCCGCCCGGCAGGCCGAGCAGCTCGGCCGGCCGGGTCGACATCGCCCGGATCAGTGTCTTCAGGTCCAGCTCGCCATTGTGCACGAGGCGAAGGCCCGCCGGCAGCATGGTTTCGAGACCGACGGCGCCGGGCGCGGCTTCCGCGAACGGCAGGCGCTTGACCTCGACGTCCTGGGGATTGTGGTCGGACATGATGACGTCGACGAGGCCGGAGGCCACCGCGGCGACCAGCGCGCGGCGGTGGTCCTCGCTGCGCAGCGGCGGCGACAGCTTCAGGAATGACCGGTAGGGGCCGATGTCGTTCTCGTTCAGCGCCAGATGGTTGATCGAGACCGAGGCGCTGACGGTGAGGCCGGCGTCGCGGGAGCGCTGGAGGATCTCGAGCGAGTCGATGCAGCTCAGCGAGGCCGCGTGATAGCGGCCGCCGGTCAGCGCCACGAGGCGCATGTCGCGCTCGAGCATGACGGCCTCGGCGGCACTCGGGATGCCCATGAGGCCAAGGCGCGAGGCGAACTCGCCTTCGTTCATCACGCCTTCGCCGACGAGATCGGGATCCTCGGTGAAGTGCACGATCAGCGCGTCGAAGTCACGGGCATAGGTCATCGCGCGGCGCATCACCTGCGCATTGGTCACGCTTCTGGTGCCATCGCTGAAGGCAATCGCGCCCGCGGCCTTGAGCAGGCCGAACTCGGTCATCTCCTCGCCGAGCATGCCCTTGGTGAGCGCGGCCATCGGCTGGATGTTGACGATTGCGGTATCGCGGGCGCGGCGCATCACGAAGTCGACCGTCGCGGAATTGTCGATCACCGGCAAGGTGTCGGGCTGGCAGATGATGGTGGTGATGCCGCCGGTCGCGGCCGCCTGGCTGGCGGACGCAAAAGTCTCGCGATGGCTGAAGCCGGGCTCGCCGACGAAGGCGCGCATGTCGACCAGGCCGGGCGCGACGATCTTGCCGGAGCAGTTGACGATGTCGGTGCCCTCGGGGACGCCGGCCGCGCCGATGCCGCGGCGGGTTTCGCGGATGGTGCCGTCGGCGATCAGGACGTCGCCGACACCGTCGAAATCCCTGGAGGGATCGACGACGCGGGCGTTGGCGAGCAGGATGGGGCGGCGATCGATCAACATCGGCATCACGCGTTCGGCAGGTTGCGGGCGAGCGCTTCCAGCACCGCCATGCGCACCGCGACCCCCATCTCCACCTGTTCGCGGATCAGGGACTGCGCGCCGTCGGCCACGATCGAGTCGATCTCGACGCCGCGGTTCATGGGGCCGGGATGCATCACGAGGGCGTCGGGCTTGGCGTAGGCGAGCTTCTTCTGGTCGAGCCCGAAATAGTGGAAATATTCGGATGACGACGGCACGAAGGAGCCGTTCATGCGCTCGCGCTGCAGCCGCAGCATCATGACGATGTCGGCGCCGTTGAGGCCCTCGCGCATGTCGCGCGCGACCTCGACGCCCATCCGCTCGATGCCGGGCGGCAGCAGCGTGGAGGGGCCGACGACGCGGACGCGGGCGCCCATGGTGTTGAGCAGGATGATGTTGGAGCGGGCGACGCGCGAATGCAGCACGTCGCCGCAGATCGCGACCACGAGCCCTTCGATCCGGCCCTTGTTGCGGCGGATGGTGAGCGCGTCGAGCAGGGCCTGGGTCGGATGCTCATGCGCGCCGTCGCCGGCATTGATAACGGAACCGTCAACCTTGCGCGCCAGCAGTTCCACCGCGCCGGAGGCGTGATGGCGCATCACCAGGATGTCCGGGTGCATGGCGTTCAGCGTCATCGCGGTGTCGATCAGCGTCTCGCCCTTCTTGATGGACGAGGAGGCGACCGACATGTTCATGACGTCGGCGCCGAGGCGCTTGCCGGCGAGCTCGAACGAGGATTGGGTCCGGGTGGAGGCCTCGAAGAAGAGGTTCACCTGCGTCCGTCCGCGCAGGACGGTGCGCTTCTTGTCAACCTGGCGGTTGAGCTCGACATATTCTTCGGACAGGTCGAGCAGGCCGGTGATGTCGGCCGCGGAAAGGCCCTCGATGCCCAGCAAATGCCGGTGGCCGAGGACGAAGGTCGATTTCGATGTCATTAAAACGAGAGCTATAGGCGCGGATGGCTAGGGGGGCAAGGGCCAATGCCGGGGTGGTGAGTTATCCCCTGATCTGTCGGTTTCGCCGCCGTGGCGTGACCTGTCCGTCATGCCCGGGCTTGTCCCGGGCATCCACGATCTTCTATCGCATTTGATGCAAAAACGTGGATGGCCGGGCATAGGCGAGCGGAAGCGACGCCGTCCTTCAGACGGCTATGCCCGGCCATGACGATGTGGGGCATTCCGTGAAAAGAATTGTGACAGCGTTCCTGGCGGCAATGACGGTGAGCGCCGCCCACGCCCAATCGCTCCCCGGCGGCTTCGTTTACCTGCGCGACATCGACCCCAGCATCATGCAGGACATCCGCTACGCCACGTCCAACAATTTCGTCGGCCGTCCGCTCGCCGGTTACAATGCCGGCGAATGCGTGGTGAAGCGCGAGGTCGGGCTGCGGTTGAAGGCGGTGCAGGCGGAGCTCGCCGCGCAAAACCTCTCGCTCAAGATGTTCGACTGCTACCGGCCGGCGCGGGCCTCGCTCGACATGGTGAAGTGGTCGCAGAATGGTCACGAGAGCGCCGCCGAGCGGCGCTACAATCCCAAAATTCCCAAGACCGAGCTGTTCCGCCTCGGCTACATCGCGAGCCGCTCACAGCATTCGACGGGTGCGGCGCTCGATCTCACGCTGGTCGATCTGAAGGCCGACAATTCCGCCAAATACGACCCATCAAGGACCTATGCCGACTGCACCGCGCCGGTTGACGCACGTGCGCCCGAAGGCAGCGTCGACATGGGCACCGGTTATGATTGCACCGACACCAAGGGCCATACCGCGGCACCGTCGATCACGCCCGAGCAGCGCAGCTGGCGCAAGCGGCTGATGGCTGCGATGGCCAGGCAAGGCTTTGTGAACTATTCGAAGGAGTGGTGGCATTTTTCCCTGCCAGGGGCGGGTGGGGCCGCCTATGATTTCCCGATCCAGCCGCGGCGGAACTGATTCCGCGCCGAGGAACCGATGACCCAGCCGAGCTTTGCGACCCACGAGGTCTTCAACCAGTCGCCGCCGTTCGAGGACGTCGACCTGTTCACTGTGGATCGGCCGCTGGTCGATGCGGTGAAGGCCAATGGCGGCGCGGCGGCGGAACGCGAGCTGTCCGCGTTCGGCAAGCAATGGGGCTCGGCCGCGATGGCCGACCGCGGGCGCCTGGCAAACGAGAACACGCCGAAGCTGCGCACCTTCGACGCCAAAGGCAATCGCCGCGACCAGGTCGAGTTTCACCCCTCGTATCACGAGCTGATGGCACACAGCGCCCATGCCGGCGTGCACAATTCGACCTGGACCGCGGACGGCAAACCGGCGGGCGATGCCGCCGAGGTCATTCGTGCTGCAAAATTCTACATGGCGGCGCAGGTCGAGACCGGCCACCTCTGCCCGATCACGATGACGCGCGCCTCGGTTGGCGCGCTGGCGATGCAGCCCGACCTGCTCGGCAAGGTGATGCCGGTGCTGTCGACAAAGAGCTACGATCCCAGCTTCGCACCATGGTGGGACAAGCGCGGCATGACGCTCGGCATGGGCATGACCGAGAAGCAGGGCGGCACCGACGTGCGCTCCAACATGACGCGCGCGGTGCGCGATGGTGAAGCCTATCGCATCACCGGCCATAAATGGTTCATGTCGGCGCCGATGTGCGACGCGTTCCTGGTGCTGGCGCAGGCCGAGCAGGGGCTGACCTGCTTCTTCATGCCGCGCTTCGCGCCGGATGGTTCGGTGAATGCGATCCAGTTCCAGCGGTTGAAGGACAAGCTCGGCAATCGCTCCAACGCCTCCTCCGAGGTCGAGTTCGTCGGTGCCTATGCGCAGGCGGTTGGCGAGGAGGGCAGGGGCATCCGCACCATCATCCAGATGGTGCAGCTGACGCGGCAGGATTGCGCGATCGCCTCGGTCGGCCTGATGCGCTCGGGGCTGGCGCATGCGCTGCATCACGCCCGT
>RXJC01000586.1:3113-24320 GCA_003963435.1 Bradyrhizobiaceae bacterium | reverse complement strand
GGTGCTGCGCCTGCCCGAGGCCGGCATGGAGGAAAACCCCGTCAACCTCGACCCCCGCATGGCCAAGCTCGCCGGCGGCGTCCACCGCCTCGACGGGCAGCTCATGGTCGTCCTCGACGTCGATCGCGTCCTCGAGCTCGAAACCAAAGTGCAGATGGCCGCGTGAGCCAACGAAACATCGGAGCCGGAGAACCAAAATGAAAACCTGCTTGGTGGTCGATGATTCCAGCGTCGTGCGCAAGATCGCGCGCCGGATCCTGGAGGGCCTGGAATTCGAAGTGACCGAGGCCGAGGACGGCTCGAAGGCGCTCGAGATCTGCCAGCGGCAGCTGCCCGATGCGGTGCTGCTCGACTGGAACATGCCGGTGATGGACGGCTTCGAGTTCATGGGCCACATGCGCCGCCTGCCCGGCGGCGACCAGCCCAAGGTGGTGTTCTGCACCACCGAGAACAACGTGGCTCATATCGCCCAGGCGCTCAGCGGCGGCGCCAACGAGTACATCATGAAGCCCTTCGACAAAGACATTATCGCCGACAAGTTTGCTGAAGTCGGCTTGCTCCCGGTCGGACAAGCCATGGTCTGAGTGTGTCTGGCCGCGTGCGTCGGCCAGAGTGTTCCAGTACAGCTTCGAAGAGGCTATCCGTGACCCCGACCGAGTATGAGTACCTGCGTAAGTTCCTGAAGGACAATTCAGGGCTCGACCTGTCCGCAGACAAGCAATATCTGATCGAAAGCCGCCTGCTGCCGCTCGCCCGCAAGGCCGGGCTCTCCGGCATCGCCGAGCTCGTGCAGAAGCTGCAGGGCGGCGCGCGCCAGCTGATCACCGACGTGGTCGAAGCCATGACCACCAACGAGACCTTCTTCTTCCGCGACAAGGTCCCGTTCGATCATTTCCGCGACCACATCATGCCGGAGATCATCAAGGCACGCGCGGCCAAGCGCAGCGTGCGCATCTGGTGCGCCGCCGGTTCGACCGGCCAGGAGCCCTATTCGTTGGCGATGTGCCTGAAAGAGATGAGCGCGGCCCTCACGGGCTGGCGCATCGAGATCATCGCGACCGATCTGTCGCACGAAGTGCTGGAGAAGGCCAAGGCCGGAATCTACAGCCAGTTCGAGGTGCAGCGCGGCCTGCCGATCCAGATGCTGGTCAAGTATTTCAAGCAGACCGGCGAGACCTGGCAGGTCAATCCCGAATTGCGGGCGATGATCCAGCATCGCCAGCTCAACCTGCTGCACGATTTCTCGCAGCTCGGCACCTTTGACGTCATCTTCTGCCGCAACGTGCTGATCTATTTCGACCAGGACACCAAGATCAGCATCTTCAACCGGCTGGCGCGCCAGATCGAGCCCGACGGCTTCCTGGTGCTGGGCGCGGCCGAGACAGTGGTCGGTCTGACCGACACGTTCCGCCCGATTCCGGAGCGGCGCGGCCTCTACAAGCCGAACGATCCGCGGGCCGCGGCTGCCAAGCCGGTCGTCGTCGGCGCATCGCCGCGCCTCGCGGTCATGGCAGGACGATAGACATGGCCGAAGATGGCAAGGGTACGGAACGCGTGACTTTCAGTCGCGGCTATGACGTCTGCATCATGGCCATCGACGGCACCTGGCGCCGCGATTGCAAGCTCAACGCGATCTCCGACACCGACGCCATTCTCACGGTGGAAGGCTCGATCCAGGGGTTGAACCTGAAAGAGTTCTTCCTGCTGTTGTCGTCCACGGGCCTCGCGTATCGCCGCTGCGAGCTGGTCCGCGTCAACGGTGCCGAAATGGACATCCAGTTCCTGCGCGGCAAGAACCGGAAGAAGCGCGGCGCGGCCGGCGGCCATGACGCCGCGGCGTGATCCGTCCGCGTCCGTCGCCGCCTTCCCCGATCGCTTGCTTCACACTTTCTGAAGATATCGAGACGAATTCGCCGCAGCAGCTTTACGTGGCCTAAGCGCGAACCGTGTATCCGTTGACGGTCTCAATCTCAGGATACGGAAATGCCCAGAAGTCCTCTTTCGCCCGTCACGTCAAACCTGCCCGACAGCGCCGAGCGGCGTGCGCTTCAGCTTCTGGTGGTCGATGACGACGCCACGCAGCGCAGCCTGATCACGGTCGCCGCGAAGCAGGCCGGCCACGAAGTCACCGTGGCGCCGTCCGTGGCGGACGCGATCGAGAAGCTTCGCGCCGCCCGCTTCGATTGCGTGACGCTCGATCTCGTGCTGGAGGATGGCGACGGCATCGACGTGCTGCGCGAGATGGCGGCGGCGAAGTTCGGCGGCGCCGTGATCGTCATCAGCGGCATGGACGGCAAGCGCCGCAGCGCCGCCCGCAGCTTCGCCCGGTCCGTCGGCATCGAGCTCCAGAGCCTGCCGAAGCCGCTCGATCTCGCGGCCTTGCGCATCAGCCTCGCCAATCTCGGCAAGACCGCGATGGGCCTTCCGGCGATCCACACCTGGGGCGGTGTCGCCACCGACGCGATCGTGGAACGGCACCGCGCCTGAGTCGCGGAGCTGCCATGCGATCGGCGCGCCGCGCTGATCGCGCTTTACGCCGGGTTGCCGGATTCCGACAGACATTGCAGGGCGTGGCCAAGGCCCGCCCGACAGGCGTTGAGGGCCGCGCTCGCCGTCGCATAGCGCGGAGTGACGTCGTCGAGCACGAAAATGTCGGTGGAACCGGCCGGATCGCCGGACGCCAAGCCTTTCTCCAACAAGCCCGTTTCCAACGAGCCCGTTTCCAACGAGCCCGTCCCCATCATGGCTGCGTCGATCAGGCGCATGCTGCTCTCGATCCGTGTGATCAGAGCGCGAAGATCCGCTGCGATCAACTGACGGCTGTCAGTTTCGGCCGTCGCGACGAGCGGGGGTGTGCCAGCGAAATTTAGCATGGATATTCTCCGTACCCCGCAATTAGGCACCCTGCCGCTACTTGTGCGTTAAGTCCATGTCCCGTACAAATACGGGTGGGCCGAATCCGCGCCTAACGCCATAACGGTTGGCGCGGACGCGAGTCCTTCATGCCAACCGGATGTGGCACATGGCCGAACAAAGCTCTCGCGGTGAAATCTTCGTGGTCGACGACGACCCTGCCGTTCGCGACACTCTGTCGATGGTGTTGAAGGCGGCGGGTTATGACGTGATCTGTTTTGCGGACGGCGCGGCACTGCTCTCCGTCGCGCGAAACCGCACGCCGGCTGCGATCCTGCTCGACGTGCACATTCCCGGAAAGTCGGGCCTCGACATTCTGAAGGAGCTGCAGGGCGAGGACTATCCGGCGCCGATCTTCATGATCTCCGGACAGGGCGACATCGCGATGGCGGTGGGCGCGATCAAGAGCGGCGCGCTCGACTTCATCGAGAAGCCGTTCCGCGGCAGCGAGATCGTCGGCCGGCTCGACGAGGCGATCGGCGCCTATGCACGCAGGCAGGCGGAGAACGCCTCGCCGAAATTCGGCTCGCTGCATTTCCCAGGACGCGAGCCATTGACGCGCAGGGAGCGCGAGGTGCTGGAGCAGTTCGCTTCCGGTGCGTCCAACAAGGAAGCCGGCCGTACCCTCGGCATCAGCCCGCGCACCATCGAGGATCACCGCGCCAACATCATGAAGAAGCTCGGCGCACGCAACGCCGCCGATCTGATCCGCATCGTGATGACCGCGGCCCAGCGCGCGTCGTAGGGCGGCCGGGCTCTCCTCTCGTGCCCCGGACGCAGCGCGTCACGTAGTGATGCGCTGTTGAGCCGGGGCCGGCTTTTCTGCACACCCGACAGCGACCTCGTAGCCCGGATGGAGCGCAGCGCAATCCGGGATTCGTGTGAGCGGAGAAACTGCCCCGGATTGCGCTGCGCTTCATCCGGGCTACGCCGGCACGCGCAGCCTCACCCGCTCAGCGCCTTGCGGATGATCCGCGCCAGATCCGATTTCCGATAGGGCTTGGCCAGCAGCATCACGCCGGAATCCAGCCGGCCGTGATGGATGATCGCGTTCTCGGTATAGCCCGACGTGTAGACCACCTTGAGATCGGGCCGCGTCTTCATCAGCTCGTCGGCGAGCTGCCGTCCGTTCATTTTGCCGGGCATGATGACGTCGGTGAACAGAAGGTCGAACGGCTTTCCGGCGGCGACGATCGCGAGCGCCTCGGCGGCGTTCGCGGCCTGCAAGGTGACGTAACCCAGCGAATGCAGCTGCGCCAGCACGTAGTCGCGCACCAGCCGGTCGTCCTCGACCACCAGGATCGTCTCGTGTCCGCCCTCGATCGTCGCCGGCGTCACGCCCTCGCCGACCGCCGTCGGCGTCTTGCCGGGCGGCAGGTACATCTTGATCGTGGTGCCGTGGCCTTCCTCGCTGTAGATCTTGATGTGGCCCGCGGACTGCTTGATGAAGCCGTAGACCATCGAAAGCCCGAGGCCGGTGCCCTTGCCTGGTCCCTTCGAGGTGAAGAAGGGATCGAACACCCGGGTCAGCATGCTCGCCGGAATCCCGGTGCCGGTGTCGCTCACGGCGATCAGCACGTAGTGCCCCGGCGGCACGTCGTTGGCGCTGGCGTAGACCTCGTCGAGATAGGCGGCGCCGGTCTCCAGGATCAGCTTGCCGCCGTCGGGCATGGCGTCGCGGGCGTTGAGCGCGAGGTTGAGGATCGCGGTGGTGAGCTGGTTGGGATCGACGATCGCGACGCAGTTCTCGTCCTCGAACACCGATTCAATCTGGATCTGCTCGCCCAGCGTCGGCCGCAACAGCTTGGCGGTGTCGATGACCAGCGCGTTGATGTCGATCTCGCGCGGCTGCAGCGGCTGCTTGCGCGCGAAGGCGAGCAGGTGCTGGGTCAGATCGGCGCCGCGCGCGGCCGCCTCGTCGATCATCTTGGTGATGGCCGCAAGCTGCGGCTCCTTCTCGACGGCCTCCGCGAGAATCTCGATCGTTCCGGTGATGACGGTGAGGATGTTGTTGAAATCATGCGCCACGCCGCCGGTGAGCTGGCCGATCGCCTCCATCTTCTCGGCATGCCGGATGCGTTCCTCGGCGGCGATCTTGTCGGTGAGGTCGCGGTAGAACACGTTGAACAGCAGGCCCTCGCGGCGCTTCAGCGCGGTGACGCTGACCTCGGCCCTGAATTCCTTGCCGTCGCGGCGGCGGCACATCAGCTCGCGGCGACGGTTCAGCGTCCTGCCGTCCTCGTTTTCCAGGAACCTCTTCAGGCCTGCTCTGACCCTCTCGCGCTCGCCCTCGGCGATGATGAGGTCGATCGTGCTCTTGCCGAGCACCTCCTCGCGCCGCCATCCGAACAGCTGCTCGGCCTGCGAGTTCCAGTTCAGGATGCTGCCGGTCTCGTCGGTCTGGATGAAGGCGTCGAGCGAGGTCTCGACGATGTTGCGGGCGAGCCGCTCGCTCTCGCGCAGCGATTCCTGCGCGAGCCGCGCCTCCGTCATGTCGCGTCCGACGAAGAAGTAGCGCTGCGCCTGCTCGGACCAGCTGCCGAGCCAGGACAACCACACCTCGTGTCCATTCCGGTGGAAGCAGCGCGTGTCGGCGATCTTGACGCGCTCGCCACGGCGCAGCGCGCGCATCTCGGCGCGCGAGTGCTCGAGATGACCGGGATGAATGAAGTCGGCGCCGCTGCGGCCGATCATCTCCTCCGGCCGGTAGCCGAGAATGGTCTCGCTGCTCGGGCTGATCTGCGCGATGTGGCCGTGCGAGTCCATGACCATGATCAGGTCTTGCGACGTCTCGAAGATCTGCCGGCGCTCTTCGAGCTGCTGCTGGAGCTGCCGCTCGGCCCGGCGCGCGTCGGTCAGGCTGCGCGCGCTCCCGGAGACCCCGATGATCTCCCCCGAGGATCCCTTGATCGGCGAGAGGCTGAGGGAGATTTCGACCGGCGTGCCGTCCTTGCGCAGGCGCACCGTCTCGAACCGTTCGATCGGCTCACCCTGGGCGATCCGTGCCAGATAGCCCTTGCCTTGCGCGCGGCGGTCGGGCGGGACGATGATCGAGGTGGGCTTGCCGATGGCCTCGTCCGCCGAATAGCCGTAGAGACGCTCGGCAGCCGGATTCCAACCCGTGATGATGGCATCGAGCGACTGCGTCACGATCGCGTCGTCGGAGGATTCGACGGCGGCGCTGAACAGGCGCTCGCGCGCCGCATGATGGCTTAGCGCGGCCTCGGTGCGCCGATGCTCCTCGATCTCGCGTTCGAGCGCCGCGGTTTTCGCTCGGGTCTCCTCCACCATCCGGGCGAAGGCCCGCGCCAGCACGCCGGTCTCGCCGCTGGCATCGACGGGGATGTCAGCCGGCTTTCCGCGACCGATTGCCTCCACCGCCGCGGTCAGACGGCCGATCGGGCGCGTCAGCGAACGCGCCAGGAGCACTGCGAGGGAAGTTGCAGCGAATACGGCGAGTATGCCGACCAGCAGAGTCGTCTTCTGAATCGCGGCCGGGACCAAGCCGAACACGGGTGCAGGAATCGTCTCGATGACTGCAACCCATTCCTTGCCGGCCAGCAGCGCAGGCGCGATCGCCGCGCCGTTCGGTCGGCCCGCCGCATCGGTCATGAGCCGCGTGGATGCTTCCTCCGTGCCCGCCAATGCTGCAAAATAGGGGAAGTCCTTGCGCCAGTCGTTGGCCCGGTCGCGCGATGTGCCGAACTCACGCGAGCGGTCGGGATGAACGAGATAGTCGCCGCGCGAATTCACGACATAGATCTCTCCTCCCGAACTCGTCGTCGCGCGCACGTGGTCCAGGGCAGGGCGCATGTCGACATTGGCGATGATGATGCCGAACGGCTTTCCGTCCGGCGCGAACAGCGGCATCGCGGCCCGCAGCGTCGGAACGTGAAGAGCCGTCGTGCCGCCTTGCCGGGTGGCGAGATCGACGGGTGAAACGTAGATCTGGCCGGCTGCGAGCCGGATCGTTTCCCGAAAGTAGGTTCGGTCGCTCTTACTCTCCAGTTCGCTGTCGGGGACAATCCGGGGGGCTCCGTTCGGCCCGGAGCGGTCGACACGGACGAGCTCTCGCTGGTTATTGTCGACGCCGATGATCCGAAACTGTCCGTAGATCGGCTTGGCCTCGATCTCGGCCTCGAGCCGCCTCGCGATACGTTCACGCCAGGTTTGTTCCGAGACGCCGTCGGCAGGATCAATTCCGCCGCCGGCGTGAGCACGGATCAGACCGTTGATGGCTGCGGCGGCGCGATAGCCGATCACATCGCCGCGCACTCCGGCAACGTAAGATTCAAGGTTGGTCGCGAGCAGGCGCGACTGGGCCTCGGCCCGCTCCAGCACGCGCGGAATGACCGCTTGCGTGGTGTTGCGATAGCCGAGCCAGCCGACCGCGGCCACGGTGACCGCCACCAGCAGGATCATTGCAATGGCCAGCCGTGTGGTGAGCGTCAGCGTGCTGCTCGTCGCGGCACTTCCCGGATGATCGCGGCCGATCTGGCCTGAAGCAGAGGAGCCCTCGTTATCGGCGGCCGGAGCGGACATCGGACCCCTCCGGCTCGCCCGCCTTCAGGCAGCCATCGACCGCGGCGAGCAGGGCGCCGGGTCGGAATGGCTTCTGCAGGCTTGCCACCGCGCCGAGCTTGGTCGCCATTTTCAGGAAGTCCGGTTCCGCATAGGCATCCGGCGTGATCGAGCGGCCGGAAATGACGATGATCGGAATGGCCGGGGCGAGCGCCCGGATGTGACGCATCGTCTCCAGCCCGTCCATGCCGGGCATGAAGATGTCGAGAAACAGCAGATCGAACCGGCTGGTCTCGAACAGCGCGAGTCCCTTGCGGCCATCGCCGGCCACCGTGACCTCATGGCCGGCCCTCTCCAGGAGCAGCCGGATCGTGATTTGAACGGCCGGGTCGTCATCCACAATCAGGATGTTGGCCACGTCTGAATTCCTCCGAGCCGGGATGGGGACGTTCCCAACGGCCGCAAATCAAACCAATGAACACGAAATTGTTGCGCGGATTCCGCCCGGCCTGCAAGCATTTCGCGAGATCACGCTCCCGGTCGATGGCTGTTGCTACGTATCGCAATATATGCACGTTTTCGGGCATAGCGGAAGCTGACCTCGGCGCATCCGGCCGCTTGCGACGAGTGGACGGCGTGTCAGAAGAGCGGGCGGATTCGCAGAGGAAAGACCAATGACCAAGACGAAAACCCCCGACCAGCTCCGCAGCGCGCGCTGGTTCGCGCCCGACGATCTCCGCTCGTTCGGCCACCGCTCCCGCGCCATGCAGATGGGCTATGCGCCGGAGGAGTGGAAGGACCGGCCGATCATCGCGATCCTCAACACCTGGTCGGACGCGCAGCCCTGCCACATGCACTTCAAGTCGCGCGTCGACGACGTCAAGCGCGGCATCCTGATGGCCGGCGGCCTGCCGCTTGAACTGCCGGCGCTGTCGCTGTCGGAATCGCTGCTCAAGCCGACCACCATGCTCTATCGCAATCTCTTGGCGATGGACGCCGAGGAGTTGTTGCGCAGCCATCCGGTCGACGGCGTGGTGCTGATGGGCGGCTGCGACAAGACGACGCCGGCGTTGCTGCTGGGGGCGACCTCGATGAACATCCCGGCGATCTATCTGCCGGCAGGTCCGATGCTGCGCGGCAACTGGAAGGGCAAGACGCTCGGCTCCGGCTCGGACGGCTGGAAATACTGGGACGAGCGCCGCGCCGGCAAGATCTCCGACAAGGACTGGCTCGACATCGAGGCCGGCATCGCCCGCAGCTACGGCACCTGCATGACCATGGGCACGGCCTCGACCATGACCGCGATCGCGGAAGCGATCGGCATGACGCTGCCCGGCGCCTCCTCGATTCCGGCAGCAGATGCCAACCACATCCGCATGGCCTCCGAATGCGGCCGCCGCATTGTCGAGATGGTGTGGGAGGATCTGACGCCGAAGACGATCCAGACCCGCAAGGCCTTCGAGAACGCGATTGCGGTCGCGATGGCGATGGGCTGCTCGACCAACGCGATCATCCACCTGATCGCGCAGGCCCGCCGCGCCGGCCAGGACATCGGCCTCGACGATTTCGAAATCGCCAGCCGCAAGGTGCCCGTGATCGCCAATGTCCGGCCGAGCGGCGATGCCTATCTGATGGAGGACTTCTTCTATGCCGGCGGCCTGCCGGCGCTGATGAGCCAGATCAAGCCGCATCTGCATCTCGACTGCATCACCGTCACCGGCAGGACGATGGGCGAGAACATCGACGGCGCCGAGGTGCACAATGCCGACGTCATCCGCGGCATCGACAATCCCATCTACAAGGAAGGCGCGCTCGCCGTGCTCAAGGGCAACCTTGCGCCCGACGGCTGCGTCATCAAGCCGAGCGCCTGCGCGCCGCGCTTCCTCAAGCACACCGGCCCGGCGCTGGTGTTCGACGACTATCCTTCGATGAAGAAGGCGGTCGACGATCCCAACCTCGACGTCACCGAGGACCACATTCTGATCCTGCGCAATGCGGGGCCGCAGGGCGGACCGGGCATGCCGGAATGGGGCATGCTGCCGATCCCGACGAAACTCGTGAAGCAGGGCGTGCGCGACATGGTGCGCATCTCGGATGCACGCATGAGCGGCACCAGCTACGGCGCCTGCATCCTGCACGTCGCGCCGGAGTCCTACATCGGCGGCCCGCTGGCCCTGGTGCAGAACGGCGACCGCATCACGCTCGACGTCGCCGCGCGCACCATCAATCTCGATGTGAGCGAAGCCGAGCTCGCCAAGCGCCGCGCCGCCTGGAAGCAGCCCGAGCGCCGCTTCGAGCGCGGCTATGGCTGGATGTTCACCAAGCACATCAAGCAGGCCAATGACGGCTGCGATTTCGATTTCCTCGAGACCGATTTCGGCGCGCCGGTCGGCGAGCCGTCGATTTATTGATTCCACCGTCGTTCCGGGGCGCCTCGAAGAGGCGAACCCGGAACCTCGAGATTCCGGGTTCGCTTCGCGCCCCGGAATGACGAACGAGAGAGAAGGCGCCAATGTCCAGACTTTCCGAAGCCACCCGCACAAAACTCAAATCCGTCTCCACCGCGACCGTCGCCACCGCGCTGTTCAAGCGCGGCCTGCGCATCCAGATGATCCAGGATGTGCACCCCGTCGGCCCGGACCAGCCGACCATGGTCGGCGAAGCCTTCACGCTCCGCTACATGCCGGCGCGTGAGGACCTCAACACCATCGAGGTCTTCAAGGACCGTTCCCATCCGCAGCGCAAGGCGGTCGAGGATTGCCCGCCCGGCGCCGTGCTGGTGATGGACAGCCGCAAGGACGCGCGCGCGGCCTCGGCCGGTGCGATCCTGGTGACGCGCCTGATGAAGCGCGGTGTTGCGGGCGTCGTCACCGACGGCGGCTTTCGCGATTCTGCCGAGATCGCCAAGCTCGGCATCCCCGCCTATCACCACCGCCCCTCGGCGCCGACCAATTTGACGCTGCACCAGGCGATCGAGATCAACGTGCCGATCGGCTGCGGCGATGCGCCGGTGTTTCCCGGCGACGTCGTCCTCGGCGATGCCGACGGTGTCATCGTCATCCCCGCGCATCTCGCGGACGAGATCGCCAACGAGACCTTCGAGATGACCGCGTTCGAGGACTTCGTCACGGAAGAAGTCGGCAAGGGCCGCGGCATTTTCGGTCTCTATCCCGCCACCGACCCGCAGACGCTGACCGACTTCGCGGCATGGCGGAAGAAGAACGGGAGGTAACTCTCGTAGCCCGGATGGAGCGTAAGCGTAATCCGGGTTCGTGCTGCGGCGAAAGGCCCCGGATTGCGCTGCGCTCCATCCGGGCTACAGGCTTACGCGTCCGCCATGCCCACCGCCCACAGCGCGAACGCATAGACGATCGCGACCTCGTCCAGCCGGTCGAACCGGCCCGACGCGCCGCCGTGGCCGGCACCCATGTTGGTGCGCAGCAGGACCGGGCCGCCGCCGGTCATGGTGGCGCGCAGGCGGGCGATCCATTTGGCGGGCTCCCAATAGGTGACGCGCGGATCGGTCAAGCCGCCCATGGCCAAAATCGCCGGATACTCCTTTGCCGCGACATTGTCGTAGGGCGAGTAGGACAGGATCGTCTTGAAATCCTTCTCGCTCTCGATCGGGTTGCCCCATTCCGGCCATTCCGGCGGCGTCAGCGGCAGCGTGTCGTCGAGCATGGTGTTGAGCACGTCGACGAACGGCACCTCGGCGACGATGCCGGCGAACAATTCGCCGGCACGGTTGGCGACCGCGCCCATCAGCATGCCGCCGGCCGAGCCGCCATGGCCGACGATGCGCTTGGCGCTGGTGTATTTCGCATCGATCAGCGCGCGGGCACTGGCGGCGAAGTCGTCGAACGAGTTGGTCTTTTTCTCGCGCTTGCCGCCGAGATACCAGCCCCAGCCCTTGTCGGCGCCGCCGCGGACATGCGCGATGGCGTAGACGAAGCCGCGGTCGACCAGCGACAGGCGGTTGGCATTGAACGAAGCCGGCATTGCCATGCCGTAGGAACCGTAACCGTAGAGCAAGAGCGGCGCCGAGCCGTCGAGCTTCAGCCCACGGCGATACAGGATCGACACCGGCACCTCGGCGCCGTCATGCGATTTCGCCATGATGCGCGTGGTGACGTAGTCGGCCGCATTGTGGCCCGAGGGAATTTCCTGCCGCTTGCGCAAGGTGCGCGTGCGCTTGACCATGTCGTAGTCGTAGACCTCCGACGGCGTCGTCATCGACGAATAGGCGAAGCGCAGATTCGTCGTCTCGAATTCGTAGGAGCCCATCGTGTCGAGCGAATAGGCGGCCTCGTCGAAGGCGATGGCGTGCTCCTCGTTGGAGGCGAGGTCGCGGATCACGATCGAGGGCAGCGCGTTGGCGCGCTCCAGCCGCACCAGGTGGCCGGCATAGAGATCGAGGTCGATGATGTAGATGCCGGGCCGATACGGGATCAGGTCCCGCCAGTTGCTGCGCTCTGGCGAGGAAAGCGGCGCGGTGACAATCTTGAAGTCGATGGCGCCGTCGGCGTTGGTGAGGATGAAGAGCTGATCGCCGCGATCGGCCAGCGAATATTGCACGCCCTCCTCGCGCGCCGCGACCAGGCGCGGCGGCGCCTCCGGATTTGCGAGATCGATCAGCCGCTGCTCCGAGGTCTCGTGGTCGCCGCCGGCGATCACGCAGAAGCGGCCGCTGGTGCTCTCGTGCAGATGGGTGAACCAGCCGGCATCCTGCTCCTCATAGACCAGCGTGTCGTCGGCCTGCTTGGTGCCGAGCTTGTGGCGCCATACCTGCATCGGCCGATGGTTGTCGTCGAGCCGCACATAGAAGAAGCTCTTGCAGTCCTTGGTCCAGACCACGCCGCCGTCGGTCTCCTCGACGAGATCGTCGAGATCCGTCCCGGTCGCCCAGTCGCGCACGCGGATGGAGAAATATTCGGAGCCTTTGGTGTCGGCGCTCCAGGCCTGCAGCTTGTGATCGTATGAGTGCCGGCTGCCGCCGAACTTGAAATATTTGTGGTCCTTGGCGAGCGCGTCGCCGTCGAGCACGATATCGCCGTCGCCGCCCTCGCGCGGCATGCGGCCGAACAGCTCGTGCTGCCCGCCCTCGCGGAACCTGCGGAAATAGGCGTACGGTCCGTCCGGCGACGGCACGCTGGAATCGTCCTCCTTGATCCGACCGCGCATTTCGCGCACCAGCGTCTTCTGCAGGGGCGCGGTATGGCCGAGCAGGCTCTCGGTGTAGACGTTCTCTTCATCCAGATACTTGCGGATATCAGGGTCGAGCACGCCGGGATCGCGCAGCACCTCCTGCCATTTCGCGTCCTTCAACCAGGCATAGTCGTCGGTCACGGTGATCCCGTGCCGGGTCAAGGAATGCGGCCGGCGCGGGGCGACGGGGGGCTTCGAAGGTGTTTTGGTCTGGGTCACTCGATCCTCGTTCGTCTCACCGAAATTCATCTCGTCATGCGCGGGCTTGACCCGCGCATCCATCAAAGACGAAATCTTTAGCGATGGATTGCCTGGCCTGCGCCGCGCCGGAGGGGCTTCGGCCCCGCAGGCGGGTCAAGCCCGGCAATGACGGCCGTAGAAGGCGGCTGGTCGGCCATCATATGGCGACAAGTGCCCGAATTGCCAGCATGTCGGCAAGAGATCGCCGGGTTGTTGATCGCCGCCGTGTGTGCTTTACGGACCGTGTCCCGCCGCCGGTCCAGCCTGATGCTGTTCAACTCCTACCCGTTTATCCTGCTGTTCCTGCCCGTCGTGCTGGCCGGCTATTTTGGGCTGGGACGGCGCAGCAATCTGGCGCCGGTGATCTGGCTGGCGCTGGCCTCGATCGCCTTCTACGCCATCGGCAGCTGGCAGTTCGTGGCGCTGCTGCTGCTGTCGATCGCCTTCAATTACGGCGTCGGCCATCTCCTGATCGTGGCGAAGCTCACGCCAATGCAGCGAAAGATGACGCTCGCGGTCGGCGTCGCCGGCGATCTGCTCGTGCTCGGCATCTTCAAATATGCCGGCTTCGTCACCGAGAATATCAACGCGCTGTTCGGCACGCATGTCGCGGTCCACATCCTGCTGCCGGTCGGCATCTCCTTCTACACCTTCACGCAGATCGCGTTCCTGGTGGACGCCTGGCGCGGCCAGGTCGCGGCCTACGCGCTGCCGCATTACGCGCTGTTCGTGACGTACTTTCCGCATCTGATCGCCGGGCCCATCCTCCACCACAAGGACATGATCCCGCAGTTCGAGCGCGAGGAGACCAAGCACCCGGACGGGCATCTCATGTTGTGCGGCGTCGTCATCTTCGCGATCGGCCTGTTCAAGAAGACCTGCCTTGCCGACGGCATCCAGCCGCTGGTCGCGCTCGCCTTCGAGGCGCGCTCGCCGAGCTTCGACCAGGCCTGGTGTGGTGCGCTCGCCTACACGTTCCAGCTCTATTTCGACTTCTCCGGCTATTCCGACATGGCGATCGGGATCTCGCTGATGTTCGGCATCTTCCTGCCCCTGAATTTCAACTCGCCCTACAAGGCCACTGGCATCATCGAGTTCTGGCGGCGCTGGCACATGACGCTGTCGCAATTTTTGCGCGACTATCTCTACATCCCGCTCGGCGGCAACAGGCGCGGCCGCGTGCTGCGTTACGTCAATCTGATGATCACGATGCTGCTCGGGGGACTCTGGCACGGTGCGGCCTGGACTTTTGTCATTTGGGGCGCGCTGCACGGCGCCTATCTCTGCGTCAACCACGCCGTCAACGCGCTGGTGCCTGATGTCCCGGCGGTGCTCGCGCGCCCGGCTCGCATCGCAGGTGCCGGGCTGACGTTCCTCGCCGTCGTGGTCGCCTGGGTGTTCTTCCGCGCCGCGACTGTGGAATCGGCGCTGCGCGTTCTGCAGGCGATGGCCGATCCCTCGAACATCGTGTTCGGCCGCGAGGAGATCGCGGCCCTCGTCCTCATCGCCGCCTATGCCGCGCTGGTGTGGCTGGCGCCGAATACGCAAACGCTCATGGGCTACGACCACGGCAACCGCAGGGTCGGCGAGACCTTGCGGGCGGGCCGGGTGCGACCGCTGTTCCTCTATGCGGCGTCGCTGGTGCTCGCCTTCGGGCTGCTCGGCATCGGCAGCCACAGCGAATTCATCTATTTCCGGTTCTGATGCGCGGGTCGTTCACACATCTGGGGCGTCTTCTGCTCGGCAGCTTCGTGTGCGTGCTCGGCGCGGCTTTGCTCACCTATGCCGTCGATCCCCTGCAACTGTTCCGCGCCTCGCGCCTCGCCTTCTATTCCGACGATACGCGGATGCAGAATGCCGGGCTGATCCGCAGCCAGTCGTTCGACACCGTCTTCATGGGCACCTCGCTCGCGATCCATTTCCGCCAGAGCGAGATCGATCGCGCGCTCGGTGTGCATTCGCTCAAGCTGGCGATGACCGGCTCCAATTCGCGCCAGCAGGCCTTCGTGCTGGAGCAGGCGATCGCGCGCGGCGCCAGGCGCGTGATCTGGGAGGTGGACGACTTCATCTTCGTCGATGCCGCGGACATCGAGGCCGACCCCTATCTGCCCGTCGATCTCTATCGCGGAACGGCGAAGGGGATCGCGTCCTATCTGTTCAGCGCGGCGATGGCGAAGGAATCGCTGTTCGCATTGCTGCGGTCGATCCCGCCGCTGCGGGCGCCGCTCACCCGGGCGGCGCCTTATCTCCCGGTCAAGTTCGCGCTGGCAGATGTCGACGACATCTACGCGCTGCCGCGGGATTTCGACGTCGCGCGTGACTACAACGCGAAGAAGACGCTTGCCGCTTTCGCCTATATCACGAACCCGGTGCGCAGCCGCTTCCTCGGCGAAGGCTACGGTTTCGACGCCATGGTCGGGCATTTCGAGCAGGATGCCGTCGGCCTGATCACGCGCCATCCGGACGTGGCCTTCGACATCTACTTCCCGCCCTATTCGATCCTGCAATTCGTCGCGATGCGCGATGCCTCGCCCGAGACGCTGAAGATCGTCACCGATCTCACGGCCGTGATTGCTCAGCGCCTGACGCAGCTTGCCAATGTGCGCCTGCACGATTTCCGGGGGATCAAGCAGGTGACGCATGATCTGAACAATTACGGCGACGTCATCCACCACTCGCCGGTGGTGGACGCGATGGTGCTGAGATGGCTGGCGAGCGGAGAGTATCGGGTTGATACGAAGGCGCCGACGGCCTCGCTGGATGAGCTGAAGAAGCAGGTGGAAGCGTATCGGGTGCCGCAGCCCTAACTCAACACTCCGCTGTCGTCCCTGCGAACGCAGGGACCCATAACCCCAGGGAGGAGTTTGGCGAAGATTCGCAGTGAAAAAGTTTGGGCGCGGTATTGCGACCGCGCCCCATCGATGAATCACGCGGTATGGGTCCCTGCGTTCGCAGGGACGACAGTAACTACGCCGCCACCTCGTCCCCGAGATACGACACCGCCGCTTCCAGCCCACCCTTGCCGTGCGGGATCTTCAGCGCGTTGAGGCCGACCTCGATCACCCCCAGCGTGCCGAGCAGCATCGGCGCGTTGACGTGGCCCATATGGGCGATGCGGAAGGCCTGGCCCGAGAGGTCGCCGATGCCGGTGCCGAGCACGACGCCGCACTTGTCCTTGCAATAGCGTTGCAGCACCGCGGGGTCGTGGCCGTTGCTCATGGTCACCGTGGTCACGGTGTTGGAGCGCTCGCTGGCCTCCGCGACGTTGAAGCCGAGCACCTGGCCTTCGGACCAGACCGAGACCGCCCGCCGCGCGGCTTCGCCGAGCAGGCTGTGACGGCGGAAAGCGTTCTCGAGGCCCTCCTCGTGCAGCATGTCGATCGCCTTGCGCAGCGCGAACAACAAATGCACCGGCGCAGTGCCGGCATATTTGCGATAGTTCTCAGTGCCCTCGCGCTCGCTCCAGCTCCAATAGGGCGTCGACATGTTGGCCTTCTTGTGCACCTCGAGCGCGCGCGCATTGGCGGCGACGAAGCCGAGGCCGGGCGGGGTCATCAGGCCCTTCTGCGAGCCGGACATCGCAACGTCGATGCCCCATTTGTCCATCTCGAATTTCATGCAGCCGAGCGAAGCCACGGTGTCGACCATGTAGAGCGCGGGATGGCCGCTGGCCTTGATCGCCTTGCCGATCGCCTCGATGTCGTTCTGCACCCCTGAGGCCGTGTCGACCTGGACCACGACGACGGCCTTGATGCTGTGCTCCTTGTCGCGGCGCAGGCGCTCCTCGACCTCGTGCGGTCGCACTGCGCGGCGCCAGTCGCCCTTGAGCACCTCGACCTCGGCGCCCATCAGCGCCGCCGCATTGCCCCAGCCGATCGCAAACCGCCCGCTCTCCAGCACCAGCACCTTGTCGCCGCGCGACAGCACGTTGCTGAGCGCGGCTTCCCAGGCGCCGTGACCGTTGGCGATGTAGATGTAGGATTTGCCCTTGGTCGCAAACAGTTTCGAGATGTCGCCGAGCAGGCTCTCGGTCAGGTCGAGCATCTCCTTGGAGTAGATGTCGATCGCCGGACGATGCATCGCCCGCAGCACCTCGTCGGGCATCGTGGTGGGCCCGGGGATGGCCAGAAACTCCCGGCCCGCGCGAACGGTCATTGCTGTCGGTCCTTGTGTCGTGAAGACGGTGAGAAGGGTTGATGAGTTATGTTTCTACGCGTTGGAAACGCCCGGGGAAAGCACGGAAAATGCAGGGCTGGGTTATCGCTTTGTCTCGCGGCAGCCGGCGGCTTCCGCCTCATCGACCGAGCAAAACCAGCGGGTGCCCTTGCTGATCTTCATCTTGATCTGGGTGTACCAGCGGCTGGTCGGCCGGTGATAGATGCACTCGCCCGCGCTGTTGACGTTGCCCTTGATGGTGCAGTCCGGCGAGGGCGCGACCGGCCCCGAGGCGGAGGCGAGCAGCACCGCATGGGCGCCGGCCGGCGGCTTGGTGGCGCCGAGGATGGCGGTCTTCTTGTTGCGCACGCGCCAGTCCCAGGGTGCGATGAAGGCGCCCTGCCACATCCCGGCCTTGGCCTCACGTGCGGCCTTTTCGTCCGCCTCATAGTCATGGGACATGCGGGTGTAGGCCAGCGCCCAGCCGCTGCGCACCAGCCATTTCTGGATGTCCTCGCCGCCGACCTCGCAGCGCGCCACGGTGCGGCCGCGCCGGTCGATCGCGCGGGCGTGGCAGGCCCAGCTCTTGCCGTCGGCGTATTTGGCGAGCTCGTCGCGCGCTGCGATACCGCAGGTCCAGCGCTCGGCCTTGGTGTTGAGGCAGAGCTGGTCGACCGCGGGCGCGTCGATGCCGCCGAGCCGGATGCGCGTGTTGCCGATCACCACGGCATCGCCGGAGCGCACCTTCGCCGGGCCGGTGATGTCGGCGGCGTCGGCCGGCGAGGGGAGAGCGAGCCAAGACAAGCCGAGCAGAGACAGCGCAATCAGGATCTTTCGCAACATGCCGGTCCGCGTTGTGATGGAAATCTCGATAAGCCGCGCAATTGTGGTCGGCTTTTGTCCGCTCGGCCAGCTTGTGCCCGACGGATGAGCTTTCAACTTCCCGTCATTGAAGTGGCTTTCGCTTACCCTCCAGGGGAGGGTGAAAAGCTCACCCCCGCGCCATCGCCCGCTTCGCTGTCGCCAGCCCCATCAGCACGAACGCCGAGGTCACCTCCGGGCCGCCCACCAGGATCCGCGTCGGCGTCTTCATCTTGTTCCACTCATAGGCGCGGAACGGGCCGCGGCGGCCGCCTTCGCCGACGGCACCGACGATCACGTTCAGCGCCGGCGCGAAGGCGCGCGGGTCGGCGCCGAGATGGCCGAGCGCGATCAGCGCCAGCGCGGCGTCGAACACGTTCATCTCCGCGGCCATCAGCTCGCCCTTGACGTAGGACAGCACGCGATGGCGGATGACGTCGAAATCGCCGGCAGGGTCGATCGCGGCCTGCGCCGCCAGCGGGAGCGCCAGGAAGGCCGCATAGCAGCGGCCGAAATAAGCGCTGTAGAGTTCCGGCAGGTAATAGATGTGCGAGCGCGGATTGGCGAAAGCGCCGCTTGCGGCCAGCCGCTTCTGGAAGCCGATGATGCGATGCACGGTGGCGAGCCGCGACGGCGTCTCCAGAATCTTCCAGCGCGCCAGATTGCGAAAGCTCACCTCGAGGATGTCGAGATTGAGGGTGGGATCGAGATCGTTGCCGTAAGGCCGCTCGCCTTTGAGATTGTCGATCCAGGTCGCGACCCCGCCCTCGTAGTCGATATTGTCGTTGAGCGGCACCGTCACGCGCGGCGCGTTGATTCCGGCGCGCACCTGGTAGCCGGCATAGAAGTCGAGCAACGGCTGGTCGATGATGGGATCGGTGCAGCCGGCCTGCGTCGCCGCCGAGATCGAGCACGCCGTGGTGTCGCAGTCCGGCACGTAGATGCCGAAGCCGAGATCATGCTTGATCTGCGCGAAGTAGCGCGAGAAGCGCGGATGCGGCGCCGGCGCCAGGGCGGTGACGACGTCAAAGCGCGCGCCGTCGATGCCCTCGACCTGCTCGCGGCTGATGTTGACGCAGAAATTCACCATGTCGGCGATGGCGCGCTCCGCCGCGATCTTGTCGGCCAGCGAGGCGAGCCCGGTCTCGCGATAGCTCAGCAGCGCCTCGATGAAGAAGGCGTCGTAATAGGCGGAGCGGTGGCGGATCTGTACCGGCTCCCACATCGGCTCGGCGATTCCTCGCCAGGGTGGATTGACGACCGCGGCGGCCTTCGAGCGCGCGATGAAAACGCGGGCGAGGTTGAACAGCAGCGAGGAGTTCTTGTAGCCGCGGGCGTTGAGGCCCGTGAGCGCCATGATCAGCTCGCGGCCGCGGAAATCAGGATCGCCGATCAGGTTGAAGGCGGCATAGGTCGGCAGAAAGCCGTTTCGGCGGTACGAGCCGAGCAGATGCTGCGCGCAGTCGCGGATCACGCCGTCGATCTGCGCCTCTGGTGGCGCCGAGCCGGTGAACATCGCCGGCGGCGGCTTGGGATGGTTGCAGGCGATGCTGTCGACGAGATCGGCGACCGGCTGGCCGACTGCCGCCCAGTCGGGCTCGGCCTCGTCGCGGGCGTGAACCAGCGCCCGCCGCAGCGCCGTCAGCCGGGCCTCGTCACGCAGCTCGGGCAGCCCGGCCCGCCGCAGCAGCATCCGCAGCGCGGGATTGCCGAGCGCGGTCTTGTAGAACTTGGCCAGATGCGGATCGCCGCTGGCCGGGCCCGACAATACGGGATCGCACACATCGTAAAGCGAAGGGCCGTCCTTCGGCGCCAGCAGCGCCCGGCAGGCGGCGCCTGCAAAATATTGAAAGCTCATGAAATACCTGGTCGCGGGGACGTCGGCGGGGGGCCGGGGGCCGGCCAGCGCGCTCCCAGCCACCCGCCACCCCCTGCAAGTCGTTGAAAAGGCTACCCGGATTCGCAGGAAATACAAATGTGACGGAGATCATGGAAAAAGCCGGCATGAGGCCTGCATGATCGACCCCGGAAGGGTACGGGGAAAGCAAAAAATGGAGCAATCGAGGCGGAGAAATTAACGAACATTCTCAGTATGTTAGTTCAAATTTTGGGCAATCTATTGCCGGGCCCCCTATATCCGGTTAAAGGTTTGTTTGGTGCGGCGCCGCAAATTGCGCGCAATTCGGGGGCACATCCCCGGCCAATCCCTCAAACCTAAAGACGCTATCGCGCTACTCAAACAGTGTGCGCGCGTATGGATGGTCTTTGGCACAGGAAACGAACCGAGATGAATGTAAAGCAGCTCGACATTTCCCGACGCACCATCGCGGTCGCCGCGGCCCTGATCGGCACGGTGTCGCTGGTGATCGGCGCCCATGCTGCTCTCAACATGCGTGCGATCGATGCCGCCAAGGCCGTCTCGACCGACCAGATCACCGGCTCGATCGGCCAGAGCTCGCGCCTCGCGCTGGTCATCGGCAATGGACATTATCCCGACGCCAACGCGCCGCTGACGCAGTCGATCAACGACGCCCGCGCGCTGTCCTCGTCGCTGCGCAAGGACGGCTTTGACGTCGACATGGTCGAAGACGCGACCCGGGACGACATGGTCCGCGCCGTCAATCGCCTGAAGTCGCGGATCAAGCGCGACAGCGTCGTCATGCTGTTCTTCGGCGGGTACGGCGTGCAGGCCGGCCGCCAGAGCTACATGCTGCCGGTCGATGCCGTGATCTGGAAGGAAAGCGACGTCCGCCGCCAGGGCGTCTCGATCGACGGCGTGCTCGACATGATGAAGGAGCAGGGCGCCAAGGCCAAGCTCGTGGTCGTCGACGCCTCCCGCCGTAACCCCTATGAGCGCCGCTTCCGTTCCTACAGCCACGGCCTCGCGCCGATCAGCGCGTCCGACAACGCGCTGATCCTCACCTCGGCCTCGCCTGGCAAGGTGGTCGACGACGGCAAGGGCGAGCACAGCGTGCTGGTCAGCGAGTTCCTCAACAACCTCAACGCCAAGGGCAGCGCCGAGGCCGTCTTCAACAAGACCCGCGTCGCGATCGCACGCGCCAGCGAAGGCGATCAGGTCCCGACCGTCTCCTCATCGCTGCTCGAAGACGTGCATTTCGGCGCAGCCGGCGGTTAGTTTTTTCTGAGGGCTCGCGAGCTCTTGTAGGGTGGGCAAAGGCGCAAAGCGCCGTGCCCACCATTTTTCTCCATCATCTCGATAGAAGACGTGGGCACGCTTCGCTTTGCCCACCCTACGGCATGCTCGCTTGACGCAGTGTTCGCGGCTGCTACTTCGCCGCTTCCGCGGCCATC
>RXJC01000586.1:0-3063 GCA_003963435.1 Bradyrhizobiaceae bacterium | reverse complement strand
TTCGCCGCTTCCGCGGCCATCACCGGGCGTACCGGATCGCCTTCACGCAGCAGTGCGCCGGCGCGGGCGACGACGACATCGCCGTCGTTGAGGCCCTCGCGCACCTCGATACTGCCCCCCGACATCAAGCCGGTCTCGACCCGCTTGGTCTCGACGCGGTTGCGGCGGATCACCTGCACCACGGTGCCGGCCGAGGAATATTGCACGGCGGTCAGCGGCACCGCGACGTTGCAGCTCTGCCCGGTCTTGATCAGCGCGCGCCCGCTCGCCTTCAGCAGCAGACGCTTCTGCGAGGAGATGCCGATATAGACCATGCCCTGCTGGATGTTGGGCTCGACGGTCGGGCCGATGCGGCGCACCTTGCCCTCGATGTCGCCGCTGCCTGCGATCCGCACGGTCGCGGGCTGGTTGACGGCGAGCTTGCGCACGTCCGTGGTGGCGACGAGGCCGACGAGATCATATTCGCTGCGCGCCACGATCGTGAACAGCGCCTCGCCCTTGGCCGAGGCGAAATTGCCGATCTGGGCGGTCGACGTCGCGATCACGCCCGCCACGGGGGCGGTGACCTGCAGCGTGCCGCCCTCGGGCAGCGCCAGCCGGGCCAGCACCTGGCCGGCGGTGGTGGTGTCGCCGGCTTCCGCCAGCACGTCCGTGACCTTGAGGCCCGGACGCTCCGGCCGCACCGAGGTCTCCTCCCGCGCGATGATCGTGCCGGAGGCCTCGACGATGTCGGAGAAGCAGGATTTTGCGACTTTCAGCACCGTGACCGCCGGCCCCTTGGGCGCCTCGTCGTCGGCGGCTCTCGCTGAGGATTGACCGAGCACCAGCACGGCGACGGCTGCGGGATACAGGCTTCGAACAACGGCACGGGGCAAATGACGCATCGGAAATTCCACGGGAGCTATGCCTCCAATCGATAGCAGATAGCCGCGGCGTGGACTACGGCAGCGTTGTGAAGCGCCGCCGCAGGCCGTCGCGGCAAGTCTTGACGACAAGTCTTTGATTAGTCGCGGGATTGAGCGACAGGTTCGCTTCTCACGGGCGGGGCGCCGCAGCCGGCTCTACTCCCAAAGTGCGGACTCTCACGGTCTTCTCATCACCCAGATCCCCCTGTATGGGAGTAAGGTCAGGAAGACGCGGTATCGCGACCGCGCAGCTCCAGGTTGAGGTGCGATGCAACGGTTCGTCTGCGAGCAGAATATCGTTCATTTCGAGCGGTTGCTGCATGAAACGGCCGATCCGACGGTGCAGAACACCGTGCGCCCCCTGCTGGCATCGGCGAAGCGGCAATTGGCGCTGCTGAATTCGGTGGCGTCAGGGGCCGACGCGACGCCGCTCGAACAGCGCAGGCGGCAGCATGGCGACGCCGACACGATCCGGCGGCAATTCCAGCCCGAATTCGATGCCTCACCGCATCCCTACATGCTGCTGGACCCCGGGCCGGGCCTCGTGATCGTTGACATCAACGCTGCCTACGCCACGGCCACCCTGACCAACCGGGCCGATGTCGTCGGCCGGTCGCTGTTCGAGATATTCCCCGACAATCCCGAAGATCCGCTCGCCGATGGCGTCAGCAATCTCTACAGCAGTTTGAGAATTGTCGGTGAAACCGGGCAGGCGCATGCCATGGCGATCCAGCGCTACGATATCCGCGATGCGAGCGGGACCTTCGTCGAGCGCCATTGGCAACCGATCAACTCGCCGATCCACGATACGGCAGGCCATCTGGTCTACCTGCTGCACCACGTCGAGGACGTCACCGGGCAAGTCATGGGGCGGGCGTAGACGCCCTCAGCGGCGCTCGCCAAGCAGCTTGCCGCTGGCCCGATCGATCAAATGCAGCCGCGTGCAGGCCGGACAAGCCACCGACTCATGCGTGCGGTCGGTCGGCTCGTCGGCGAGCCGATGCTGCACGTTCATGCCGGTCCGCGGGCATTTGAAGACGATCTGACGGTCCATGACCGAGATATGACGGCAAGGCGGGCTTTCCGAAATTACGGATGTTTACGTAGGTCGGTGGCGGCCCCTCACGGTAGATTCAAAAACTCCACCCAGTTCGGCTTCTTGCCGGTAGCATAGGACTGCAGCCGCGCCAGCGCGCCGCTGCTCTGGTCGATTGCGTAGACCGTCATGCTGTCGGAGAGCTCGCCGACCGCGGCGAGGTAGCGGCCGGAGGGATCGATGTGGAAGCCGCGCGGCTGCTTCTCGGTCGGCACGCTGCCGACATTGGTCAGCTTGCCGCTGGTTGCATCCACCTTGTAGGCCGTGAGCGTGCTGGTGGTGCGCTCCGAGGCGTAGAGGAAGCGTCCGTCCGGGGTGATGTGGATGTCGGCGGCCCAGGGCTTTCCGCTAAATCCTTCGGGCAGCGCAGTGGTGCGCTGGATCTCGTCCCAGGCGCCGCTCCTGGCCTCATAGGCGAACGCAGCGACGTCGCCGTTCAGCTCGTGGATGAGATAAACAAACTTGCCGTTGGGGTGGAATACGAAGTGCCGCGGTCCCGATTTCTCCGGGACCTTGTGCGCCGGCGGATCGCTCGGCGTCAGCGTGCCTGATGTGGCGTCGAACGCGAAGGCCAGGATCTGGTCGGAGCCGAGATTGGTCGCGAACACGAAGCGGTTGTCGGGCGAAGGCAGGAACGCGTGCGCGTTCAGCCCGGTCGGGATCACCTGCTTCGGCTCGCCGGCGACGCCGTTCGCGTTCAACGGATTCAGCGCGACCTTGTTGCCGCCATAGGAGGCGCTGAACAGGAACTTGCCGCTGCGGTCGACGGCGATGTTGGCCATGCTGTCGGGAAGCGGCCCGTTGCCGATCGGGCTGAGCTGGCCGGTCTTGGGATCGATCGCAAAGCTGACGGCGAGGTAGGGCTGCGAGCGGACGCCGGCAATCAGCACGCGGTGGTCGGGCGTGATCGCGAGCGGCGTCGAGGAGCCGGGCTTGTCGACGCCCTTGAAGGCGGCCGTCTGCAGCGGAATCATCTCGCCGCTTTCGGCCATCTTGAACACGCTGATGTCGTTGCTGTCGGCATTGCCGACATAGGCGAAGGTTTCGGCCATGCCGGCGCGG
>RXJC01000664.1 GCA_003963435.1 Bradyrhizobiaceae bacterium | reverse complement strand
TGATGCAGGAATTCTTCTCCCAGACATGCTTGCCGCGGGCGACCGACGATGTCAGCGTCGTCGCGTCCGTGGACGTCGTTGCCATGTAGTAGTGGCTGTGCGCCGTCAGCCCTATGAAGATGGCGAAGAAGAAGGCCGAACCGCCGTAGAACACATTTCGAGCGGCCGACTTGGTCAGGCGTTCAGCCATTGCCAATCCTTTCCGGTTTGAGTCGAGAAAATCGGTGATGCGATTAATTGCCGATCGGTGCGGGTCGCTCTTTGACGGGGAGCAAGGAGCGCGACGATGCGCCCAGGTCAGATCAGGGCAACGACGGCGGATGCGAGCCAGGCGAACAGCACCACGATGACGACCCAGGCGCTGACGAGGCCGCGCCAAAGAGCCGGCGCGACGCGAAGATCGAGGAAATCGAGTACGATACGGCGACCCTTGAGCGCGGCAAACGTCAGTAGCAACGCATTGGCGACCAAGGGGCGCGGCACCAGCGCCGGAACCAGAAGCGTCGCGAGCGCAAGCCCGATCAGAATCAGCCAGGTGATGTCGAGACGATCCGGATTCACGGGTGCACCAGATAGATGATCGGAAACATGACGATCCAGAGCAGATCGACCATGTGCCAGAAAGCGGTTCCGGTCTCGACGCCCGCCGGCCGGGCGCCCCGGGAAACTACGGCCAGGATGACGATGCCGAGACCGACATGCAGCAGATGGAAGCCGGTGAGGAGGAAGTAGAGCGTGAAGAACGGGCTAGTCTCCAGGCCGTTTCCTGACGCGATCTCGCCGGCATATTCGGTCAGCTTGACCGCGATGAAAATGCCGCCAAGAGCCATGGCGCCGAACAGCCAGCCGCGCGCATGTCCTCGTTCGCCCGCCCGTGCAGCCGCCGTCGCCCGCGCGGCGGCCCAGCCGCTGGTCACCAGCACGATGGTGTTGATTCCGGCCAGACGCGCGTCAAGCGTGGCCTGACCGGCGGCAAAGACCGCCGGATGAAGCGCGCGAGCAATGACGAACGCGCCGAGGAACAGACCGAAAGCGGCGAGCTCGCTGAAGATCAGCACCCAGATCATGGGATCGCCGGGAAGATCTCCCAGGATTCCCCAACCAGTTCCCTGTTGCTCGCAATCCGTCGCCGACATCTGCTTTCCAAATCAAGTCGCCGAACAGATATCGCACCGGCGCGGTTCCGACTTTGTCGCCGCACAAATAGTGCAACCGGCTGGAGCTGCGTTTGCGCTGACGCAACGTTCCGCCCGCCCCGCCGGCATAGGGTGGATATATCCGGCGGGTCCGCAGAACGGCGAGCGATGAGATGAGCGATGCACAATTAGGGCTGATGACCGCGACCCCCATCATCATCGCGTTCGCGATTGCGCTGCGGCGAATGGGGGTGCTGTCGACCGTGGCAACGGTCTCGGCGGTGACGCTCTCCGTTGCGATCGCGACGGTGCTGTTCACGACACAATCGCCGCTGCAGTAGTGTCGTAGGGTGGGTTAGCCGAAGGCGTAACCCACCATGCTTCCGCGTATGCAGGATGAAATTGGTGGGTTACGCAGAGCAGATGCGCTTCGCACATCTGCTCTGCTAACCCACCCTACGGCACCGTCCCCGTGGCTACCGTCGCTGATTATACACGTCGATGCACACCGCCCCCAGCAGCACCAGGCCCTTGATGACCTGCTGATAGTCGATGCCGATGCCGAGGATGGACATGCCGTTGTTCATCACGCCCATGATCATGGCGCCGACCACCGCGCCGCCGACGCGCCCTACCCCGCCATAGGCCGAGGCGCCGCCGATGAAGCAGGCGGCGATGACGTCGAGCTCAAAGCCGAGGCCCGCTTTGGGCGTCGCCGTGTTGAGGCGCGCGGCGAAGACGAGGCCGGCGAGCGCGGCGAGCACGCCCATGTTGACGAAGGTGAAGAAGGTCAGCCGCTCCGTCTTGATGCCCGACAGTTTTGCTGCCTTGGCATTGCCGCCGACCGCATAGACCTGCCGGCCGATCACGGTGCGACGGGTGACGAAGCCGTAGAGCGCGATCAACGCGGTCATGATCACCAGCACGTTCGGCAGGCCGCGATGCGAGGCGATCAGATAGGTGAAATAGAGCACGGCGCAGGCAAGCAGGACGCTCTTGCCGAGGAAAAACGCGTAAGGCTCGACCTCGATGCCGTGCGCCTGCTCGCGCGAGCGTCCCTTGGCGCCGGCATAGACGAGCCCGAGCGCGAGCACGGCGCCGATCAGCATCGACGTCGGATGCAGCGTGCCGGCCTCGGGCAGAAGCTCCGGAATGAAACCGGAGGACAGTTTTTGGAACGTCGCCGGGAACGGGCCGAGCGACTGGCCCTGCAGCACCGCGAGCGCGAGCCCCTTGAACACCAGCATGCCCGCCAGTGTCACGATGAAGGACGGAATGCCGAAGAAAGCCACCCAATAACCCTGCGCTGCGCCAATCGCCGCACCCAGTAGCAGGCAGGCGATGAAGGCGAGCGTATAATCGACCTTGTAGGTCACCATCAGCACGGCGGCCACCGCGCCGACGAAGCCCGCGACCGAGCCGACCGAGAGGTCGATATGGCCGGTCACGATCACCAGCAGCATGCCGAGCGCCATGATGACGATGTAGCTGTTCTGCAGCACCAGATTGGTCAGGTTGAGCGGCTGCAGCAGTGTGCCGCCGGTCATAACCTGGAAGAACAGCATGATCGCGATCAACGACATCAGCATGCCGTAGTGGCGCAAATTGTTCTTGATGAAGCTGCCGTGCCGGCGCTCCTCGGGCAGCGATACCGTCTTGTCGGTCATGGCTGCGATCCTCCCATCTCCGCGGCCGCTGGCGCGGCGTTCCCAATGTTTCGTTCGTTGCGCATGATGGCGCGCATGATCTTCTCCTGCGTCGCCTCGGCCCCCGTGAATTCCCCGACAAAGGCCCCGTCATTCATGACACAGATACGGTCGCAGATGCCGAGCAGCTCGGGCATCTCCGAGGAGATCACCACGACGCCGCGGCCGGCTTCCGCCAGCTCGTTGATGATACAGTAAATCTCGTATTTGGCACCGACGTCGATGCCCCGCGTCGGCTCGTCCAGGATCAGGACCTTGGGGTCGGTCATCAGCCATTTCGACAGCACCACCTTCTGCTGGTTGCCGCCGGAGAGCTGGCCGGTCTCCTGGAAGACGTCGGAGCAGCGAATGCGCATCCGGGTGCGATAGTCGCTGGCGACCTTCAGCTCGGCGATGTCGTCGATGACGCGCTTGGGTGCGACCTGGTCGAGGCTGGCGAGCGTGATGTTCTTGCGGACGTCGTCGGCGAGAATCAGCCCGAGCTGCTTGCGGTCCTCAGTGACATAGGCAAGGCCGGCGTCGATTGCGGCAGCGACGCTCGGCAGCACGATGTCCCGGCCTTCGAGCCGGAGGGTGCCGCTGATATTGGTGCCCCAGGAGCGGCCGAACAGGCTCATGGCGAATTCAGTGCGGCCGGCCCCCATCAGTCCGGCAATGCCGACGACCTCGCCGCGCCTGACGCCGAAATTGACGTTCTTGATCACCTGCCGCTCGGGATGGACGGGGTGATAGACCGACCAGTTCACGACGTCGAGCACGGGCTCGCCGATCTTGACGCTACGCTCGGGGAAACGGTGGGCCATATCGCGGTTGACCATGCTACGGATGATGCGGTCTTCCTGGATCGGCTCGGCATGGCAGTCGATGCTGTCGACCGTGCGGCCGTCGCGCAGCACGGTGATGTGGTCGGCGACCTTGGCGACCTCGTTCAGCTTGTGCGAGATCAGGATCGAGCCGATGCCCTGCTCGCGGAACGCCATCAGGCGCTCGAGCAACGCAGCGCTGTCGGCTTCGTTGAGGCTGGCAGTCGGCTCGTCCAGGATCAGCATCCGCACCCGCTTGGAGAGCGCCTTGGCGATCTCGACCAGCTGCTGCTTGCCGACGCCGAGATCGGTGATCAGG
>RXJC01000663.1 GCA_003963435.1 Bradyrhizobiaceae bacterium | reverse complement strand
GGAATAGTCCTGGCTGTGCTGGGCGGCGACGCGCGCGGCGGCGCCGTTGGGCCCGCGGAACACGATCGAGCAGCCCATCTGGCCGCCGGACATGTAGAGCGTCTTGGCCGCGGAGTTGATGATCTGGTCGATCGCCTGCATGGCGAAGTTGAAGGTCATGAACTCGACGATCGGCTTGAGGCCGGTCATGGCCGCGCCGACGCCGACACCGGCAAAGCCGTGCTCGGTGATCGGGGTGTCGATGACGCGCTTGGCGCCGAACTCCTGGAGCAGGCCCTGCGTTACCTTGTAGGCGCCCTGATATTCGGCGACCTCCTCGCCCATCACGAAGACATCAGGGTCGCGGCGCATTTCCTCGGCCATGGCATCGCGCAAGGCTTCACGGATGGTCTGCGTCACCATCTCGGTGCCGGCAGGTACCTCCGGATCGGGCTCGGCGACGGCCTGCGGCGCGGGTGCGGCCTTGGGCTGCGGGGCCTCGCTCTTGGCGGCGGCGGGCGGCGCGGATTCCGCGGCCTTCTCCTGCTTCGCCGGCGCGGGCGCCTTGGCGAGATCGGCGGCGCTCTCACCGTCGGCGAGGATGGTCGCGATCGGCGTATTCACCGCGACATCGGCGGTGCCCTCGGGGATCAGGATCTTGCCGAGCGTCCCCTCGTCGGTCGCTTCGACCTCCATGGTCGCCTTGTCGGTCTCGATCTCGGCGATCACGTCACCCGACTTGATCGTCTCGCCCTCTTTCTTCAGCCACTTGGCGAGGTTGCCCTTCTCCATCGTGGGCGACAACGCGGGCATCAGCACTTGAATTGGCATATCTTCTCCAAAAGAAAGCTAGCGCGCGTTCAGCGGTAAACGTCGGTCCAGAGCTCGGCGGCATCCGGCTCGGGATCATGCTGGGCGAAATCGGCGGAGGCGTTGACGATGTCGCGCACCTCGGCGTCGATCGCCTTGAGATCGGCCTCGCTGACCTTCGCAGCCAGCAGGCGGTTGCGCACCTGCTCGATCGGATCCTGGTCGTGGCGGACCTTCTCGACCTCCTCGCGCGTGCGATATTTTGCAGGATCGGACATCGAGTGGCCGCGGTAGCGATAGGTCTGCATCTCCAGGATGTAGGGGCCCTTGCCGGCGCGGCACCAGGCGGCGGCTTCGTCGCCCGCGGCCTTCACGGCGCGAACGTCCATGCCGTCGACCTGCTTGCCGGGAATGTTGAAGGACACGCCGCGCTTGGAAAAATCCTGCTGGGCTGAAGCGCGCGAGACCGCGGTGCCCATGGCGTAGCGGTTGTTCTCGATGACGTAGATCACCGGCAGCTTCCAGAGCTCCGCCATGTTGAAGCTCTCATAGACCTGGCCCTGGTTGGCCGCACCGTCGCCGAAATAGGTGACGCTGACATTGTCGTTGCCGCGATAGTGATTGGCGAAGGCGAGACCGGTCCCGAGCGAGACCTGGGCGCCGACGATGCCGTGGCCGCCGTAAAAATGCTTCTCCTTGCTGAACATATGCATGGAGCCGCCCTTGCCCTTGGAATAGCCGCCGCGGCGGCCCGTGAGCTCGGCCATGACGCCGTTGGCATCCATGCCGGTGGCGAGCATGTGGCCGTGATCGCGATAGCCGGTGATGACCTGATCGCCCGGCTTCAGGGCCATCTGCATGCCGACCACGACGGCCTCCTGGCCGATATAGAGGTGGCAGAAGCCGCCGATCGCGCCCATGCCGTAGAGCTGGCCGGCCTTTTCCTCGAACCGCCGGATCAGGAGCATGTCGCGGAGCGCCTTGAGTTCCTGCTCCCTCGTGAATTCCGGAGGCGAACCGCCGTCGATCTTGTCCTGTGGAGTGGTTGCGGCGGCTTTCTTGGGTGCGGCCATGGGAATTCCGGGTCAGAGAAAACTTTCGTCCTCTCTAACCCAAGTCAAACGCATGCGAAAGCACTGCGGCGGCATGACACCACTTTCATTATGCCGCACTGCAACGTGATCGAAATATTGCAAAATCTTTGGCGCTGATCGGGCAACAAATCTAATCGCCGCCGCCGCGCGAACAGATTCGGGACCGGGTCAAGAACCTCCTCTCCCGTCCGTTGTCCAACGAGAACATTCCGCCGCACCCGGCAACGACGTCAATGATGAGGTCGGTGTGCTTCCAGGCCTCGAATTGCGGGCCACTGATATAGACCGGCATGCCGCCGATATGACCAAGCAGTACGTCGGTCTCGCCGATGACGAACTCGCCGGCCGGATAGCACATCGGCGACGAGCCGTCGCAGCAACCGCCGGACTGGTGAAACAGGACGGGGCCGTGATCCGCACAGATCTCGGCCAGGAGCTCCAGTGCTGCATCCGTGGCGCTGACCTTGTCGTGCATGAGCCGTGCCCCGTCAGTATGCAGGGCGGCGCAATGGGAGAATGGATTGCACCGCCCTGCGACCGATCAGAAGAAGCCGAGCTTCTTCGGGCTATAGCTGACCAGGAGGTTCTTGGTCTGCTGATAGTGATCGAGCATCATCTTGTGGGTCTCGCGCCCGATGCCCGACTGCTTGTAGCCGCCGAACGCCGCATGCGCGGGATAGGCGTGGTAGCAGTTGGTCCAGACCCGGCCCGCCTGGATGGCGCGGCCGAAGCGGTAGCAGCGGTTGGCATCGCGGCTCCAGATGCCGGCCCCGAGGCCGTACAGCGTGTCGTTGGCGATCGACAGCGCTTCTTCGTCGGTCTTGAAAGTCGTGACCGACACGACGGGTCCGAAGATCTCCTCCTGGAAGATCCGCATCTTGTTGTGACCGTGGAACACCGTAGGCTGGACGTAGAAGCCGCCGGCGAGATCGCCGGTGAGGTTCGCACGCGCGCCGCCGGCCAGGACCGTGGCACCTTCTTGCTTGCCGATGTCGATGTAGGAAAGAATTTTCTCCAACTGCTCGCCGGAGGCCTGCGCGCCGATCATGGTCGCGGCATCGCGCGGGTCGCCCTGGATGATGGCGGCAACGCGCTTGAGCGCCCGCTCCATGAAACGCTCGTAGATCGACTCATGGATCAGCGCCCGGCTCGGACAGGTGCAGACCTCGCCCTGGTTGAGCGCAAACATCACAAATCCTTCGATCGCCTTGTCGAAGAAATCGTCATCCTCGGCCATCACGTCCTTGAAGAAGATGTTCGGCGACTTGCCGCCGAGCTCGAGCGTGACGGGGATGAGGTTCTGGCTGGCATATTGCATGATCAGCCGGCCCGTCGTGGTCTCGCCGGTGAAGGCGATCTTGGCGATGCACGGGCTGGATGCCAGCGGCTTGCCGGCTTCGAGGCCGAAGCCGTTGACGATGTTGAGGACGCCGGGCGGCAGGAGGTCGCCGATAATGTCGGCCCAGACCAGGATCGATGCAGGTGTCTGCTCGGCCGGCTTGAGCACCACGCAATTGCCGGCGGCGAGCGCGGGCGCGAGCTTCCAGCAGGCCATCAGCAGCGGGAAGTTCCAGGGGATGATCTGGCCGACCACGCCGAGCGGCTCGTGGAAGTGGTAGGCGACGGTGTCATCATCGATCTCGCCGATCGTGCCTTCCTGGCCGCGCACGACGCCGGCGAAATAGCGGAAATGGTCGATCGCCAGCGGCAGGTCGGCGGCGCGGGTCTCGCGGATCGGCTTGCCGTTGTCCCAGGTTTCGGCGATCGCGAGCCGCTCGAGGTTCTCTTCCATGCGATCGGCGATCCTGTTGAGGATGATCGCGCGTTCCACGACGCTGGTCCGTCCCCAGGCGCCCTTGGCCGCATGCGCCGCATCGAGCGCGGCCTCGATGTCCTGCGCGTCGGAGCGCGCGATCTTGCAGACGACCTGGCCGGTCACCGGCGAGACGTTGTCGAAGTATTTGCCGGAACGCGGGGCCGCCCATTTGCCGCCGATGAAATTGTCGTAGCTCGCGGCGAAGGGATTCTTCGTAAGACTGAGGAATTCCACCTTGTTCATTGATCACTCCCGATGTTGCTGTTTGCGCAAT
>RXJC01000044.1 GCA_003963435.1 Bradyrhizobiaceae bacterium | reverse complement strand
CCGCGGGCAGCGTCCACCAGAATGCCGCTCGGCCTCCGCAATGCCTCGAGAATGGTGAAGTGATCGGCGCCTTCGACCGGGATGAGCTTGCCCGGTGCCTTCGCCGCCGAGCGCTTGTCATGGAGAGCGATTGAATCCAAGACGAGCGCAGGCAGCTCGTTGCTGCCATAGGCGATGTCGAGCCGTTTCTGCGTCACGGGCAGGCGAAGCGGCGAGAGTCTGGCGATCTCGTCATCGGTCAACTTCAGCGCGTTGTTGAGGCCGGTATCGCGGATCGGCGCGAGATCGTAGACGCCTGAGATCGCCAGTCCAGCATGGACGGCCGGATGGTCCAGCGCCATGGCGACGAGATGGGCACCCGCCGACCAGCCCGACAGCACGACCGGTCCGGCAACGCCGTAGGACGCGCCGTTTGCGGCGAGCCAGTCGAGCGCGCGCGGGACCTCGGCGACGATGTCGGTGAGGGACACCTCGGGCGCCAGCGAATAGCCGGGAATGGCAACCGACCAGCCATAGGCGGCGATGCCCTCGACGAGCATGGCGAACAATTCGCGCGAATTGCGCTGCCAATAACCGCCATGCAGGAACACCAGGCAGGGCGCTTCGGGCCTCGCGGCCGGGTAGAGATCGATCTTGTTGTTCGCCCGCTCACCGTAAGGCAGATCGAGATGGGATTTCAGCGTGCTCCGCAGCCGGCTGGAGGCTTCGTTTCGTTCGGCAATCAGAGCCGCGCTGTTCTTGACGGCCGCGTTGTTGTCATAGGCGGCATCGCGTTCTGCTTGGGACAGCCCGGACCATGCAGAACGGGGATCGAGCGGCCGACCTGTCGAATAGGCATTCTCAACCATAATCTCTCCAATGCGGCCCCGGATGGCGCCCTTGTCCAATCTGGGCCGGCAATTCACCGACAATCGAGGTGTTGGGCCAGCCGTGCCCAGATTGGACAAGGCTGCCTCGGCTTATGCCATGCGGGATCATTCGGCGTCGACAGCTGGACAGGCATGACCTGAAGGGACGCGGAGTGGGTGAAGACAAGGAGGCGCCCGAGGAGACCGCCAGCTGAGGCTGGGCTTCGCTTTCGCTTGACCCATCCTGCGCCGCCTCGCCGCGTGCCGATTACTTCCGCAGCAGCTCGCTCAAGGCCGCCGTCGCCTCGGCGCAGCGGATGTCGTCGATCTCGCGCGACAGGCTGAGCGCGCTCGCTCTCAGCTCTTCGAGCTTCCAGCTGTCCGGATGCTGGCTTTCAAGCTGACCCAGACGCTTGTTCAGATCGTCCAGTCTCGATTGGAGCTGCCCGATGCTGGCGTCTCCATTCACTTTCCAAACGCGTTGTGCACGCATCGTCGTTCCCCTGATAGTCTCACGGCCTTGTGAGAGGGGTTCGTGGCCGGAATGGGAGTTTGTTTTGTCCGGCTTCGGATCGTGGGGAACCGTTGCATATTCGCAACGAAGTTCCCGCGACCTGTGGCGAAGCGAAGACGTGCAGTCGCACGATGATACCCATAGCTGGGAAACTGGGCACGGAATTTGATTGTGTCCCGTCGGGACGATGAGGCGTGCACGACCTGTGCGCGTGGTGCGCCGTTCGATAGGCGGCGGGGCGCACTCCGAAAAGCGAAGGAATGACGCGTGGCGAGATTTGTGACTGTTGCAGCCGGCCAGCTTGGCCCGATCGCCAGGATCGAGAGCAGGACCCAGGTTGTGGCCCGGCTGATGGCCTTGATGCGCGAGGCGAAGGCGTGCGGCTGCGACCTCATCGTCTATCCCGAGCTCGCGCTGACGACGTTTTTTCCGCGCTGGTATTTCGAGGACCAGGCTGAGATCGACAGCTTCTTCGAGCGCGAGATGCCGGGCCCGGAGACGCGAGCCCTGTTCGATCTGGGGCGCGAGCTCGGCATCGGTTTCTGTCTCGGTTATGCCGAGCTGACGGTCGAGGCCGGAATTGTCAGGCGCTACAACACGTCGATTCTCGTCGACAAGAGCGGCGCGATCACCTTGAAGTATCGCAAGGTCCATCTGCCCGGCCACGCCGAGCACGAGCCGTGGCGCAAATTTCAGCATCTGGAAAAGCGCTATTTCGAGCCGGGCCGTGGCTTCGGCGTCGCCAGCGCCTTCGGCGGCGTGATGGGCATAGCGATCTGCAACGACCGCCGCTGGAGCGAGACCTATCGGGTCATGGGCTTGCAAGGCGTCGAGATGGTGATGATCGGCTACAACACGCCGGTGCACAATCCGCCCGCGCCCGAGCATGACGATCTCTCGCTGTTTCACAACCATCTGGTGATGCAATCCGGTGCCTACCAGAACGGCACCTTCGTGGTCGGCGTCGCCAAGGCCGGCGTCGAGGAGGGCGTCGACCACATCGGCGGCAGCTGCATCATCGCGCCCTCGGGCGAGATCATCGCACGATGCACGACCAAGGGCGACGAGCTCGCGCTCGCCCGCTGCGATCTCGATCTCTGCAATTCCTACAAGCGCACCACCTTCAATTTCGACGTCCACCGCCAGCCGCACGCCTATGGGATGATCGTGGAGCGGAAGGGCGTGACGACGATGGCGGATGGGACACAGGTGTCGCGGAAGGGGTGAGGCTCCCCTCGTTCGTCATTCCGGGGCCGCTCGTCCGGCATCTCTCACGCTGTCCCGGATTGCGCTAGCGCTCCATCCGGGTTACGCGGCCGTGCCTGTGTCGGCCTCTGTCAATCCCGCTCGCCGAAAATATTCCACTTTACCGAAATTCGGTTTTTGCGTATGTGTCGCCCATCCCGGCTCACCAAGAGGGGCGATCTCGTCGTCGTCTTGATCGCGAGCCGGGCTTGCGGTGGACGCGGCAGCGTCGGCATGAGAGGTGCGGGCAGGGCGGGTAGTCCCCGTGAGCCCGTGGCCGCGTGCAGACGAACGGCGCTGCTAGGCTTCGTCTCGCCTGTAAGTTTTCGGCTCCGTCGACAGGGCTGGAAATACTGCAGACGAAATGGCGGGCCGTGCGTACGGCAAAACCGTGTGGTCCTGGCCGTCGTTGCTACGGTCAAGTCTTTCGCGAAGATGCGAGCGAGCCCAACCGGGCAGACTGCATCATCGAATTCGCGGGACGAGGGAGGCCAGAGGAAAGTTCGGCTCCCGGGAGATCACGGCATACGCCGTCCGACCATCGCGCAGGGAAGGCCGCGTGATCGGCCACACCTGTATGCTGCTGTGCGGTTCTTGTTGCGTGTGCATTTCGCGCAGCGGACCGCGGGTGCAAGCCGGCACCCGGCCTTCCCTGCGCCCTCTTGGATTAGGGGGCGAGAGGTGAAGCAAAGCTCGGGCGATCAAGCCGCGAGGCCGAAAACGCATGTCTGCAAGCGAGATGTAGCGGGAAGAGCAATGCCCTTGCGTCACACTCCGTCATTGCGAGGAGCTCAGCGACAAAATTGCGTAGCAATTTTGCGCAGATGCGACGAAGCAATCCAGAGTCCCTCCGCGGAGGCAGTCTGGATTGCTTCGCGGAGCCTGTCATCGGGCCGCGCGTCGCGCGGACCCGGTGGCTCGCAATGACGTGGAGAGAGCGTGCCCACACTCCACTTTCGTGCCCCGGACGCAGCGCAGCGTCCCTTCGACGGTGCGCTGCAGAGCCGGGGCCCATGCATCCGCATCGCGCTGTGCCGCTCCTGGGTCCCGGCTCTGCGCAGCAACGCAAGGGCGATGCGGCGCGTCCAGGACACGCGAGAATCCGTTCACCACGAAATAGGAATCCGTTGCGCAAATCCACCGAGATCCGAGTCGGAGCTCAGCGGTTGCCGGTCGAGCGGCCGGTTGTTGTTGCTGCGTGCGAACGAAGCGCCGGGCGGCAAGGCGTAGTCGGTGAACTTGCGCTCCCCAGGCAGCACCTCGGTCCCGCCGTCAAGCCACGATCGCTTGCTGACATAGATGCGCGTGTGCGGACCGGACTGGTAGGAGCGATTGGGGCCGCGCGGACCGTACTCGTAAACGGCGTCCCGGGCCGTTCGCGGCGCCTCGCGCTTGCCGGCGGCGGCGGGATGGGCGGTGAGGGTCGAGGCGAGGAGGACGACCAGCATTGCTCTGGTCGTGACAGACGCGTTCATTGGAAAAGCATCCTGTGCGGGTTCCTGATGCGGCCGCCTCTCGCACCGGCTTAAGAGCCTGTAAAGAATCCCGGCGTTGCGCGATGTTGCTGAGCGCCTGCACGGCGAGGCGCCCGTGCGGCACTTCGAGACGACGCGGTCGCTGCTCATAGTGCGCGGGGTCATTGCGGCCGCGGAGTTCGCGCCGCCGATCAACAATCAAATTCAACGACCGGAAACAATACAGCAATCTCCAGGCCACACCGCGGCCACAGCCGTCTCGTTTCAGAGCAGGGAGGTATCGTTGAGGTGTGGAATGTCGTTGTTGCGGGCCTGGTTGATCGTCGTGGCGATGAGTGCTGTATCGATTGCAAGTTCGCTCCCGCTTGCGCTGTTGCCGCAACCGGCGGCCGCGCAGGCGGTGGATGCGATTGTCGTCGAAGGCAATCGCCGCGTGGAGGCGGAGACGGTCCGCTCCTATTTCAAGGCCGGCCCGGGCGGGCGGCTCGATCAATCCGCCGTCGATGACGGGCTCAAGGCGCTGATCGCGACAGGTCTGTTTCAAGACGTGAAGATCAACCGATCCGGCGGCCGCATCGTGGTGTCGGTCGTCGAGAATGCCGTGATCGGCCGCATCGCCTTCGAGGGCAACAAGAAGATCAAGGACGAACAGCTCTCGGCGGAGATCCAGTCCAAGCCGCGCGGGACGTTCTCGCGCGCGCTGGTGCAGTCCGACACGCTGCGCATCGCCGAAATCTACCGGCGGTCCGGCCGCTACGACGTCCGCGTCACGCCCGAGATCATCGAGCAGCCCAACAGCCGCGTCGACCTGATCTTCACGGTCGAGGAGGGTGCCAAGACCGGCGTCAAGTCGGTCGAGTTCATCGGCAACAACGCCTTCTCGGCCTCGCGTCTGCGCGACGTCATCAAGACGCACGAGAGCAACCTGCTCAGCTTCCTCGGCAACAACGACATCTACGATCCCGACCGCGTCGAGGCCGACCGCGACCTGATCCGCCGCTTCTACCTCAAGAACGGTTTCGCCGACGTCCAGGTCGTCGCCGCGCTCACCGAATACGATCCGGAGAAGAAGGGCTTCCTCGTCACCTTCAAGATCGAAGAAGGTGCGCAATATCGTGTCGGCTCCGTCGACTTCCGCTCCAGCATTCCAAATTTCGACACGGGCTCGCTCCGCGCCTATTCGCGCGTCGGTGCCGGATCGCTCTACAACGTCGAACTGGTCGAGAAATCGACCGAGGAAATGCAGATCGAGGCCTCGCGCCGCGGCTATGCCTTCGCCGTGGTCCGTCCCGGCGGCGACCGCAATTTCGAGGCGCACACGGTCTCCATCGTGTTCAATATCGACGAAGGTCCACGGACCTATATCGAGCGCATCACCCTGCGCGGCAACACCCGCACCCGCGACTACGTGATCCGCCGCGAATTCGACCTCTCGGAAGGCGACGCCTACAACCGCGCGCTGGTCGATCGCGCCGAGCGGCGGCTGAAGAACCTCGACTACTTCAAGAGCGTCAAGATCGTCACCGAACCCGGCTCTTCGAGCGACCGTGTCATCCTGGTCGTCGAGATGGAGGAGAAATCGACCGGCGACTTCTCGATCTCGGGCGGTTATTCCACCAGCGACGGGGCACTCGCCGAAGTCTCGATCTCCGAACGCAATCTGCTCGGCCGCGGGTTATATGGCAAGGCGTCGGTCAGCTACGGGCAGTATTCGCGCGGCATCTCGTTGTCCTTCGTCGAGCCTTATCTGCTCGACTATCGCATGGCGCTCGGATTTGACACATATTGGAAGGAGCAGAAGGCGAACAGCTATACCAGCTACGGCGTGACCACGCTGGGCTTCTCCCCGCGCATCGGCCTTGCCTTGCGCGAGGATCTCTCGCTCCAGCTCCGCTACTCGCTCTATCAGCAGAGCATCACGCTCGCCAGCGCCTACAACAATTGCAACAACAACGCGTCGAACGCCTCGCTGGCCTATAATCCGACGCCGGCCTACATTCAGAACGTCCTGGGCGGCGTGGACCCGACCAATTCCACGAGCTCGGGAGTCTATGGCTACGGCTGCTATGGCGACGGCGAGTCGAGCCTGCCGGTCCGCAAGGAGCTCTCCAACGGCGCGACCTGGACCTCGGCGCTCGGCTACACGCTGAACTACAACACGCTCGACAACACCAAGAACCCGACGGACGGACTGCTGGTCGACTTCCGGCAGGATTTCGCCGGCGTCGGCGGCGACGTCACCTATCTGAAGACCGCGCTCGACACCAAATATTACACGCCGCTCGTCTCCGACATCGTCAGCGTGATCCATCTCCAGGGCGGCGTCCTGAGCAAGCTCGGCAATCAGGACCTGCGCATGCTGGATCACTTCCAGATGGGGCCGAACCTGGTGCGCGGCTTCGCCTCCAACGGCATCGGGCCGCGCGACATCACCTACTACAATTACGGCTCCAGCGGCGATGCGCTCGGCGGCACGAAATATTGGGGCGCGTCAGCGGAGCTGCAGATGCCGTTCTGGTTCCTGCCCAAGGAGGTCGGCCTGAAAGGCGCGGTCTATGCCGATGCCGGCTCGCTCTGGGGTTATCAGGGGCCGACGTCGTGGTCGGCCACGGGCGAGGTCAACACCAAGGCATGCCCGACCTGCGGCCTGCAATATGACGACGGCAACACGGTGCGATCGTCGGTCGGCGTCGGCCTGATCTGGGCCTCCCCGTTCGGGCCGTTGCGCTTCGACTACGCGGTGCCGATCACGAAGGGCAAATACGACGTCGTCCAGGAGTTCAGGTTCGGAGGGGGGACGTCGTTCTAGAGCATGATCCGGACCCGAAGGGCCGCGTTAGCGCAAAGTGTGCAGCGGTTTTCCGAAAGATCATGCTCAAGAAAAGCGGCGTTAGCCCCCTAGAATGCGACGGCAGGCGTCGACGAACACCTCCGCGCCGGTGACGATATCGGCATCGGCGGTGTTCTCGGTCCAGTGATGGCTGATGCCGCCGATCGACGGCACGAACAGCATGCCGGCGGGCATGACGGTTGCCAGCATCTGCGCGTCGTGGCCGGCGCCGCTGGGCATGCGGACAGATCGTCCGCCGGCGAAGGCCTTGCTTGCGGCTTCGATCGCGTCCTGGATGCCCGGGTTCATCATGGCCGGCGCGCCGGTGCGGATTTTCTCGACGGTCACCGCGCAGGGGCCCTTCGCGCTGGCCTCATCCGCCATGGTGCGCAGCAGCTCCTCCAGCCGGGCGACGACGGCCGGGTTGTCGTCGCGGATCTGGAACAGCATCTCCGCCCCGCCCGGAATGATGCTCGGCGCGCCCGGATCGAGCGTGATGCGCCCGGTGGTCCAGACCGTGCGCGGACCACAGGCGGCCGGAAACCGCTCGTCGATGGCGACGCAGAATTTGGCCAGCGCCAGCCCGGCATCCTTGCGCACGGTCATGCGTGTGGTGCCGGCATGATTCTGCTCGCCGGTGAAATTGATGCGGTACTGCCAGATGCCCACGATCGAGGTGACGACGCCGATCGCGAGCTTGCCGCTTTCGAGCGTGTCACCCTGCTCGATATGCGCTTCGAGATATCCGACGTGGCGGCCCGGCTCGACACCGAGGCGTGGACGGCCGGCAAGCCCCATCTCGGCGAGGGCATCGCGCATGGTGCGGCCGCTGGTGCGGTCGCGCGCGGCGTCGATGTCCGCCTCGGTCACCTGTCCGACATAGGATCGCGAGCCGAGAAAATGCCCGAAATGCCCTTCCTCGTCGCACCAGGCGGCGACTTCGACGGCGCCCTTCACGGAGGGATCGGTATTGAGCACGCGCGCGGCCTCGAGCGCATAGACGACGCCGAGCGGGCCATCGAGCCAGCCGGCGTAGTTCTGGCTCTCAAGATGCGAGCCGGCCAGCAGCTTAGGGCCGGGCCTGGCGCTGGTCCCGAACACGTTGCCGATGCCGTCGATCGAAGCGGAGAGACCAGCGTCGGGCAGCTTGCCTACCAGCCAGTCCAGCGAAAGCCTGTGCGGCTCGGAGAAGGTCGGCTTGTGCACGCCGGTCTTGTAGGCGCCGATGGCGCGGAGCGCATTCAAGTCGGCGAGAACGCGCTTCCCATCGGCGCGCGGCATGGTGTCAGGCATGTTCGGCAACCCTGAGCGCCTCGGTGCGGATTTCCTCGACCAGCCGCTCCTTGAGCTGGACGAATTCCGGCGTGGTCTTGATCTTGTAGGAGCGCGGATGCGGCAGATCCACGTTGATCTCGGCCTTGATGCGGCCCGGCCGGGCGCTCATGACGATGACACGGCTGCCGAGGAAGATAGCCTCCTCGATGTCGTGGGTCACGAACAATACCGTCTTCTGGTCGCGTTCCCAGATGCCGAGCAACATCTCCTGCATCAAGGCGCGAGTCTGGTTGTCGAGCGCGCCGAAGGGCTCGTCGAGCAGCAGGATCTTGGGGTCGTTGGCAAGCGCACGCGCGATCGCCGTGCGCTGCTGCATGCCGCCGGAGAGCTGCTTGGGCCAGTGGTTTTCGAAGCCGGACAATCCGACCTGGCGGATGAAGGCGTCCGCGATCTTGTTTCGCTCCGCCTCGGACACGCCGCGCTCGCGCAGGCCGAATGCGATGTTCTCGCGCACGGTGAGCCAGGGAAACAGCGTGTAGGATTGGAACACCATGCCGCGATCGGCGCCGGGCCCGGTGACCTCGCGCCCGTCGAGCGTGACGCGCCCGTTGGTCGGGCGGTCGAGCCCGGCGACGATGCGCAGCAGCGTGGATTTGCCGCAGCCGGAGGGGCCGAGGATGGTGACGAAGTCGTTGTTGCCGACGACGAGGTCGGTCGGCTCAAGCGCCCTGGTCGGCGCGTTGCCGTGGCGCGCGGGGAAGGTGCGCGAGACCTGCTCGATCTTGAGGATCGTCATGCGAGCCTCCACGGGAACAGCCAGGCGTTGAACGCCTTGAACAGGAAGTCCGAGAGCAGGCCGATCAGCCCGATCACGATGATGCCGAAGATGATCTGCCCGGTGTTGAGCAGCGCCTGGCTGTCGGTGATCATGTGACCGATGCCCGAGGACGAGCCGATCAGCTCGGCGACGATGACGTAGGTCCAGGCCCAGCCCAGCACCAGCCGCAGGATTTCTGCGATCTCGGGCGCGGAGGAGGGCAGCAGCACGCGACGGATGACGCCGCGGTCGCCGGCCCCCAGCGTATACGCCGCCTCGACCAGATCGCGCCGCGTGGCGCCGACGGTGACGGCGACCATCAGGATGACCTGGAACACCGAGCCGATGAAGATGACGAGCAGCTTCTGCAATTCGCCGATGCCGGCCCACAGGATCAGCAGCGGGATGAAGGCGGAGGCCGGCAGATAGCGCGCGAAGGAGACGAACGGCTCGAGGAACGCCTCGACCGGCTTGTAGGCGCCCATCAGCACGCCGAGCGGCACCGCGATGACCGCCGCGAGCGCAAAGCCGCCGACGACGCGCCAGACGGTCATGCCGATGTCGTAGAGGAAGCCCTGCTTGGTCAAGAGGTCAAAACCTTCCTGCACCATGGTCAAGGGGTTGGCGAGGAAGGTCTTCGACACATGGCCGCCGAGCGTCGCCCACGACCAGAGGGCAACGAACAGCACGAAGAAGGCAAGGCCATAGGCCACGCGCTGCTTCGACGTAACGGGGTCCAGGGGACGCATCGACGGTTTATCCGGGCAGTGAACGGAGTTGCCGGCCCCGCGGCGCGACGGGGCCGGCAGCTCCTGAGTGACTTACTTGATGAAGCTCGCGTCGAAGAGATCCTCGACCTTCGGCGCGGCCTTGATGATGCCGATCTCGAGCAGCAGCGCGGCGGCTTCCTTGTTGAAGGTCAGGAAGTCGCCGGCGAAGAACTTCTGGTTGGCGGCCTTGTCCTGCCAGCGCAGATATTTTGCCGAGTTGGCGAACTGCTCGCCGGTCTGCTTCACGTCGGCGCCCATGATCTCATAGGCCTTGGCCTGATCCTTGCCGATCATGTCGAGCGCCTCGAAATAGCTGTCGGCGAGCGCCTTGGCGGCCTTGGGATTCTCGGTCAGATACTTCGGCGTGCAGCCGAAGGTATCCATCACCATCGGATAGTCGAGCGTGGTCGCGATGATCTTGCCTTTGTCGGGAGCGGCACGCACGGTCGACAGATAGGGCTCATAGGTCATGGCGGCGTCGTTCTGGCCGGAGACGAAGGCCTGCGCGGCCGCGGCCGGCTCGAGGTTGACGACGGTGACGTCCTTCACGGTGAGGCCGTTCTTCTTGAGCATCCAGGCCAGCGCGAAATAGGGCGAGGTGCCCGGCGCGGAGGCGGCGACGGTCTTGCCCTTGAGGTCCTTGATCGCGGCGATGTCGTTGCGCACGGCCATGCCGTCGGCGCCATAGCTCTTGTCGAGCTGGAAGATCTGCTTGGTCGCAACGCCATTGGCGTTCCAGGAGATCCAGGTCTCGACCGTGGTCGCCGCACACTGGATGTCGCCGGAGGCGATC
>RXJC01000100.1 GCA_003963435.1 Bradyrhizobiaceae bacterium | reverse complement strand
ACCGGCTCGGGCGCCATTCTGCTCGCGCTGCTGCACGAAATTCCCGATGCCTTCGGCGTCGGCACCGACCTCAGCCTCACTGCGCTCGGCACTGCGCGGGACAATGCGCGCGCGCTCGGCCTCGCCGGCCGCGCCGCTTTCGTCGCCTGCTCCTATGCGTCGGCGCTGCGCGGCCCGTTCGACCTCGTCGTGTCGAACCCGCCCTATATCCCCTCGGCCGAAATTCCGAGATTGAGCATCGAGGTGCGCGAGCACGATCCGCAACTGGCGCTGGACGGCGGCAATGACGGCTACGACGCCTACCGCGCCCTGATCCCGCAGGCGAGCGAGCGGCTGGCACCCGGCGGCGCGCTGATCGTCGAAGCCGGCCAGGGCCAGGCGAGAAATATTGAAACCTTGATGGCAGGGGCGGGGTTAACGGTCGACAGGCCGCCCAAGGCCGACTTGGCGGGCATTCCGCGGGCCGTTTCGGCCCGAAAAATGCCCCCATAAAAGCCGGATTGGCCTGCAAAAAGCTCTTGGAATATCCCTTGGGAACGACTACGTTCCGATCAACAGATCGGTGCCGGCCCCGTAGACCTACGGGCGAAAGCCGGGCTCTCGGGCGAGAGCTTTACTGATTAATGGTTCCAAGCCGCAGGTCCTGTGAAGCGCGATAGCCAGTGAAGCTGCGCTGCTCTCCGACCGCAAAGCGAACGAAAGCCTGATATTGCGCTTGAAGACTTACGCAAGAAAGCTGGGCCTGTTTCGGCAGGCGAAATGAATGGGTTCGCTGGCGATCGATGCTGGCGGGTGGGGAACGCGTGTTTGTTGAGCGCGACGGTCGGCGAACATCGGCAGGGATCAATCCGCTCTTGCGCGCGCTGCGCGGGCGATGTGAGCCGCTGTCACCAGGTCACTCCTAGCAATCAGTAATGCGTGCAACCTTTAGGGCTGGAATTAAAGGCAGGACATGAGAAACGGTCAGAACAAGCAGCGGATGCGCAACCGCAACAACAACAATAACAACAACCGGCGCAGCCAGAACCCGATGACCCGGGTTTACGAGTCCAACGGACCGGACATCAAGATCCGCGGCACCGCCTCGCACGTCGCTGAAAAATATCTGCAGCTCGCACGCGACGCGCGCTCCTCCGGCGACCCCGTTGCGGCGGAGAACTACTACCAGCATGCCGAGCATTATTTCCGCCTGATCGCGGCCGCTCAGGAGCAGTTCCGCCAGAACCAGCAGCCGCGCGGCGACGAGCCCGTCAGCAGCCATGGCGACGACGGCGAAGACGACGGCGAGAACTTCTCGAATTTCGGCCAGGAGCCGGGCTTCGTCCCGCAGCCGCCGCAGCAGCAGCCCTTCATGCGCGACCGCGATGGCCAGCGCGAGCACCACCAGCGTGACCATCAGCAGCGCGACAACCAGCCCTATCAGCGTGACCATCAGCAGCCGCGCGAGCACCGCGAACGCGGCAATCGTCCACAGCCGCAATATCAGCCGCAACCGCTCCCGGCGAACCAGCCGCAGCCCGTCATCGCCGACGCCGCCAGCGTGGATCGCCTGCCCTCCTTCATCACCGGCGCACAGCCCCAGGTGAATGTTGGCGTGAATGGCGGCACAGACGGCGGTCAGCCCGGCTTCGAGGGCGGCGGTGGTGGCGAACGGTTTCCGCGCCGGCGGCGCCGGCCGCATGGCCCGCGCCCCGAGCGCGAGGCAGCTCCGGCCGCCACGAGCGACGATCTCGCGCCCGGCGAGTAAGCAAATCAGATGTCATGAACTGCAATCGTCCCGGCCTCGCCGGGACGATTTGTTTTTGGGCGGTCGGAGCGCAGCGTCCTGCCGGCAACGCCTGTGCTCTAGCTGCGCGTCGCCGTCGTCGAGGACGGCACAAGCACCGGCTTTCCCAGCGAAGGGATGAGCCGTGCCCGTTCGCGCTTGGCCGGGATCGCGCGGTAGACCTGCTTGGTCGCCTCGACGATGTGCACGCCGGCAAAGGGCAGCGACAGCGCCGCACCGGCGCGCTCCCACATCTGCGCCGATTTCAGCACCCAGCCGCCGGCATAGGGCGGCATGAACAGCGCCTCGCCCCAGGCGGTCGGCGTGAACCAGGTCTGGCGCAGCAGGTCGGTGATCTGCGAGCGCGAATAGGGCCGGCCGTGACCGAACGGCGTACTGTCGGTGCGGGTCCACACCCCGCGCCGGTTCGGGATCACCGCGATGACGCGGCCCGAGGGCGACAGCACCCGCCACACCTCGCGCAGCAGCGCCGCCGGATCGTCCGACATCTCCAGCGCGTGGACCAGCAGAATGCGGTCGACCGCGGCATCGGGAAGCGGCAGCGAGAATTCGTCGACCAGCGAGGCCAGCGCCGGCCGTCCGGTCGGCCATTTCAGGACGCCCTGGGCCGCCGGCATGAAGGCGATGCAGCGCTCGGCATCTTCGCGGAACAGCCCGAGATAGGGCGTGGGGTAGCCGATCCCGAGCACGCGCTGGCCCTCCGCGCCCGGCCAGCGCTCCCTGATGCCGCGGTTGATCATTTGCCGCGCCACGATCCCGAGGCGGCGGGAATAGAACTCGCGGAGGTCGACGACGTCGATTGTCATGACGTCAATGTAACATGCGCCGGGCCGCGCCTGCGCGCGGAATATTGCATTGCCTGCGCAACCTTAACGCCATATTTGTCTGGCGGGGCTGAGCGCGATGGAGATGACATGGCCGCCGAAATTCGTACTTTCACCTGTTTAAACGACAATTTCGGCTATCTGATCCACGATGTGGAAACCAAGGCGACGGCGTCGATCGACGCGCCCGAGGCCGGCCCGATTCTGAAGGCGCTGGAGCGCGAGGGCTGGCAGCTCACCGACATCCTGATCACCCATCACCACGGCGATCATGTCGGGGGTGTCGCCGAACTCAAGCGCAAATACAATTGCCGCGTCGTCGCGCCGCACGACAAGACCACCGCAATCGCGAACGTCGATCTACGCGTGGCCAATGCCGACGTGGTCAAGATCGGCAATCTGCTGGCGCGCGTCCTGGAGACGCCCGGCCACACGCTCGACCACGTCACCTATGTGTTCGACACCGAGAAGACGGTCTTCGCCGCCGACACGCTGTTCTCGATCGGCTGCGGGCGCGTGTTCGAGGGCACCTACCCGATGATGTGGGATTCGCTTCTTAAGCTGCGTGCCCTGCCCGACGACTTCAAGCTCTATTGCGGCCACGAATACACGGCCTCCAACGTCAAGTTCGCGCTGACCGTCGAGCCCGACAATGCGGCGCTCCAGGCGCGCGCGGCGGAGGTGACGAAGCTGCGGGCCGAGAACAGGCCGACCATTCCCACGCTGCTGGGCGAGGAGAAACGCGCCAACGTGTTCTTGCGCGCCGACGAGCCACAGGTCGCCGCCAAGCTGCACATGAAGGGCGCCGATCCCGCCGCGGTGTTTGGCGAGCTGCGCGAGCGCAAGAACAAATCTTGAAGCACAGTCCTGAAGAACAGGTCCTGACGGAATCGATGCCGACTGCAGCCGAGATCATCGCGCGCCTTGAGCTCCGACCGCATCCCGAGGGCGGCCATTATCGCGAGACGTTTCGCGACCAGGCCACCGACGCCAACGGGCGCTCGCGCTCGACCCTGATCTACTTCCTGCTCGCGCGCGGCGAGCGTTCGCACTGGCATCGCGTCGACGCGGTCGAGACCTGGCATTACTACGCCGGCAGCTCCTTGATGCTGCGCATCGCCCATGACGGCTGCTCGCAGCACGAGGTCCGGCTCGGCGCCGACCTCGCCCATGGCGAACGGCCGCAGGCGATCGTGCCGGCGCAGGCCTGGCAGATGGCGGAAACCACGGGCGAATGGACGCTGGTCGGCTGCACCGTGGCACCCGCGTTTGAATTCGCCGGCTTCGAGCTCGCACCGAAGGGCTGGGAGCCGTAACGCGATCTGGAATCGGGTGGGATCGATCCCTCGCGCATCGTAGGACGGCGCTCAC
>RXJC01000165.1 GCA_003963435.1 Bradyrhizobiaceae bacterium | reverse complement strand
TCGACCGATGCCCATCCAACGGTGCTCTACAATACCACAACAGGCAACCTGTACTTCGATCCAACCGGCGCTGACAACCACGACCTCGTCCAGATCTCAGCCCTCAGCAATCACCCGCTGCTCACCGCAAACGACTTCATTATCAGTTAGCGGCGGGCTGCGGCTTAGATCCGGACGCAACCTGGAGACGGATGCTCAGGGCCTCGGCGAGGCCCTGAGCATCCGCGGCTAGACGATGATGAAGTCGGAGGCTTGCAGCGTCGGATGACCGTCAAAGGTTGCGACCAAGACCTGATGAGCAAGATCGCCTCCGACGGCATCCCAGAAGAGCTTTCCTGATGTGTCGTAAGCGAAGCCCGGCTGTCCTGCTGGCGTGGTCGAGCCGTTCACGAATGAAACCGGGGCGCCAGCTGTTAGGCCGTAGCTTTGTCCGGACAGCACCACGTGATCCTCCACGGAATGGAAATTGACGATCCTGTCAATGCCTGCCGAGGGCGCATTCAAGACGAAATTGTCTGCCGCGGCGCCGCCGATCAGCGTGTCGGATCCGCCGCGCCCATCGAGCGTATCCGTTCCTGACGTCGCACCATACAGGGAGTCATTGCCGCTGCCTCCGTTCAGTCTCACGCCCGTGGAGTTCGCATAGCCGAGAAAATTGCCTTGGCCGATGAAAGTGACCGCTTCCACGTTATTTGGTGCGCGATATCCGGAGACGCTGGTGAAGACCGTGTCCTGACCTTCACCTGCGGCCTCGACGACCAGATCTCTAGCATTATCAACGTAGTACGTGTCGTCGCCTTTCCCGCCTACCAGGCGATCGGCGCCCGCGCCTCCATCGAGCATGTCGTTGCCGATGCCACCCGTGATGGTGTTTCCGAGAGCGTTGCCCGTGCCGGAAAAAGTCCCGCTGCCTGTGAAGGTGAGCACCTCGACATTGTCGCTGAGATGATACGACGTGAGCGACGTCTTCACCGTGTCATAGCCGCCGTTCGGATCTTCCAGGACCGTAGTCGCGGCGTTACGCACGACATAGGTGTCGTTGCCTCCGCTACCCGACAGTACGTCCGCTGCGCCGCCGTCGTCGAGCGTGTTGATCCCCGCGTTCCCGGTGATCGCCATGGAGTGGGCGTTACCGGTCAGGTTCAGATTAGATGTGCCTAGCGCGAGCAACTTCTCCAATTCCGAGCCTGTCGTTGCAGTCCATGATGCGGACGTGAAAACCGTATCGGTGCCACCACCAGCGAGCTCCGTGACGACATCCTTCGCGTTGTCGATGTAGTAGGTGTCATCTCCAGCTCCGCCGATCAACGTGTCGGCGCCGGCTCCCCCGTCGAGTGTATCGGCACCAGTTCCACCGGTCAGCGTGTCCTGACCAGTGGTTCCCATGAGGCTCATCGGAGGCGCGGCCGGATTTCCGATTGTGTAGGCACGAACATAGTCGATCGCATATCCCGACGGCATGTTGTTCGGATCGACAGTTCCGCCGACGCCACCGATCGGCAAATTCAACACGATGTAGGCTGGTTGATTGAGATCTGCCGGTGTCGCCAGCTGATAAACCTGAAGGTCGTCGATGTACCAGGTCAGGTATTGGGCGGTCCACAGCAGTCCATAGGTATGGAAACTTGTTGAGGCACCTGGCACGTAAACAGTATTGCCGGTCTGCCCATTCGGAAGCGCTACGTCGTGTAGCGAGGTGTGCGCGACATCCGTCTCGGAGCCGTGAGCTTCGAGGATGTCAATTTCAGGTGGATTGCCGGTCAAGGGAAGCAGCCAGAACGACGGCCAAGCGCCATTCTGCGAAGGCAGTTTGGCGCTCATCTCGAAATAGCCGTAAGTCTGAGAGAACGAGTTCACACTCGACAGCATGCCGGAATAATAGTCGAAGCCGTAAAGCGCAGCCTTATTCTCGGACGGGATAAGCCCTGAGCTGATCTCCAGCGTCCCGTTAATGAGTTTGAACGGGTTGAGGCCGAGTGGCGTTTGGCCGGTGCCTCCATAGCTGGGGTCGACATAAATGTTGAGCTCCCCGGTATACGGCGCGATGTCATGGCTCGACTTTGAGCCGATGCCGCCCCAGCCGAATTCGGGTAGCCAGGTCCCGGACTTCGTCGTCGGATTGTACCAGCTGATCGATGAGTTGAACTCATCCGAGAACGACATTTGCAGCTTGCTGCGGTCGAGCCCCAACTGGACATTATCGCCTGTGAAGGAGGAAGCGACAGTATTGCGGATCAGCACCTTGTCGTTCGCGGACAACGTCAGAAGCGTGTCCGCTCCCTGCTGCGTCAAGTGGGATTGAAAGTCGGCGAAGGACTGGAAGCCGTAATCCTTGATGCGAAGGATATCACCGCCGCCGGAGACAGCTCCCGTCTGAAAATCGTTGATCGCGTCGTAACCGGAACCTGAAGAGAATATGAACGTGTCGGAGCCGCCGCCGCCAACAAGGACGTCGTTGCCTCTGCCGCCTAGGATGAACTGATTGTTCGCATCCCCGGCGATGAAATTCGACAGATTATTGCCACTCCCTGTAGTACCACTGTATCCCGTCGAGCCGATGATGAAGAGGTTCTCGACATTGTCTGGAAGGACGAAGTTGGTAGTCGTCTTGACCGAGTCCAGCCCGCCACCCTGCTGTTCCACGATCGTGACGTTCTGGTACTGAACGATGTAGGTGTCGTCGCCGGCGCCACCGACAAGGGTGTCCGCCCCGCCATTGCCATAAATTGCGTCACGCACGCTGGTTCCGTAGATCGTTTCGGCTGCGGAAGTTCCGTTGACTACGGTTTGAGCATAAAGGGTGAGCGGGAGGAGATTGCCCCAGAAATCCCTGGTGTCGTAGGTCGCCATTTTCGTCGTCCCCAATTGCGTCGGGCCGGGCCTCGACGAGCACTGCTCGCGATTGTCGCATGCGACGCGTAAGTTGATTATCTGATTGCCGTGCTGGATGCCCGCCAATCACGCGTTCTCAGGTCGAATCGCGCGTACCCCATCGGCCCTGACGTTGCATTCGCCTCTGGCGCGATTATGACGCCGCCAGCCCGTGAGAATACGGTCCTAAAATAGTTCCATGCCTCAATACGGTCTGAGACGTGCCTTCTGCGGCAGTCAAAAGCTCAACTTTGGAAAGTCAGAAATTGTAAAATTGTGCGTACCCTTTTAACGAAGCGACGACGATCGTCGTTTGCTGGCCGTAATATTACGGTTGAAAGATGACTTTGGTAAACTGGATCTGAAGTCGGACGGACGAAAGCATTTAAGCAGATCAGGCCGATTTTCACGTTGTTGGCGATCGCGGCCTTCCTGACGCACCGAATAAACCACCGCTTCATTTCTCGCTCGATATGGATGATCCAAAGGAAGGTGTCATCCATGGCTACGAAGGCTTATTTGAATTATCTGAATCAGGCCGTCTCGACGAGCGGGCTGGCCACCAAGACCTACACGGGTACTTCGTCGGCCGACGTGATCTCGGGGACGTCTACCTCGGAAATCTTCTACGGTGCAGGCGGTGCGGATACTATTTCCGGCGGTGGCGGTGACGACACCTACGTCGTGCAGGCGGCCGGCGTGAACATCGTGGAAGCCGCCGGCGGTGGCATCGACACAGTGAAGGCGACGGTCGATTTTGTTCTGCCCGATAACGTCGAGAACCTCTACATCATGGGGACGGGCGCGAAGGCAGGCTTCGCCGGCATCGGCAACGGCCTCGACAACCTGATCGTCGGCGATACGAATGCGCAGACGATCAACGGCATGGGTGGAAACGACGTTCTGGAAGGTGGTGGCGGTTCGGACACGTTCGTATTCAGCCCCGGCTCGGGTCACGACGTCATCACCGATTTCACCGCCGGCACCGGCTCGGGAGCCGACGTGATCCGTCTGGTCAGCTACAACAACATGACCAGCTTCTCTCAGGTCGTGTCCAACATGCATCAGGTCGGATCCGACGTCGTGCTAACGCTCTCGCCGACTGACGACGTAACCATCCGCAACACCACGATCTCGCAGTTTACCGCCTCGAACTTCCAGCTTCCAATCAACCTGAAGGGGTCGACCCTCACGTTCTCCGACGACTTCAACAGCCTGAGCCTTGCGCATCTCGGGCAGGCGGGAACCGGCACGTGGTCGACCGAATACGGCTTCCAGGCCTATGGCAGCAAGGCCAGCCACTGGATCGGGCCCTACACCGGCGAGCAGCAGATCTACGTGGATCCTACCTACGCCGGCAATGGAACGACTGCGCTGGGCATCAACCCGTTCTCGCTGCAGGATGGTGTTCTCAACATCACGGCGGCGGTGACGCCGACGGAAGCTGCAGCCGCACTCTATGACCTCCCCTACACCTCCGGCCTGCTCACGACCAAGACGTCGTTCAGCCAGACCTACGGCTATTTCGAGATGCGGGCGGAACTACCCAGCGGCAACGGCGCGTGGCCGGCGTTCTGGCTTCTGCCCGTCAACGGTGCGAAAGGCATCGAGCTCGACGTGCTGGAGGCGAAGGGTGGCAGCCCCGGCACGATCAACATGTCTTCCCACGATCCGAGCTACACGGGCGGGCAGATCGGAAGCACAACTTTCGTTCCCGACGCGGCGACGGCGTTTCACAACTATGGACTGCTTTGGACCGCGGACACCGTAACTTGGTACATCGACGGAACGGCCGTCTATCAGATCGCAACGCCGGCCGACATGAACACCCCGATGTACATGCTGGTCGACCTAGCCGTCGGTGGTTGGGCGGGCGCAGCTGATCCTAACAACATGCCGACGTCGATGAAGATCGACTACGTGCATGCCTACAGCCTGCTCGGTAGCAAATCCAACTACACGGTCTACTCCGACGGAAACGGCGGCTACGATGTACTGAATGTGGGGTCGGGCGAACTTCAGCACATTGATGTCGGTCGCACGCTGGCGTTCAGCGACGGCCTGGCCGATCCGGCTTCCCTGGTCGCGGGCGTCAGCGTCAAGGCTGAGGCGACGCAGGTGTCGGTTCAGGCCCAAGCCACGGGCACGCTGCTGGTGGGTTCGCCGGGTAACGACGTGCTGACCGGCGGAGCCGGCAACGACGTGTTGATTGGCGGCATCGGCTCAGACTTAATGTCGGGCGGCGCCGGCAACGATACCTACTATGTCTACACTACCTCCGATACCATCATTGAAAAGTACAATGGCGGTGTCGACACGGTGATGACTACGCTCAGCTCTTACGTGACGCCCGATTACGTCGAAAACATCACCTTTATAGGCACAGGTAGTTTCATCGGTACTGGCAATGCGCTCGACAACACCATTACCGGTGGAGCGGGTTCGGACCGGCTCTACGGTGGTGCGGGCAACGACACTCTCGTCGGCGGTGCGGGCGACGACGTGCTCGACGGAGGCGCCGGCAACGATGTCATGATCGGCGGAAAGGGGAATGATGTCTACTATGTCGACAATCCGCTGGACGTCGTCAGAGAGAGCGCAGGAGAGGGCTACGATACTGTCTATGTTGCGCCGCCGTCCTGGACCGCCACGGCAGGCTCGTATGTCGACAAGGTGATCTTGACGGGTGCGGGTAACGGCAATCTGACCGGAAATCTGCTCTCGATGGAGCTCGTCGGAAATGCCGGCATCAACACGTTGTCGGATGGAGGTGGCGCCGACATGCTCAAGGGCGGCGTCGGCAACGACACCTATGTAGTGACCAATGCCAACACCGTCGTTATCGAAAATGCCAACGAGGGCATCGACACTGTCAAGACGACGCTGAACTACTATCAGTTGACTGACAACGTGGAAAACTTGACTTTCACGGGGACCGGGAATTTCTACGGCGTCGGAAACGGCACCAACGGGATCATCACCGGCGGCGCCGGCGACGACATCCTGGTCAGCGGAACGGGCATCGAGCGCTTGGTCGGCGGTGGCGGACACGACACCTTCTACATCAATAACGTCAACGACGTCGTCGTCGCCGGACCGGGCGGCAACTCGGTGGTCTACACGAGCGTGTCTGGTGTGATGGCCGCGGCTAATATTGGCAGCATGACGTACACCGGGACCGGCAACTTCACCGGTTATGCCAACTCCACTGGCACCACGCTGGTCAGCGGCGTCGGCAACGACATCTTGGTCGGAGGTGCTGGCAACGATGTGTTGGATGCCGGGACAGGCAACAACATCCTGACCGGCGGCGGCGGTGCCGACATCTTCCGCTTCGCGGCGCCGGGGACCGGCATAACTCGCGTCACCGACTTCGTTTCCGGAACTGATCACATCCAGATCAGCGGGAGCAGTTTCGGGTTCGCAAACGCTGCCGACTTGACTTTCGTCAGCGGAAGCAACCCGGCCTCGGCTGCCGGGCACGCGGCGATCCTGTACAATTCGACGACGGGTGCGTTGTATTACGACGCAACTGGCGGCGATAGCCAGGACCAGGTCCAGATCGGCCTCTTGAGCAATCATTCGCTGCTCACGGCGCACGACTTCCTCATCGGCTGACGACTGGCGCCATCCAGGCGCTTTCCGGGGCGAAGATGGCCATTGTTTGGCAATCTTCGCCCGCGTAGTTTCTGGCGATGAGCGCATGCGGCGCGTGTCGGGCGCGGCCGAAGATGCTGTCCCCCGACAGATGCTTGCAAAGGCCGGTTCGGAATGGCATCTGACCCGTATGGCAACATCTCAAAAGAGCGAGACATGGGCTTCATGAGTGATCAGATCCGCGGCCCACGCGCGCGGCTGTGTGCTCCGTTGGCCCTGACGCTTGTCTGCTTGCTCGGGTTCGGCGGCGCTGAACGCTGCGCGGCCGAGAATGTCCCCGCGGTGTCGGCTGTCCGGACTCTCGTCGGCAAGCTAACGTTCCATGAGGAGTTTCTCGACGCGGCGGGCCCCGGGGCATTTCCCGATCTCTACCCGCGCTGGAAGACCAACTACTATTTCGGGAATCAGAGCGATATCACCAGCCGTGGCTACGTCGGCACGATCAGCATCATGCTGGACGGGAAATTCGCGCCGCAGCCGACGGTGCTGGGACCAATGACGAAGGACGGACATCTCAACATATTCGCCTACAGGATGGCACCGGCGGAATTCGAGAAATACGGTAAGGGCGGCACGCATCCCTACGCCGCAGGCGTAGTGACCACGGAAAAATCTTTCGCGCAGGCCTTCGGCTATTTTGAAGTGAGCGCGAAGCTGCCTGACTGCTCAGGCACGCGTCCCGCATTCTGGCTGCTACCAGTCGCCAAAACGCCTGAGAACGGGGGGCGCCTGGCGGAGATCGACGTATTCGAACATTACGGCGGCCCGATCACCGTGCTCAGCGGCGGGACTAGGCCGGTCGTCATCGACCGGGTCGGCAAGCCCGTATCGACCTTGCACTACGGCACCGTGACGGACGAAAAACGCTTGAGCAATGCGCAAAAGCTTCCTCCGAGGATTGATCTTTCCAGGTTTCATACCTTTGGGCTGTTGTGGACGCCGACATCCATGAGCTTCTACATTGACCAGGCTGAAACATGGACGATCGCAAATCCGGGGGTGGTCGATCCCCATTACCTCGTGCTATCGCTGGACGTGCTGAACGGGGCCGGCGATCCGGCTAACTGCCGGTTTCCATCGGCGATGATTGTGGACTACGTGAGTGCGTGGACGCTTCGCTGATCCGTCGGGCTTGTGAACGGCCATCTGCGGATATTGGAACAAGACCTTTCTCTCACCCACGAAGAGGCGACGGGCGACTCCACGAGCTGCCGCAAAAGTCGCCTCATGAGCGTTTTTTGAGCAAGAAGATATTTCGATAAGAGTTAACCTTGTAATTTTTCCGACGCAATCAAGGATAATACCTGCTTGTCTTTGACGTCGCGCCAGCGACCCAACTAATGAAATAATCGGTTGAGAGCGATTTGTTGATGATTGAAGCGACCCAGTTGAAGAGACGGGCACTTGTAACGGGCGGCGCAGGCCAGGACGGCTGGTACCTGATCCAACTGTTGCTGGACCGCGGCTATCAGGTCGTGGCACAGACCAGGCAAGCGCTGGAGCACGATCTCTATCAGGGGCGCGTGCGCTGGGCGGTCGGGAGCCTGATGGACGAGGCGTTTCTGAGCGGCATGCTGGCTGAAGCGCAGCCCGACGAGATTTACAATCTCGCGGCGGTGTCCAGGCCGACCATGTCTTGGGATATTCCGATCGAGACGACGATCCTCAATGGCCTGGTTCCGTTGCGAATCTGCGAATACATCCGTCGTGACAGGCCGTCCTGTCGGCTCTTCCAGGCATCGTCGTCCGAGATATTCGGAGATACGTCGAGCGATCACCAGGATGAGCTGACGCGCACCAATCCAGGCACGCCATACGGCATCGCAAAGGCCTATGCGCACCAGATCGTGGGAGCCTACCGCCAGCAGCACGGGCTGCATCTGTCGTGCGGCATCCTGTTCAACCACGAGAGCCCGCGCCGGCCGCTCAGCTTCGTGTCCCAGAAGATCGCGCATGCCGCCGCCGCCGCCGGCCTAGGTCTGTTCGAGACCCGCGAACTCGATGACCGCGGCAGGCCCATTCTTTCGGGGGGAAAGCTCTACCTGGGCGACGTTAACGTCCGGCGCGATTTCGGCTTTGCTGGGGATTTCGTCGAGGCTATGCATCTCGTTCTGCAGAATTCGGTTCCGTCGGATTATGTCATCGGGACGGGCGAGGCGCATTCCATCGCGGAATTCTGCGAGGTTGCTTTCAAGGTCTCGGGGCTCGACTGGACCAGATATGTCGAGGTCGACAGTTCGCTGCTTCGGAAGATCGACAGCCGTTTCACTCAGGCCGATCCTACCAAGCTGAAATCCGAGCTGGGTTGGAAACCCAAGATTGATTTCACAGGGCTGGTTGCCATGATGGTGAAGGAAAGAATGAGGACTATTGAGCTTCAACTCCAGCAGCCGGCCATGTATGAAAAGCGGAAGGATCGCGTTGATCGATGACCGCCGGTGACGTCCGTTGACCGGATTCGATGGCAGTCTTAGGCAACCGAAGGATGCAGATGGTGCAGGATAGAATATTCGTTGCGGGTCATCGCGGAATGGTCGGTTCCGCGATCTGCCGGGCGTTGAAGCGGCGCGGCCACGATAACGTCGTCACGCGCACACATTCGGAGCTCGATCTGACCGATCAGGCTCAGGTTAGGGCGTTCTTTCGTGCCGAGAAGATCACGCAGGTCTACCTCGCCGCTGCGAAGGTCGGCGGGATTTACGCGAACAACACCTATCCGGCCGATTTCATCTATCAGAACCTGATGATGGAGGCGAACGTCATTCACGAGGCGTGGAGCGTCGGCGTCAAGAGGTTGCTGTTCCTCGGTTCGAGCTGCATCTATCCGAGGCTCGCTGCGCAGCCGATGGTAGAGGATGCGCTGCTGACGGGGCCGCTGGAAGCGACGAACGAGCCCTACGCAATTGCCAAGATCGCGGGGCTCAAGATGTGCGAGTCCTACAATCGCCAGTACGGCACCGATTATCGCAGCGTGATGCCGACTAACCTTTACGGGCCGGGCGACAATTATCATGCCGAGAACAGTCACGTCATTCCGGCCCTGATACGGCGCTTTCACGAAGCCAAGGTGAACAAGATCGAGGAAGTGCTGATCTGGGGCACGGGTTCGCCGATGCGCGAATTTCTCTATGTCGACGACATGGCCGAAGCCAGTGTGCACGTCATGGAGATGGATCCGCGGCTCTACGCCGCCAATACCCAGCCGATGCTGTCGCACATTAACGTCGGTGTGGGAGAAGATATCTCGATCAGGCTGCTGGCCGAATTGATCGGCGACGTGGTCGGCTTTCAGGGTAGGATCGGCTTCGATGTCACCAAGCCTGACGGAACGCCGCGCAAGCTGATGGACGTGAAGCGTCTACACGGACTGGGCTGGCGTTCGAAAGTGTCGCTACGCGACGGTCTCGTGCTGACTTATCGTGATTTCTGTGACAATGCCGGTCATTACGCGCCCCACGCGCCCGAATTGGCCATGCAGAATCAGCATTGAAGCGGGGCGACCGAGCCCCGCAAAAGAATAATAGCGAGGCGGCTGGCCGGTCGGGCCGGCACGGGGAGGCAGGTCAAGTGAGACTGCTCGATCCTTTTGATCAGAAGGTTGGATATGGAAAAGAAGAAAGCGCTTATCACTGGCATCACCGGACAGGACGGTGCGTACCTGGCCGAATTGTTGCTCGCGAAGGGATACTTCGTGCACGGCATCAAGCGCCGTTCGTCTCTGTTCAATACGGATCGTATCGATCATCTCTATCATGACCTGCATGAGAAGGGATACGATCTGAAACTCCATCACGGCGATTTGACGGATTCGTCGAGCCTCTTGCGTATCGTCGAGGAGGTCCAGCCGGACGAAATCTACAATCTCGCCGCACAGAGCCACGTTGCTGTGTCGTTCGAGGAGCCGGAATACACCGCAAACTCCGACGGCATCGGAACCCTACGCATGCTGGAGGCCATCCGCATTCTGGGGCTCGAGAAGAAGTCGCGCTTCTATCAGGCGTCGACCTCGGAGCTCTATGGGCTCGTGCAGGAGATTCCGCAGAAGGAAACCACTCCGTTCTATCCGCGGTCGCCCTATGCCGTGGCCAAGCTCTATGCCTACTGGATTACGGTGAACTACCGCGAAGCCTACGGCATCTACGCCTGTAACGGCATCCTGTTCAATCACGAGTCGCCCATTCGTGGTGAGACTTTCGTGACACGCAAGATCACGCGGGCGCTGGCGCGTATCAAGCTCGGCCTGCAGGAGCGCCTCTATCTCGGCAATCTGAACGCGCTGCGCGACTGGGGGCATGCGCGCGACTATGTCGAAATGCAGTGGATGATGCTGCAGCAGGACAAGCCCGAGGATTTCGTAATCGCGACGGGCAAACAGCATTCGGTCCGCGAGTTCGTGGAAGTGGCAGCGAAGGAAGCGGGCATTGCGGTCCGGTGGGAAGGTGCTGGGGTCGACGAGAAGGGCTACGACGCGGCGACGGGCAAATGCATCGTCGAGGTCGATCCACGATATTTCCGTCCTGCCGAAGTGGAGACGCTGTTAGGCGATCCGACTAAGGCGAAGGAGAAGCTCGGCTGGACGCCGAAGACCACCTTCCACGAGCTCGTGACGGAGATGATGCGGGAGGATCTGAAGTCCGCGCAGCGCGACGAACTCGTCAAGAAACACGGCTTCAAGTATTTTAATTACAACGAATAGTGCAGCCGGAGCGGCAGGGTTGGCGTTGCGTTCGGGCCACGCCCGGCCGCAAGGTCGCAACGACCGCCTGCGCCGCACCCCAAGATGTCGGGGGAGCGTCATTTATCTACGTCATCGGCCCGGCGTCCGGGTCCGTTCGTGGCCTGCCAGTATTGTCAGCATCGGCCCGTCTCCGAATGCGGGTCGGTCGAAGCGGAGTTGCCTATGTCTGATCGCAACATGTCTGATCGCGTCATTCCTCTGATCATGTGCGGCGGCGCCGGCACGCGGCTGTGGCCGGCCTCCCGCGAGGATTATCCCAAGCAGTTTCTTCCATTGTTCGGACCGCGTTCGACGTTTCAAGAAACACTGTTGAGAGTATCGGATCCTGCAGTGTTCGCCCGTCCGATTGTGGTCACGGGGGAGCCTTACCGCTTCATGGTGCTGGACCAGCTCGTGGAGATCGGGCTCGAGGCTGACATCGTGCTCGAGCCCATGCGGCGAGACTCAGGCCCTGCCATCGCGGCGGGCGCCTGCCTGGCTCTCGCGCGCGACGAGAACGCCGTCGTTTTGGCGCTGGCCGCCGATCATGTCGTGCAGGATCCGGCGGCGTTCGTGGCGGCGTGCCGCCAGTCCGCGCCAGCGGCGGCCGCCGGGCGGATCGTCACTTTCGGAATCGAGCCGGAACGGCCAGCGACCGAGTACGGCTATATCAGCCCCGGCGAGGTCATTTCCGGCCCGGTTCGGTCAATTGCGAAGTTCGTCGAGAAGCCCGAGGCGGCAACGGCTGCGAGCTACATCGACGCCGGTTACGTCTGGAACAGCGGCAACTTCATGTTCCGCGCTGCGGTGCTCCTCAACGAGTATGGGGCTTTCGACGCAGCCAGCAGATCTGCGATCGCAGATGCGGTTGCAATGGCAAAGCGGGATCTGGGCTTTGTGAAGCTGGATGAGGCGGCATTCGGCGCGGCGAAGGCGATCTCAATCGACTACGCGGTGATGGAAAAGACCGCACGCGCTGCGGTGCTCCCGCTGGTCTGCGGTTGGTCCGACGTCGGATCGTGGCGCGCGGTCTGGGATCTTTCGAACAAGGACAGCCATGGCAATGCCGCGCAGGGAACAGCCGTGTTCGAGGATGCGCGCAATTGCAATGTCTCGAGCAGCCGGGCGCTGGTCGCGCTCGAAGGCGTCGATGACCTCGTCGTTGTCGCTACGCAGGATGCGGTGCTCGTGTCCCGACAGAAAGATGCCGGCGGGCTGAAGCGTCTGGTCGCTAAGCTCAAGGCCGTCGCGCCGGAAGTCACTGAGCGACACACCAGGGTTCACCGTCCGTGGGGATCGTATCAATCCGTCGACAATGGCGACCGCCATCAGGTCAAGCGCATCGTCGTCAAGCCGGGCGGACGACTGTCGCTTCAGAGGCACCACCACCGCTCCGAGCACTGGATCGTCGTCCGCGGGACGGCACAGGTGACGGTCAACGACCTCATAAAGACTGTGCACGAGAACGAATCGATCTACATACCGATCGGGGCGGTCCATCGTCTGGAGAATCCCGGCAAGATCCTGCTGGAACTGATCGAGGTGCAGACCGGAAGCTATTTTGGCGAGGATGATATCGTACGCATCGAGGATGACTATCAGCGCGCATAGGTGCACCACTGAAGACGTCGTCAGCTGAAGGTAGAGAGTTTGTCGCCGGCTTTCCCGCGAGCTGCCGGAGGCTCGCGTGCCTGTGCGTCGCGCTGCTGCTGCTGTCATCGCCCGCCAATGCCGGCGGAACCTGTATGCTGCGCCCGGAAGCCTTCTCGCTACGCTCCGATACCGTGCGATGGTCGATCAGGATCAGGTCGGGCGATGAATGTATTCAGGGATTGCGGTGGTCGACACTGATGATCGACGGCATCGCGGTGGCCGAACTGCCGAGATTGGGCCGGCTCGTCATGAGCGGGCCGTCGTTCCGCTACATCTCGACGCCGGGCGCGCACGGCCAGGACAGTTTCAAGCTCAAGGTCGACGGCGCCTCCTTGCGGGTCAAAGGCTCGTCCCTGATCGAGGTCGACGTAAGCATCGAGTAGCGCCGTAGCTCCGAGACGCCGGATGAGGAGAGCGGCGTCCGCCGATGCCACGCGGAAGCCTGCCGGATCAGCGAGGGGCTGTGGTGCGGCTGCTGTTGAGGCGGCTGTCGGCGGACACGGCCGGCGGAACACCCTGGCCAATCGGGTTGGCGAAGGGGTTGTTGCTCGGCTGTGTCGCGACGGCGCTCCGCGGACCTGAATATCCGCCCTGCGGTTGCTGATGCGCCCTGCCGGTTTGCGCGCTCGGCTGAAGGCCTTGAATTCCCTGAACGCCTTGCGCGATGGCCGGTTCTGCCAAACCCACCACCACACCGATGACGCCTACGAGCGCTAGTCTCAGCATGATCATTGGAGCCTCCAACCGCGTTGCGGACGATCTCTGAAGCCTTAAGCTATGCACTCAGGGCCGATCTGGAAGAGGCCGCGCCTGCGACCATCGGTTCAGGAACTTCCGGCGCGCGCACGCCAGATCGTGCTGGGTCGAGCGAATCTCTGTGCCGCTAAATGTGTCAGCCGCGCTGTGTGGAGCGTCCGCAGACAGGCTCTCCGGTCCGTTCTGGACGGTTCCGATCATCCATGCGACAATGAGATCAAATGACACCGAATGACCTTCGTTCGGTTGTCGTGGTCGCGGGACCAATTGGTCGACCTCAAGAGGTCATGGTGCTCGTCAAGCTCGTGTTTGTTCGTGCTGGATTGCTCAGCATCGCCTTGGGGGCGACTGTGGCGTCGTCGTCGGCTGTGACTCCGGAAGTGGCAAAGACCTGCCGTGCACTGACCGCTAAGGCCTTTCCTCCACGCGAACCCGGCAATCCGGCTGCCGGTAGCACGAAAGGGTCGGGGCGCGACCAGACGTCCTATTTCAACAAATGTGTCACCAATGGTGGGAGGGTCGAGAATGATCCAGCCAAACAGTGAGTGATCCTTGCGCGAAATTTCAAGCTTATCGGGCTGCAGTTACCCCCTTGCCTACCGACCCACGATATCCCGGGGGCGGCTGGGTTCGGTCCTGCGTTGCTTGGCCCGGCCCGAACCCCGGCGGCCCCTTGGCCGCGTAACGGCCGGAATTGGTCCGGAAGGTGGACCTCCGCGAAATATGCCCAGGAATTGCAAGTACTGCGAGTGGCAAAGGCGGGTTCAGGTGTGGATTTCCAGACACACCGGCCACAATTCTCGGCCAAATTTGGCCGCGGCTATGGTCTGGCATGGTTAACTTTTCCTAAAACTGCGGCGTATTTTATTGCGCAGCAGGTTTCATTGCATGTCGGTCATTACAGGTGACGCTTTCCCGAATACGCTGACGGGAACCGCAGGCGCTGACACGATCGACGGCGGCTCGGGCGCCGACCTCATGATTGGGGGGCTTGGGGACGACACCTATTACGTCGATCAGGCCACGGACTCCGTCAAGGAGCTGGTCGGCCAGGGCTACGACACCGTCATCGCCTCCGCTACCTGGGCTCTCGAAGCGGGATCCGAAGTCGAGCGCATCATTGCCGCCAGCGGAACGACGGCAATCAATCTGACGGGTAATGAATTCGCACAGGAGCTCGACGGCAACGGGGGCAACAACTTGGTGGACGGAGGCCTCGGCGCCGACACGATGATCGGCGGAAGGGGCAACGACACTTATCTTGTGGACAATCCTGGCGACGTCGTCGTTGAGAATGCCAACGAAGGCAGCGATACCATCAAGACGACTCTGGGGAACTACGCTCTCGGCGCCAACGTCGAGAACCTCACCTATACCGGCACCGGCGCATTCGTCGGCGTCGGCAATGGGTTGGCCAACGTCCTCTCGGCCTACACAACAGGGGTCACCCTGACCGGCGGCGCGGGAGACGATATCTACCAGATCGGCAAGTCCGACGCGAAGATCGTGGAGCTTGCCGGTGGCGGGCGGGACACGGTGGTCGCCACTGCTAATTTTGTCTTGCCGAGCAACGTCGAGGTCCTGAAGCTCTATGGCACCTCGACTGGTGGCTGGTTGACAGGCATCGGAAACGAGCTGGACAACTCGATTATCGGTGACGCAAATCCCGACGTCATCGTTGGCGGCGCGGGAAACGACACGCTCAGCGGCGGCGCTGGCAAGGATACGTTCGTATTCGCGGCGGGCTCGGGCCACGATACCATCACGGACTATACCTCGGCTGACCATGTCAGGCTGGGCCACGAATACGGCTTCTTCACCTACCAGCAGGTGAGCAAGGCGCTCGCGCAAGTCGGCTCGAATGTGGTCCTGACGCTTTCGCCGACCGATGACGTAACCTTCCTGAATACGACGCTGTCGCAATTCTCGGCAGCGAATTTCGAGCTGCCGCTCGACAGATCGGCGCTGACGCTCGCTTTCTACGATGAGTTCGACAATCTCAGCACCTACAATCCCTATACGGGACAAGGTGTCTGGATGACCCAGTACGGCTTTGCGAACGCCACCGGAGCAACCGCGCATACGCTGCCCTATACCGGTGAACGTGAAATCTACGTGGACCCAAGCTACGCCGGGACGGGGGCAACGCCCCTCGGATTGAATCCGTTCTCGGCGCATGACAGCGTCATCGACATTTCAATCGCGAACACGCCGGCGCCGTATCAGAACCTGCTCTACAATCGCGCCTATACGTCGGGCGTCCTGACGACGCAACCGACCTTCGCGCAGACCTATGGCTATTTCGAGGTTCGCGCCAAGTTGCCGACGGGCGCCGGCGCGTGGCCGGCGTTCTGGCTGATACCGAGCGCGGGAAGTATACCGCCCGAGATCGACATTCTTGAGGCGCACGGGACGGCGCCCGACGTCAACGTCGAGACTATCCACGACGTTGCCTATTCGGGAGGAGTGAACGGCGTCTATACCTATTCGCCGGGCCTGAACACCGGGATGCACACCTATGGCTTCCTGTGGAGCCCGCAATACCTGACCTGGTATCTTGACGGCCTTCAGGTGGCTCAGGTGGCCACTCCCGCGGACATGAATCAGTCCATGTACATGGTGCTGAACCTCGCGGTCGATTCCTTCGGTGCAATTAGTCCGACATCTCTTCCGACCCCATTCACGATCGATTATGTCCGCGCCTATGCCACTGCCGACACGATTCCAGGCTCGCCCGGATCGCGCGTTTTCGGCACTTCGGGCGTGGATACGCTGGTCGGAGGTCCCGGGGACGACACGCTTGCAGGAGGACTCGGCAACGACGTCATCGACGGCCGCGGAGGCAACAACATTGCCGTCTATTCCGGCGTGCACACGCGTTACATTGTCACATACGATGCGGCCTCGGGTGGCTACTGGGTCACTGACACGATCGTGGGAAGCTTGAACGAAGGCCGCGACCACCTCGTCAACGTTCAGACGCTCACCTTTACCGACGGCAGCTTTTCGATCCAATCGTTGTTGCCTGAGCAGTCGGTCATCCAGGGAACTAACGGTGCAGATACGCTGACCGGGTCAGCTCTCGACGATACATTCGCCGGCCTGGGTGGTGGCGACAGCATCGACGGCGGTGGTGGGATCAACACGGTAGTCTATGCCGGCCCGAGCAGCCGGTACGTGATCTACCAGGACTCCGCTGGCGGCTACGACGTGGCCGACACCACGGTGCCGGGCGGTCCGATGGATCGGCTGACCAATGTCAATGCGATCCGCTTCAGCGATCAGACGGTCGACCCGTCGACGGTCACGGCGCAATTGCTGCGCGGCACGGCCGGCGGCGACACGCTGACCGGCGGGTCCGGCAATGACCTGTTCATCGGTCTCGGCGGCGGTGACGTCCTCAACGGCCTCGGTGGCGTCAACACCGCCTCCTATGCCGGCAAGCTCTCCGACTACACCATCTATGCCGACGGCACAGGCGGCGCCTGGGTGCAGACCAACAGCGCCGGCTCGTCGCTGAGCCTGTTTGACCGTCTGTTCTCGATCCAGTCGCTGCAGGTCTCCGACGGCGTCTTCGCGACCTCCGCGGTTACCGGCGGGCAGCTGTTCAAGGCCGGTAGCGGCACGGTGACGCTGACCGGCGGCTCGGGCAACGACGCCCTGGTGGGAGGCGGCGGTACTGACACGCTGATCGGCGGCGCCGGCAATGACGTCTATTACGTCGACAATGTCCAGGACATCGTCCGCGAGAACGCTGGCCAGGGCTTCGACGTCGTCTACACCTCCGCGCCATGGACGGTGACGGCGGGCGCCTCGATCGAGAAGGTTGTGCTGACCGGCACCGCGAACGCGAACCTGACCGGCAATGCCTTTGCGATGGAACTCGACGGCAACAGCGGCATCAACACGCTGTCCGACGGCGGCGGGGCCGATCTGCTCAAGGGCGGGCTCGGCAACGACACCTATGTGGTCACCAATGCCGGTACGGTCGTGGTGGAGAACGCCGGCGAGGGCACCGACACGATCAAGACGACGCTGCACAGCTACGTGCTGCCGGACAATGTCGAGAACCTGACCTTCACCGGGACCGGCAATTTCTACGGCGTCGGCAATGCCACGGCCGGCACGATCACGGGCGGGGCCGGCGACGATACGCTGGTCAGCGGCACCGGCGTTGAGAAGCTGGTCGGCGGCGGCGGCAACGACACGTTCTACGTCAACAACGTCAACGACATCGTGGTCGCCGGCGCAGGCGGCAATTCGGCGATCTATGCGAGCGTGTCAGGGATCCTCGCCGCGGCTAACGTCTCCAAGCTGGTCTACACCGGCACCGGCAACTTCACCGGCTACGCCAACGCGACGGGTACGACGATCGTCAGCGGTGCCGGCAACGACACGCTGACCGGCGCTGGCGGCAACGACGTGCTGGATGCAGGCACTGGCAACAACACGCTAACCGGCAACGCCGGTGCGGACGTGTTCGTGTTCGCCGCGCCCGGCCAGGGCGTCAACCGCATCACCGACTTCGTCTCGGGGGCCGATCACATCCAGCTCAGTGCGAGCGGCTTCAACTTCGACAGTTCGACCGCCTTCACCTTCGTGAGCGGCAGCAGCCCGATATCGACCGATGCCCATCCAACGGTGCTCTACAATACCACAACAGGCAACCTGTACTTCGATCCAACCGGCGCTGACAACCACGACCTCGTCC
>RXJC01000298.1 GCA_003963435.1 Bradyrhizobiaceae bacterium | reverse complement strand
CTCCGCGGAGGCAGTCTGGATTGCTTCGCGGAGCCTGTCATCGGGCCGCGCGTCGCGCGGACCCGGTGGCTCGCAATGACGTGGAGAGAGCGTGCGTCGCACCTCACTCTCGTGCCCCGGACGCAGCGCAGCGTCCCTTCGACGGTGCGCTGCAGAGCTGGGGCCCATCCCTCCGCATCGTGCCGTGTCGCCCTGGGTCCCGGCTCGGCGCCGCAACGCTCAACGCGTTGCGGCTTGTCCGGGACACGAGCACCCCCGGTGGGCCTGCGGGCGCCGGGAATTGTGCGATGTGGTTTATTTACCAATCGCGTGCCGCCGCAATTTCCATCTCGCGGTTTGCCTGGGGCTGTAGTACTTTCGTCTCACAAGGGCCCGGTTAACGGGCGGCAGGGGGAGGCAGATGAGGCGCACGGGGTTTTTTGGCGTATCGCTGGTGCGGCCGTGGTCGTGGCAGGCGTTTGTGCTCGGCTGTGTCGTTGTCGTGGTGTCGGCCGCGCTTCAGGGCATCTGCGTCGCGCTCGGCGCAAAACTCTATTTCGCAGCGTTCCTGCCCAGCCTGTTCGTGCTCGGCCTCGTTGCGGGCGCGCCAGCGGCGGTGGTCGCCGCGCTGTTCACCATTCCCTTGGTGTGGTGGGCGTTCATTCCGCCCTTTTTCGAGTTCAGCGCCCTGTCCAGCGCCAATGCCGATTCCATCAATCTGTTCTGCCTGCTTGCCGTCCTGCTGATCGGTCTTGCCGATCTCTGCCGCGAGACGATCAAGATCATCAGCCGCGGCGGGCTGAAGTCTCCGGGCGAGAGCGCGGCAACGAATCCGCAATAGATCGCCTTTGCACGACGTTGCGCGTTGCCTGCTTGCAACAGTCCGGCAACCATCCGCGCGCATGCCGCGCGCCGCTAACTTTTCGAAAAAGATTTGGCCGCAGTTTCTCCCGCGGGAATGACGAGGGAGTTTTCGGACATGAACGGCCACATCAACGGTCACGCCATCCTGGAGAACGTGCGACGCTATCGCGGCATCGCATCGCTCTACCGCCAGACCGCTGCGTTCCGTCCGGGCCAGAGCTGGTCGCTGCTGGAGCAGGCGCAGGATTGGGAAGCGCGGGCGCTGTCGGAACTGGAAGCCTATTTCGCGACGCGCATGGACCACGCGGCCTCGCTTGCGGCCTGATCGTTAACCATCACTCACGATATGATCGTGAGATCGGGCGCGGGTACCACGAACTGTCCGCCCCAGGCGCGAATCTCCGCCAGTTGGGCGATGATCTCGTCCGTCAGATTCCAGGGCAGGATGAAAACATAGTCCGGCCTGCCTGCGATCAGGGTGGCGGGATCGCGGATCGGCAGATGCGTTCCCGGCAGCAGCAGGCCTTGCTTGTGCGGATTGCGGTCCACGGTGAACGGAATCAGATCGCGCGTGATGCCGCAATAGTTGAGCAGCGTGTTGCCCTTCGCCGGCGCGCCATAGGCCAGCACCGTCTTGCCCGCGCGCCGTGCCGCGATGAGAAAGTCGCGGATCGTCTCGCGCTTGGCCGCGACCTTCGCCTGAAAATCACGATGAAGCGCGGGCCGGTCGAGCCCAGCGGTAGCTTCGCGCCGGCGCAATTGCGCGAGCGCAAGCGAGGGGCCGTGCGGCGCAGCTTCGGCGCAGACGTGCAGGCGCAGCGAGCCGCCATGGGTCGGCAACTCCTCGACGTCGAAGACGCGCAAGGCATGCGCGCGAAAGACAGTCTCGAGGGTTGCGAGCGAGAAGTACGACAGATGCTCGTGATAGATCGTGTCGAACTGAATCCCTTCGATCAGATGCAACAGATGCGGAAGCTCCAGCGTCGCGCGCCCGGTCTCGGGCAGGAGGATGCGCAGGCCCGCGACGAAATCGTTGATGTCAGGCACGTGCGGCAGCACGTTATTGGCGACGATCAGCGCCGGCCGGTGCCCTTCGGCTCGCAGCGCGTTCGCCGCTTCGACGCCGAAATAGCAGGTCCTGGTCGGGATGCCCTTGGCAGTAGCGGCTGCCGCGGGGCCGCCAGCAGGCTCGATGCCGAGCACGCGGATGCCGGCGCGCCGAAAATATTGCAGCAGATAGCCGTCATTGCTGGCGATCTCGATCACCTCGGACGCTGCACCGAGCCTGGCGCGGGCGATCATGTCTGCGGCGTAGCTCTCCGCATGACGCAGCCAGCTCTCGGAATAGGACGAGTAATAGAGATACTGGTCGAAGATGTTCGCCGCAGGCTCGAATTGCGGAAGCTGCACCAGTCCGCAAGCGCGGCAGACGCGGGCATGCAGCGGATAGGTCGGCTCGGTCGCGTCAGCCCGCTCCGGCGGCAGAAAAGAATTCGCCAGAGGCGACAGGCCAAGATCGACGAAGGTTTCGTCGAGCGCTCGCGCGCAGAAGCGGCATCGATGCCCGTCCATGACCGGATCGTCCCGTTGTGCCGTCGGGTCGCGGCTGTTAGTGAATTCCCTCAAGCCACGGAAACTCCGACAACGTTGCGCATGATGCAACCGAAAAGGCGTTTCGGTGAACGGAGGTTCGCAACGGCGGCGTCGCGTCGCGGAGGCTCGAGATGAAGTTCACGGCATTGGCTCTGCCGGGCGTGGTCGAAATCGGCATCGAGCCGGAGCTCGATGCGCGCGGATTCTTCGCCCGGCTGTTCGACACCGAGGCGTTCGCAGCGCACGGGCTGCCGACGCATTTCGCGCAAGCCAGCCTGTCCCGCAACGAACGCGCCGGCACCCTCCGCGGTCTGCACCACCAGGCCAGCCGGCCCGAGGCCAAGCTGGTGCGCTGCGTCGCCGGCCGCGCCTTCGACGTGGTCGTCGATTTGCGCCGGTCGCAGCCGACTTACGGACAATGGTGCGCGGTCGAGCTCGCCGCCAACAGGCACAACGCCGTGTTCATTCCCGCGGGATGCGCGCACGGTTTCCAGACGCTCGTCGACGGGACCGAGCTGATGTACTGCATCGACGTCCCCTATGACGCCCAAGGCGCATCCGGCATTCGCTGGGATGATCCGTCGCTGGCGATCGCCTGGCCGCTGCCCGATCCGATCCTGTCCGCGCGCGACCGCGCGCTGCCCCATCTCGCATGAGACGGGTGCTGGTCACGGGCGCGTCGGGCTTCATCGGCCGCGGGCTGTTGCCTGTGCTGGTCGCTCGCGGCTTCGAGGTCCATGCCGTCGCGCGCTCGGCTCAACCGGCGATGTCAGGCGTGAGGTGGCATGCGGCCGATCTCCTCACCGCGGCCGGCCGCGCGCACGCGCTGTCCGCGGCGCGGCCGACGCATCTGGTTCATCTCGCCTGGGAGGTGCGGCCGGGCCACTATCGCGAAGACCCGGTCAACCGGCTGTGGGCGGAGGCCAGCATCGACCTGCTGGCGCTCGCGCGGGCCGGCGGCGCCGCACGGATCCTCGGCATCGGAAGCTGCCTCGAATACGGACCGCAGAGCGGCCCGTGCGACGAACGCACCAGCCTGTGCCGCCCCACGACGTTGTACGGACAAGCGAAGCTGGCTACGGCCGAGGCCTACATCGCGGCAGGCGCGGTATGGGGCCGCGTGTTCGTCCCGTTCGGCCCGAACGAGCCCGAAGCGCGCCTCATCCCTTCGTTGATCCGCAGCCTTCACGCGGGACAGAGCTTCGACTGCTCCCATGGGGGGCAGCTGCGCGATTTCGTCTATGTCGATGATCTCGCGCAGATGACCGCCGCCGTGCTCGACGGCGAGCTCACCGGCGCGGTCAATCTCGCCAGCGGCGAAGCGCGCAGCCTGCGCAGCGTGATCGAGCATGTCGCGGGCCTGCTTGACGGGCGTCACCTGCTCAGGTTCGGCGCGGTCGAAGCAATTGGTGTCGACGCCGAGCCGATCCTTGCCGCCGACGTCCGCAGCCTCCGCGGCGTGACCGCAGGCGTGCCGCTCGTCGGATTCGAGCAGGGCGTGGCACGCGATCTCGCATGGTGGATCGAACGTCTGCCGCGGAGGATGTGACGTGCGTAGCGAGCAAATGGCAGGTCGTGGCAATTACGGAGTTGTCTCGCCGCCCGCCTGTGCTAGCAACGGGCCGATCGACATCTCCCTCAGGCCGGCCCGGACAAGCGATGACCACGTTCAACCGCATCTTCACGACCGAACGCCTGCTCCAGATCATCGTGATTCTGGCGGCGACCATCGCCATGAAGCTGATGAGCTGAACGCCGGCGGATCATCGTCCGCCGAATTCGGGCACGTCGGGCAGATAGTTCGACCCTTCCGAGCCCAGAAAATCGAACATCGCCTGCGCCGGCGGCAGCAGCACCTTGTCGCTGCGGCGGATCACGTACCATTGCCGCACGATCGGCAAGCCGGCGACGTCGAGCACGACGAGCCGGCCCTCGGCGAGTTCATGCGCCACCGTGTGGGCCGAGATGAAGGCGATGCCGAGCCCGGCGATCACCGCCTGCTTGATGGTCTCGTTGCTGCTCATCTCCATGCCGATGATCGGCTCGAGGTCGGACTTCTGGAACATGCCCTCCATCAGCGTCCGCGTGCCCGAGCCGGGCTCGCGGGTGAGGAAGGTCTCGTGCACGAGATCGGTCAGGTTGAGGCCGGAATCCTTCTCCAGCCAATGCCCCTTGCGCGCGACGATGATGTGCGGATTGCGCCCGAGCTGACGGACGTCGACGGTGACGTCGGCCGGTGGCCGACCCATCACCGCGAAATCGAGGTCGTAGCCGTGCATGGCCTCGCGGATCTCCTCGCGATTGCCGATGGTCAGCTTGATCTCGATCTTGGGATAGCGCTTGGAGAATGCCGCGATTGCGTGCGGCACGAAGTACTTCGCGGTCGAGACCGCGCCGAGTTGCACCCTGCCGCCGGTCCGGCCCGCGAGCAGGTCGAGCGCGCCCTGGCAGTCCGTGATGGCGGCCTCGACCCGCTCAGCCAGCGCCAGAACCTCCTTGCCAGCCTCCGTCAACACCATGCCGTCGCCAGTCCGCTGCACCAGCGGCAGGCCGGCGAGGTCCTGCAGCTGCCGGAGCTGCTGGGTCACGGCCGGCTGGGTCAGCCCGAGATGGCCGGACGCCGCCGTCACGCTGCCCTTGGCCGAGAGCGCTGCGAGCGAGCGCAGCTGCCGGATCGTCAGATGCCGGAGCTGGGCAGCCGCATGGCTTGGGCTATTATAAGAAAAATCTTTGATGCTCATTATGAATAGAAATTTTCCTTATTAAGCTGCCCCTGTCAATCTCCTGATGCCGGGACTGATCGCGACCTGCCTCCAGAGGGGAGGGAATGGCTGCGGCGCCGGTCAAGGGGATGGACGCAGATGACCGGGCAACTGAGGCTGGACGATCACCTTCAACGGTATTCCGAGACCGCGCCGCATGCGCTGGCCGTGGCGGCCGCGGTCGATGCGATCGCGGCGGCGGCCATCGAGATCGCCGACCTCATCGCCACCGGTGATCTCGCCGATGCCTCCGGCCTGACGACGGGGCGCAACAGCGACGGTGATGTCCAGCGCAACCTCGACGTGCAGGCCGATGCGATCCTGCGCCGCTGCCTCGGCAAGCTGCCGATCGCAGCGCTGGCGTCGGAGGAGATGCGCGAGGCCCAGATCGGCGATCGCGAGGGCCGCGTCTGCGTCGCGATCGATCCGCTCGACGGCTCCTCCAACATCGACATCAACATGACGGTCGGCACGATCTTCTCGATCCTGCCCGCGCCCGACGACCTCTCGCTCGCCTTCCAGCAGCGCGGCTCGGCGCAGCTCGCGGCAGGCTTCGTCACCTACGGGCCGCAGACCTCGCTGGTGCTGACGCTCGGCGATGGCGTCGACATCTTCACGCTCGACCGCAAGGCGGGCTGCTTCCGCCTCGCCCGCAGCGGCGTGCAGATCGCCGAGGCCTGCGACGAGTTCGCGATCAACGCCTCGAACCGCCGGCACTGGGATCCGCCGGTGCGCGCCTTCATCGACGAATGCCTCGCCGGAATCGAAGGCCCCGCCAACCACGATTTCAACATGCGCTGGGTCGGCTCGCTGGTCGCCGAGGCCTATCGCATCCTCACCCGCGGCGGCATCTTCCTCTATCCGTCGGACGCACGCCCTGGCTACGGCGACGGCCGCCTGCGCCTGACTTACGAGGCGCACCCGATGGCCATGATCATCGAGCAGGCCGGCGGCTCGGCCACCACCGGGCGCGAGCGCATCCTCGACCTCTCCGCGCAGAACCTGCACCAGCGCGTGCCGCTGATCATGGGGTCGAGCAACGAGGTGCGACGCGTCGAGGAGCTGCATTGCGATCCGCTGCTGGTTGCCAGCGTCTCGGCGCCGCTGTTCGCGCGGCGCGGATTCTTCCGGCTCTGAGCGAGGCGTCCCATGTCCAGGAAGCATCCGATCATCTCGATCACCGGCTCCTCCGGCGCCGGCACCACTTCGGTCAAGAAGACCTTCGAGCAGATATTCTTCCGCGAGAAGGTCAACGCCGCCTACATCGAAGGCGACGCCTTCCATCGCTACGACCGCGCCGAGATGCGCGCGCAGATGGCCAAGGAGGCCGATCGCGGCAACAAGCATTTCAGCCATTTCAGCCCCGAGACCAACTTGTTCGAGGAGCTGGAGCGTGCCTTCCGCGACTATGGCGAGACCGGCACCGCGGTGACGCGGCACTACGTCCACGACGCCGAGGAATCGGCGCTGCACGGCACAGCGCCCGGCACCTTCACCGATTGGAAGCAATTGCCGGAGAACTCCGACCTGTTGTTCTACGAAGGCCTGCACGGCGCCGTAGTCACCGACAAGGTCAACGTCGCGCGCTATGCCGACCTCAAGATCGGCGTCGTGCCCGTCATCAATCTCGAATGGATCCAGAAGCTGCACCGCGACCGCAGCGCGCGCGGCTATTCCACCGAGGCCGTCACCGACACCATCCTGCGGCGGATGCCGGACTACATCCACTACATCTGCCCGCAATTCACCGAGACCGACATCAATTTCCAGCGCGTGCCGACGGTGGACACCTCAAATCCGTTCGTCGCGCGCTGGATCCCGACGCCGGACGAATCGATGGTCGTGATCCGCTTCAAGAATCCGCGCGGCATCGACTTCCCCTATCTGCTCTCGATGCTGCCGCAGAGCTGGATGTCGCGCGCGAATTCGATCGTCTGTCCCGGCGCCAAGCTCGACCTCGCGATGCAGCTGATTCTGACGCCGCTGATCATGCAGTTGATCGAGCGCAAGCGCAGCCAGAAGTGAAAAGGGAGAGACACCGATGAACATCTCCGTCCACGCCGAAGCCGACCTCCATGCGGTCGCGCACAACGATCTCGCCAACGCCGTCCGCTTCCTCGCGGTCGATGCCATCGAGACCTCGCAGTCGGGCCATCCCGGCCTGCCGATGGGCATGGCCGATGTCGCGACCGTGCTGTTCTCGCGCTTCCTGAAATTCGACTCGGCGCATCCCAACTGGCCGGACCGCGACCGCTTCGTGCTGTCGGCGGGGCACGGCTCGATGCTGCTCTACACGCTGCTGCATCTGACCGGCGGCGACGTCAGCCTCGACGACATCAAGGCCTTCAGGCAGTGGGGCTCGAAGACGCCGGGGCATCCCGAGTACGGCCACACGCCGGGAGTCGAAACCACGACGGGGCCATTGGGGCAGGGCATTGCGACCGCGGTCGGCATGGCGCTTGCCGAGCGCATGGCGAATGCGCGGCATGGCGACGGGCTCGTCGATCATTTCACTTACGTGATCGCGGGCGACGGCTGCCTGATGGAGGGCCTCAGCCAGGAGGCGATTTCGCTCGCCGGCCATCTCGGCCTCGGCCGCTTGATCGTGCTGTTCGACGACAACGGCATCTCCATCGACGGCCCGACGTCGCTCGCGACATCGGACGACCAGCTCGCACGTTTCGCTGCCTCAGGCTGGTCGGTGCGACGCGTCGATGGGCACGATCCGGAGGCCGTTGCACAGGCGATTGCCGAGGAGCGCGAGACTGCAAAGCCGTCTCTGATCGCCTGCCGCACCATCATCGGCTATGGCGCACCCGACCGGCAGGGTACGGAGAAGGCGCATGGCGCGCCGCTCGGCGCCGAGCAGACCGCGGCTGCGCGCCGGGCGCTCGGTTGGGATTATCAGCCTTTCGTGGTGCCGAAGCCGGTGCTCAAGACGTGGCGGATGATCGGGCAGCGTGGGCAGGTCGATCGTCTCGCCTGGCTCGATCGCTACGAACGCGCGACGCCGGAGCAGCGCGATTTGTTCGTGGAAGGCAAGGCGGTTGCCCTGCCGGCTGCCTATGTGCTCGCCGCGGCGAAGTTGCGCGAGCGCTTCGCATCCGAACGGCCGAAGCTCGCGACGCGGCAGGCCTCGCAACAGGTGCTCGACGGCATTGCCGGGACGATCCCCGGCCTGGTCGGCGGCTCCGCGGACCTGACGCATTCGAACCTGACGCATGCCAAGGCGCAGGCTCCGGTCAAGCCCGGCGCGTTCGCCGGCGACTACATCCACTACGGCATTCGCGAGCACGGCATGGCCGCCGCGATGAACGGCCTGGCGCTGCATGGCGGCTTTATCCCCTATGGCGGAACGTTCCTGGCGTTCTCTGATTACAGCCGGCCCGCGATCCGCCTTGCGGCCCTGATGCGGCTGCGCGCCATCCACGTGATGACCCACGACTCCATCGGCCTCGGCGAGGATGGCCCGACGCATCAGCCGGTCGAACATCTCGCGGCATTGCGCGTGATTCCGAACCTGCTGGTGTTCCGTCCCGCCGACGCGGTGGAGACGTTGGAGGCCTGGGACTGCGCACTCAGCTCCGAGCATCGTCCGTCCGTGCTGTGCCTGTCGCGTCAGGCGCTGCCGACCTTCCGCAGCGATGCGCGCGGCAGGAACCGTGTCGCGCGTGGCGCCTATCTCGTCGTCTCCCCGGACGGCGGCCGCGACGTGACGCTGATCGCAACCGGCTCGGAAGTCTCGATTGCGCTGGAAGCGGCCCGCCTGCTCGCGACCGAGCATGTCCGTGCGGCCGTGGTGTCCGCGCCCTGCTTCGCCCTGTTCGAGGAGCAGCCTGATGACTACCGCGCCACCGTGCTCGGCACAGCGCCGCGCGTCGGTGTCGAGGCGGCTGTCGCCGGCGATTGGCATCGCTGGATAGGTGCCGACGGTGAGTTCGTCGGCATGCGCGGCTTCGGCGCCTCGGCGCCGGCGTCCGTGCTGTACCGCGAATTCGGCATCACGCCGCAGAGCATCGCAGAGGCGGCCAGGCGCGCGATCGCCCGCAAGAGCCGATAAGGAGGACGAATCTTGGCACGTATTACCCTTCGACAATTGCTCGACCACGCCGCGTCTCATGGCTACGCGGTGCCGGCGTTCAACATCAACAACATGGAGCAGGGCATCGCGATCATGCAGGCGGCCGCCGCGGTCGACGCGCCCGTCATCATGCAGGCCTCGCGCGGTGCGCGCAGCTATGCCGGCGACCTCATGCTCTCGCACATGATCGACGCACTGGAGCGGACCTATCCCGACATCCCGCTCTGCATGCACCAGGACCACGGCAACGACGAGGCGACCTGCGCGTCCGCCATCGCCCATGGCTTCACCTCCGTCATGATGGACGGCTCGCTCAAGGCCGATGCCAAGACGGCGGCCGACTACGACTACAATGTCGCGATCACCCGCCGTGTCGTCGATCTCGCGCACTGGGTCGGCGCCTCCGTCGAAGGCGAGCCGGCGTGCTCGGCTCGCTCGAACACGGCGGCGGCGAGCAGGAGGACGGCCACGGCGTCGAGGGCAAGGTCAGCCACGACCAGCTCCTGACCGATCCTGACCAGGCCGTCGATTTCGTCCGCGCCACCAAGGTCGACGCGCTCGCCATCGCGATGGGCACCTCGCACGGCGCCTACAAGTTCAGCCGCAAGCCTGATGGCGATATCCTGGCGATGCGGGTGGTCGAGGAGATCCACCGCCGACTGCCGAACACGCATCTGGTCATGCACGGCTCGTCTTCGGTGCCGCAGCCGCTGCAGGACATGTTCAACCAGTTCGGCGGCGAGATGCAGCAGACCTGGGGCGTGCCGGTCGAAGAGATCGTTCGCGGCATCAAGAGCGGCGTGCGCAAGGTCAATATCGATACCGACTGCCGCCTGGCG
>RXJC01000078.1:4801-6908 GCA_003963435.1 Bradyrhizobiaceae bacterium | reverse complement strand
TCGGCTTGAAGTCAGGTCAATCCGAAGCGGAGAAGGACAAGACCGTGCTCCGCTTCATGCTGGCGCAGGACGGCTGGATCTATCCGGGCGATCCCTCCTCCGGAAAGCTGCGCACGCGCCTGCGCGGCATCGGCGCCGAGAAGCTGATGCCGCCGGGCGGCGAGAGCCTGCCGAAGACCGAGCCCGGCTATGCGCGCCTGCTCGACACCATGGACCTGCTCGTTGCCAAGATGGTTCCGGGCACGCGGATGCGGATCAAGCCCGGCCCGCCGCAGCGCAAGTTCTTCGGCAAGACCAGCAAGGAATGCGGCGAAATACCGGCTGGGAAGGTCGTTGTGGTGACACAAAGCAGCGCTGTAGACAAACCCGGCTTCAGCCGCTTCTTCCGGCCGGCCGATCCCTATCTGAACGGCGAGTGCAGCGACGGCGATGGCTATTACATCCGGCAGGAATTTCTGGTGCCTGTGCAGTAGCGTCCTGCTCGTCCTTGCGACGGCCTCCGCGCAAGCGCAGACGAAGCTGTTCGAAAGCGTGCAGCTGACGCCCGCCGGCGAATACACCTTCGGCATCGAAGGCCCCGCCGCCGACCTCGACGGCAATGTGTTCGTGGTCAATCTCGGCAAGCCCGGCACCATCGGCAGGCTGCCCGCGGGCGGCGCGGCGTCGGTGCCGTTCACGGCGTTGCCCGAGGGCAGTGTCGGCAACGCCATCCGCTTCGATCGCAGCGGCACCATGTTCATCGCCGACTACAAGAAGCACAACATCTTCGCGATCCCGAAGGGGACGACCGAGCCGGGCATCTGGTTTCACTCCGACGAGATGAACCAGCCCAATGACATCACGATCGCCCGCGACGGCACGATCTATGCGAGCGATCCGAACTGGAAGGGCAGGCAAGGCCAGATCTGGCGGATTGCGAAAGCCGCGGACGGCACGGTGCAGGGACAGGTGATGTCGGCGCCGCGCGCGATGGGCACCACCAACGGCATCGATCTCAGCCCTGACGGCAAGACGCTCTATGTCGGAGAATCCAGCAGCGGCCAGATCTGGTCCTATGCGATCAACGGCAACGAGCTGACGGGCGCGAAGCTGGTCAAGACATTCCAGCCCGACACCGTCGATGGTCTGCGCACCGACGTTGCCGGCCGTCTCTATGTCGCGCGCATCCTCAAGGGAACGGTTGCGCTGATGAAGGCCAATGGCGCGGTCGAGCGCGAGATTACGCTGACCGCCAAGGAACCGACCAACCTCGCCTTCGGCGGCAGCGACGGCAAGACCGTCTTCGTCACCCAGCGCCAGGGCGGCTTCATCGAATCGTTCCGCACCGACCAGCCGGGCCGCGAGCACTGCCTTCAGCGCGGGCGCTGCTGAGCTTCAGGGGCGGTCTGCCCGGAGCGCAGGGCGGTTTGAAATGGGCGGCATTCTTCTTGCTTGCATCTGGCCGCCGCGAGGATCAAGAAATCCACGGCCCACCTTGAGAGCATGCGAGCACGGAGTGTTTGAGTGAAAGCCGTCCATACCGAACTGCACCGCAGCCACGATCCGCAATTCTTCCTGGTCCGCGGCGTCGTCAAGCGCACCACCGAGCAGCCCGAGCGCGCCGACCGCCTGCTCAAGGGGTTGAAGGACGGCAAGCACCAGCTGGTCGAGCCGACCAGGTTCGGGCAGGGGCCTCGCGCGCGCATTCACAGCCCGGAATATCTGTCGTTCCTGAGCGAGGCCTGGGACGCCTGGACCGCGCTCGGCGATTCCGGGCCGGAGATGATCGGCAACATCCATCCCGTTCGGCAAGCCGCGACCTATCCGACCCACATCGTCGGCAGGCTCGGCTGGCACACCGCCGACACCGCGGCGCCGATCGGCCCTGGCACCTGGGCGGCGGCCTGTGCCGCAACCGACGTTGCGGTCACCGCCGCGCAGATGGTGATGGACGGCGAGGATGCGGTCTACGCGCTCTGCCGTCCGCCGGGGCATCACGCCTATCGCGACATGGCCGGCGGCTTCTGCTTTCTCAACAACAGCGCGATTGCCGCCGCGCATCTGCGGCAGAAGCACGAGCGCGTCGTCATCCTCGACGTCGACGTCCATCACGGCAACGGCACGCAAG
>RXJC01000078.1:0-4751 GCA_003963435.1 Bradyrhizobiaceae bacterium | reverse complement strand
ACGCAAGGCATCTTCTACGCCCGGCCCGACGTCTACACGATCTCGATCCACGCCGATCCCGTGGCGTACTATCCCTATGTGTGGGGCTATGCGCATGAGCGGGGCGAAGGTCCGGGCCTCGGCACCAATCTCAACATTCCGCTGGCGATCGGTACCTGCGACGACGGCTACATCCAGGCGCTGGACCTCGCGCGCAAGGCAATCGAGTCCTTCGCTCCCGGCGCGCTCGTGATCGCGCTCGGCCTCGATGCCTCCGAGCACGATCCGCTCAAGGGCCTCGCCGTCACCACGCCCGGCTTCCGCCGGATTGGCCAGGCCATTGCCAGGATGGGCCTGCCGACCGTGTTCGTGCAGGAGGGCGGCTATCTCTCGGATATTCTGGGCGCCAACCTGACCACGGTGCTGGCGGGGTTCGAAGAGGCGAGGTGAGGCCTCTCCGCCTCGTCGGGACGGTCGTCATGCCCGGGCTTGTCCCGGGCATCCACGTCCTTCTAGCGTGTGGCGAGGCGTGGATGGCCGGGACAAGCCCGGCCATGACGAGGGAGACAGCACCGCTCGCGTCGTAGGGAAAGACGCAGCCGCGTGGGCGTCATTCAGCGGCTTGTTGCAGCGGCCAGGCGTTGCGGCTGATGGGAAGGCCGCCGTTCGCGCGGGAGCCGTCGGCGATGGCGAGGCGATGCGATGGCGACGGTGAGCACAGCGAGAAGCGCCAGCCGTCGGGATCGTCGGCGATGTCGGGCTTGAAGCTGATCGCGATGGCCTCGCGCGACACCTGCATCGCAAAGCCGTCGAGCGGCAGGTTGAGGCCAAAGCCCCTGGCCTTCAGATAGGCCTCCTTGAGCGTCCAATAGTCGAAGAAGCGCTCGATCGCGGCGGCTTCCGGCAATCCGCGCAGCGTTTCGACCTCCTCCGGCGCAAAGAACCGCAGCGCGGTGGAGAGCGGGGCCACCCGCCGCGACACGGTTTCGACGTCGATCCCGACCGTCTCGTGTCTCGACACGACGCAGGCGACGCAGCCGTCGGCATGAGACAGGCTGAAGTGCAGCGCGGTGGAGGTCGCGGGCGCTGCGACGAACGGTCGCCCGTAGCGGCCGGCGCCAAAGGACCAGTCGGACGGCGCGACACTGGGGGCGACCTGCGACAGCGCCAGGCGCAGCATGGCATGTGCGTAAATATATTGCCGCCGATGCCGCTCGAACATGAAGCGATCGGCGCGGACCCGTTCGTCGACCGAGAGCAGCCGCCGGCACGCTTCGACCGCGCCCGGCGCGTCAATGGACTCGATCAGTCCGACAAAGAGTTCAATTCTGTCGTTCGGCATCAATTGGGCCTTTGGCGTCAGGCAGAGGGCAAATCCCCGGTCGCCGACGGAAGAAACAACTGAGCAAGAATCACCAAGCAGACCGCTTGTAGCGATCCACCCGGGCGAATTCTTGTCGATTTGCAGGCCGGTTTACGGGCGCAAGCTTGTGCGAGACTCCAGCCCGACATGCGAGCAGCCCATCTCACGAAGGTGAAGCCTGATGATTCCTACGGCGTCCCCGGCCGGCGAAACCTACTTTAATTCCCGGCGCCCGGCAGCTTCTGGCGACCCCTACGGTCCCTGTCGCTCACGATGTGCCCTCGGCAAATTTCATGAAACCCACAACACGTCCCCCGTCGAAAATAATCGTGCAAATCAAATCGCAGGAATAATCTTGCGCGGTGACGGCAAATAATCAAGGCGCAACTTGCTCATGCACAGCTTTGACGAGTGAACCCGTATTCATCCGTGTGCCGGGCCCATGCCGCGTGCGGGCGATCAACGGCCGAGTCGGACGTGGGGGGCCACTTCGGATGGCTAACACTTCGTTTCGTTTTACCTTGATTGCGGATCGACGTTTCCAGCGCCTCGCGGTGCGGCTATGAGTGAGCCTGATCGCCATTCGAGCGCACGCCATGCATTCCGTCGCCCTGCTGACTGCCAGCTATGCCAAGGACATCGAACGCTTTTCGCTTCTCAGCGAGAGCATCGACACCTGGCTTTCGGGCTACACGCGGCACTATGTTCTCGTTAACGACGAGGATGTGCCGCTGTTCGAGCCTTTCGCGTCCGACAAGCGGGTCATCGTTCCGGCCTCGCGCTACTTGCCGAAATGGCTGTTCGCCCTGCCGCCGGCGCTCCAGTTCATCAGCAAGCGGCGGGTCTGGCTGTCGCTGCTGTCCTCGCCGGTGCATGGCTGGCACATCCAGCAGATCCTGAAGATCGCCGGCGTCCTCAACGCGCCCGAGCAGCGCGTCTGCATCCTGGATTCGGACAACCTGTTCTTCCGCGAGTTCGACGTCGGCCAATATGCCGGCGGGGACAAGACGCCGCTGTTCGTCACGCCGAAGGACATCGGCGCCGACCACCCCTTGCATGGGCTGTGGCTGCGCACCGTCGATCAGTTGCTCGGCATCAAGGACCGCTCCTTTCCCGCCGACGATTATGTCGGCAATGCCTTGGTCTGGGACAGGGATACTGCGCGCGCCATGACCGAAGCGATCAAATCGGCGACGGGATTGAACTGGGTGCTGGCGCTGTGCCGGAAGAAGAAGTTCTCGGAATATCTGATGTACGGCCATTTCGTCGCGAACTCGCCCGCGCATCTGGCCACCCACCGGGTCACGGAAGACAGCATCGCGGTCTCGCATTGGGACGACACCCCGCTCGACCGTCCGGCCATTGAAGCGATGATGCGCGCCGCGTCCCCGGAGCAGGTCGCGCTCTGCATCCAGTCCTATTCCTCGACCTCGGTCGACGACATCCGTGACGTGTTCCGCCTCTCCTCGCGCGATCGCCGGGCTCCGAGCCTTGCACCGGACCACGAGGACGACACGGTCGAATTCGTCGTGCCGAAGACGCGCTGAGATCCAGCGCCGTCAGGCGTCCCTGGTAAACTTGCTGATCACGTCCAGGAACGGCTTCGGCTTGAACTCGCCGTCGAGCGGCAGCGGGCGGTTCGGCTGCTTGTCAGCGCGCGCAAAGACGCCGTTGATCCAGCTGTAGCGATCCGAAAGGCCCCAGGTCAGGATCGATCGCACCGGGCCGCTGGTCGAGATCGCGGTCAGCAGGTCGTCGACGCGCTTGGCGACGATGGCATCGCGCTCGGCGGGATTCCCGGTAAGCTTCTGGTCGTCGACGTCGAGCTCGGTGACGAGCACCTCAAGCCCCCAGGAGCGGAGCTCGGTGACGAATTCGGCGAGCCCATGGGTGTCGATCTCGAGCTCGGCATGCAAATGCGATTGCAGTCCGACGGCGTGGAGCGGAACGCCCTGGTCGAGCAGGTCCATGATCAGGTTGCGATAAGCGGCACGCTTGGCAATGAACGAGTCCTTGGCCGACTCGATGTCATATTCGTTGATCGCGAGCTTGACGAAGGGATCTGCCGCGGCCGCCGTGCGGAAGGCCAGCGGAATCCAGTTCTGGCCCAGATGCTGTGTCCAGAACGTGTCGCGCCGGTCCTTTGAGCTGCGGGGATTGTCCGGGATCGGCTCGTTGACGACGTCCCACGAGGTCAGCTTGTCCTTGTAATAGGAGACGACGGTGCCGATGTGGTCGACATAGGCGCGCTCGACGCCGCGGGTCGTCTTGATCTGCTTGGTCCAGTCCGGAATGTCGTGATACCAGGCGAGCGCATGGCCGCGCATCGTCAGGTCGTTATCCCCAGCGAAATCCAGGATCGCGTCGGCGCGCTCGAAATTGAACGTGTGCGCATTCGGCCGCAGCATCGGCCACTTCAGCTCGAGCACCGGCACCACCTGCGTGCAATAGGTGCTGATGGCCTCGCCGAGCCTGGGATCGGCCTGCAGGTCCCACAGCGTCGCGGCCGCGCCAAAACCCGGACGGCGCTGCGCAAGCTTCGAGGCCGGCGCCGCGGATGCCGTTGCACCCGCCGCCAAGGCTGCGGCACTGCCGAGGAGAAATTCGCGTCTGTCGAGCCTGGTCACGGCAGTCCTTTTCGAGCCAACGCAGCATCGTACCAAGCGGCGCCCTGCGACGCCGGGGTTTTGCCGTGTTGGGTTAATCTTCGCTGTTGGCACGCATGGTTTCACCCCGAGTTCGCGCCTCGCCGTTCGCGGAAGGGCAAATTTAACGCTAACGCGCGAAAGCGGCTGCGAAGCGCCATTCGCCGCCAGATCTGCAGACTTATGTGACACTCTTGCGCGATGCTGCGGCGCAGTTCGTTCGCCCAGCCAGGTCCCATTTATTAAGGGCCGTCACACTGCCGGTCCCGTGCTCGCATGCTGAACCGCCATTTCTCGATTTATCTCGTCGCCTACATCCTGCCCGCGGCGGTGGGCTTCTTCGCCGTCACGGCCTATACGCGGCTGCTGACGCCGGCGGAGTACGGTGTCTATGTCGTCGGCATCAGCCTTGCCGGCATCCTGGGCGCGATCTTCTTCGCCTGGATCAAGCTCTCGGTGTCGCGCTATCAGGCGATGTCGGCGGAGGTGGATTTCCGCGGCACGGCGATGGTCGCCTTCGCGCTCACCGCCGCCGTGCTCTGCGCCACGACCCCGCTGGTCTTCCTGGTCCGCAGCGACGTCAGCGTCGAGCTGCTGCTCGCCAGCATGTTCGTCGCGATCATGGCCAATGCGGTCGACGTCGGTCAGGAATTCGAGCGCGCCAAATTGCGCCCCTACCGGTTTGCGGCGATCTCGATCGTGCGCAGCGTCTCCAGCGTCGGCTTCGGCCTCCTTGCCATCTGGCTCGGCTGGGGCGGATTGGG
>RXJC01000284.1 GCA_003963435.1 Bradyrhizobiaceae bacterium | reverse complement strand
GGCTGGAGCGCCGGCGGCAACGTCGCCGCCGTCACCTGCCAGCTCGCGCGCGACCGCGGCGGGCCCGAGATCGCCGGCCAGCTCCTGATCTGTCCGGTCACCGACTGCAGCTTCGACCGTTCCTCCTACAACGACAACGCGGTCGGATACTTCCTGACGCGCTCGCTGATGTACTGGTTCTGGGACCTCTACTGCTCGCCGGCCGACCGCACCGATCCGCGCGTCTCGCCGCTGCGCGGCAAGGTCGCGGGCCTGCCGCCGGCCTTCGTGGCGACCTGCGAGTTCGATCCGCTGCGCGACGAAGGCGTGGCTTACGCCGAGGCGATGGCGGCCGCGGGCGTCCCGGTCGAGCAGTTGAAGGCGCACGGCCATTTCCATTCGTCCTTCACCATGGTCGACGTGGTGATCACCAGCGCGCCGGGCCGGGTGCAGATGGCGGAGGCCTTGCGGCGTTTCGCCGGGCTGCCGCCGCAGCTCAGCCGCGACGAGGCCCGTCCGGGCTTCAAAATCGCCGCTGCGGCGAGCTGATCGCGATAAAGGCGGCCGGGAACCTCTTCCCGGCTGCTGCGTTTGATCGTCGTGGCATTGAGATGCAGCGACAGGTGCAGGCCTCGGCACGCGGACCCGCGTGCTGAGGCATTTTTTGCGTGAGGCGGGACGATGGGGGACGTGGTTGCAGAGTCCAAGGTCGATTTCGGTGCGCCTGCAGTTCTGAATAAATGGCCGTCGCTGGCCAATCAGCGTCAGCCCGACCGGGAGCCCTATCAGGTCATCGAAGGTACGCTCGACGCGTGCATCTCGGCGTTCATGGGCAAGCCGGCGGCAACACGGCACCTCTATGAGATCCGCACCGCGGCGCGGCCGCCGCTCGTCACCGAAATCCTCTCGCCCGAGCACGTCATCGAGCTCGCGCGCTTGAGAGAATTTCTCTAAACACACTTCACGCAATCGCGCAGGAACCTTCTTAAGCCAAGTCGCGAGTGCCCTGAGGATGCTTGAAGCTGGCGTAACGTCTCCCGTCGTGCCCTATGGCGCAGACCAGACCTTGTTCGTGGTGATCGATCGCCGCGACGAGGCGACCGAAATCCGCATCGAGCGCAGCGATCTCGACGCCACCATCGGCGAGCTCGTCGCCGGCTGCTTCAACGACCCCATCAAGGTGATCTCGTTCAACACGCTCGAGCATTGGATGAAGGACATCTCCACCGACGTCGCCGGCGAGATCCGCGCGCGCTGCGACATCGACGGAATTGAGCTGCCGGACTATCTCAGCGATTTCGTCGAGAGCCATTCGTAGAAAGCGTTGCGCCATCTCGCGCCGGTAACAAAAAAGCGCCGCTTCCGCGGCGCTTTTCGTCTGATGTTGTCACCTCAGTGGTGCCAGAACAACGCCAGCAGCAGAACGATCGGCAGCGGCACGCCAAGCAACCAAAGCAAAGCACCTCGTCCAAAACCCATGATGTCCTCCTGTGTCTTCTGCCCAGATGACGCGGAAGAGGCGAAGAAGTTCCGCGCCCCGCAGCAGGCACGAATGCGTTCAGAGCATGGTTTTCGGGAGTTATGCGCGCCGATATTTGCCGGCGATGACCTCGATCTCGCGGCGGCGTTCGTCGGCAAAGGCCAGGAGCTTTTCGATCGTCAGCGTATCCGTGATCCGTTTGGCGAGCCGCTCGGCGCGCGCGGCCTGATCTTCGAGATACTGGATCGTGTTCAAGCGCCCGCTCCCCAACAGCCCCAAATTGATTGGACAGCCATGGTGCTTGAGAAGCCGCTAACAGCCGGTTAAGCGCGGCGTCTTGCGACCTATTGCACGACCTCGAGCCGGACGTTGGTGATGCCCTTGTCGACCATGCCGAGCGCCTCGGCCGCGGACGGCGAAATGTCGACCACACGCCCGCGGACATAGGGCCCGCGATCATTGACCCTGACCGTGACGAAGCGGCCGGAATCGGTATCGGTGACGCGTAGCTTGGTGCCGAACGGCAGGGTCGGATGCGCCGCGGTCAATTCGTTCTTGTCGAACTTCTCGCCGCTCGCGGTCTCCGTGTCGGAATAGAAGCTGGCAAGACCGTGCGAAGCGGTCGGCTTGGCCTCGCCGTCGGGAACGCGCGCCCGGCTGATCGGACTTGGATGCAGCGCCGCCACCCGGTGCGGCCGCTCGACCGCGGTCTGCCGGCTGGGCGCCGCGAGATCGGCCTTCTGGCGGCCCATCGGCGATTGCGCGCAGGCGGCGAGCGAGGCAGCAGCGGTGATGGCAAGCAGCAGCCGCGATGCGGCTGCGGGGGAAATCCGGGCAGTTTCGGCACGTGCAATGCAAGACATGGTACGCCCCTTCGAACTGGGGCGGAGTTTCGGTCGGCAATGAGGGCCAAACCTTGTCGGAACAAAAGCAGGCCTGAGGCCGCTGCCGTTTCGCGCCGGCTGTGGCGATTCCACCACAGTGATGCGTCCTGAATCGGGACAACCAGGCCGGCGACGGCGCGCTCGGCAGTAAAATCAGGCGCCCGCCGGAAGTCCGGGGGCGCCTGACTGCACTTCCGTTCTCGCGCCGATGACCTGTCGGTCTGACGTCCTCAGTAATGCGGCTCGTACATCTGCGACTGCACCAGCGCCTTGACGTCGTTCGGCGCAGGACCGTCGGCAAGCCCGCGCTGATAGGCGACGTCGGCGACGGCGGCGGCGATGCGGACCGAGACCTCGCGAATGCGCGGCAGGGCCGGATAGAGACTGCCCTGCGCGAGATCGTCCTTGCCGACGCAATCGGCGAGTGTGTGGGCGGCCGCCATGAACATCTCGTCGGTCACCAGCTTGGAGCCGCTGGCGATGACGCCGAGGCCGACGCCGGGGAAGATGTAGGAGTTGTTGCCCTGGCGCGGCACGAAGCTGCGGCCGCCCAGCTTGACCGGGTCATACGGAGAGCCGCAGGCGAACAGCGCGCGGCCTTGCGTGTAGCGATAGGCATCCTCGGCCGAGCATTCCGCCTTCGAGGTCGGGTTGGAGAGCGCGAACACGATCGGCTGCTCGTTGAGTTCGGCCATCGTCTTGAGCACTTCGGGCGTGAAGGCACCGCCGACCGCGGCGACGCCGATGATCGCCGTCGGCTTCAGCGTCCTGATCGCGGTCAGGAAGTCGGAGATCGGCGCCTGACCGGCATGGGCGTAGCGCAGCTTGTGGCCGGAGAGGCCTTCGCGGCCGCCGACGACGAGGCCGCGGGAATCCACCAGCCAGGTGCGCCGGAGCGCGTCCGCCTCGCTCGCGCCTTCCGCCATCATCGCGGACACCACGAGATCGGCGATGCCTGTTGCCGCCTCGCCCGCACCGAGAAACAGGATCTTCTGGTCCTTCAGCTTGCCGCCATTCACACGCAGCGCCGAGAACAGGCCTGCGAGCGCCACCGCCGCGGTGCCCTGAATGTCGTCGTTGAAGACGCAGGCTTCGTCGCGATATTTGTGCAGCAGCTTGAACGCCGAATGATTGGCGAAATCCTCGAACTGGATCAGCACGCCAGGAAACGTCTTCCGCGCCGCCTGCATGAACTCGTCGACGAAGCTGTCATAGGCCTCGCCGGTCAGCCGCCGCTCGCGCAAGCCCAGATAGTAGGGATCGTTCAGGAGCTCTTCGTTGTTGGTGCCGACGTCGAGAACGATGGGCAGGCACGCTTCCGGATGCACGCCGGCGCAGGCGGAATAAAGCGACAGCTTGCCGACCGGGATGCCCATGCCATTGGCGCCGAGATCGCCAAGCCCCAAGATGCGCTCGCCGTCGGTGACGACGATCAGCTTGGCCTGATAGGGCCAGTTCTTCAAGAGCTCGGCGATCTGGCCACGGTCGCGCGAGGAGATGAACATGCCGCGCGGCCGCTGGAAGATCAGGCCGTATTTCTGGCAGGCGAGCCCGACCGTCGGCGTGTAGATGATCGGCTGGATTTCGTCGATATTGTCGACGACGACGCGGAAGAACAGCGCCTCGTTGCGGTCATGCAGCGCGTTCAGCGCGACATATTTTTCCAGGTCCGTCGGCAGCGCGCGCAGATTGGTGAGGACGCGCTGCGCCTGCGTCTCCATCGTCAGCACGCAAGGCGGCAGCAGGCCGCGGAGCCCGAGTGCGGCGCGCTCGGATTCCGTGAAGGCGGTGCCCTTGTTGAGCAGGGGATCGCGCAGCAGCGCCATGCCTTGCGGCGGATTGGACGACGTCGATTGGGCAACAACGACCCGGGCAGGTCTATTCACGAATTCCCCCAAAGAAGCTTCACATTGAACCGCGGGCATTGTCGGCCAGCGCTCCATTGAGATCAAGGACGTAGACACCGAGGTGCCGATTGTGATCTCGCACCGCAGCGAGGCTCTCGCGAACGACCGGCAGCGACGTGAAAGGTTAACACGGCGAGGCTCTTCACCTCGTGGAAGGTATTGGGAGCAGCGTCGGCGCTCTCGCCCTCGTCGCGCGCGTCAGCGCGAACCCGGAATGACCGAAAACCTCGGGGATGCGGCGGGTGTTATGCGCGTACTCCTTTGCGCCCGCCTGCTGTCAGCGGACTGGACGGCCAGTGAAGGCTGCCGGGCGGGCCGAGGCAAGCGGCAAATGCGGTAAATTGGTCGGGCTAACATCCGGCAGCGCGTCGCCGCGTCAGAACGGCGGCGGTATCCACAGTCGGCGCAATTCGTCTGCCGCGAGCGCTCGTAGGACTCGAATCCGCAAACTCGTCGCAGTCAGTGGCCAGCGCTCGCCACGAAACGTAGCCCCTGCTGGCACGACCTGCCTAGATCTGGCTCAGCTCGACTTTGGGAAGAACCCACGATCGCGTGAGCTTTCTGACCCAGGGCAGATCCCCTCCCAGGCAAACACGCGCGCGATATTTTCCTTCCGGTCGAAACCTCATTCTCCCGCGATGCTCGCCGGATACGTCGATATCGAAGGGAAGCTCCCAAAAATCAAACCGCGACGGATACAGCAGCGCCAGCAGGGCTATCGTATCATGCGGAAAACATCCGAAGACGCCATCGGTGTTCTCATAGCTGGTCATGTAAAACCGATGGGCATCGACCAAGAGCTGCCCTGCATTGCCAAACGCCGTCAAGCCAGCGACATCGTCGCGGCGGAAGACAATTTTCCTGCACAAGTCGAGCGGCACGATAGTAACGGGAACTCCGAGAGAGAGGACATGCGCCAAAGCCGACGGATCGCTGTACAGATTGAATTCCGCGTCTCCGGTGATATTGCCCCGATCGAAGAGAGCTCCAGCCATCATCGTGATGCCGCAGATTCGATCTCGCCCAATGCATTCTACAATCGATGGGATATTCGTGGCCGGCCCGATACCCAGGATGTGCACGCTTCTCCCGTCAATGCGACGTCGCCTGACGAAATCGGGAAGTTCAGGGCGCAGGGATGGAAATCCATCACTCATTTCAACTTCACCGACCGCTCCTCCCATTCCGTCGGCTCCGTGGATGTGAGCCGCCGATACCGAGAAATCATCCGACGCGCGATCAGCGCCAAGAAATATCGGAGCGTCCAGATCCAATAGTCGCAGAAGAGCTTTCACATTGTGCGTGGCCTGCCGGACCGAGACGTTGCCAAAAACGGTCGAGAACACGAGGTCTTCACTTTTGACAAGCTTGGATGCGACGGCGATCGCCAGTGCGTCGTCGACGCCGCCGTCGGTATCGATCCAGATCATTGTATCTTCCCACTTCTTCTCATTTGTTCGATCAGACGAGCGAATTGGTCGGGTCGCAACCTGGTCGAGGGATGCGAGATGTTAGCAGCCTGCCAATCCTCACTGGTTACGCGTACGAGCGTGATCGATGCGGCTGTCGGCAAATCTTCATAATCGAGGTCGGTTATTCGGCCCGGAAGGTGAGCTGAAGGGTCGTTTTCAATCGCTTCGCAATACTGCTTCGAATATAGCACACTCAAGACGTTTCCGGTACGGGTCGGCGCCCCCGAGCTATTCAGGCGATGCGACTCGCCCTTGAATATCCAGAAGCCCGCGTGATCGTCGAGCTTCGTATCTGCCGAGCTCCAGGTGGCAGCGACCCTGCCGGCAGCATCGTAGGCATAGCCGGAGTAGTCCCAGCCAAAGCCAATGTTCTTGGTGAGATGCGACAAGCTCCAGGGTCTTTCCTGAATATCGACCTTCTGGAGCCACCAGCCCTCGATCACGCTGTGAGGGTACAACCAATGCCGGATCCCAGGCACATTGATGAACCAGAACGGAACGGTGAGCAGGACGAGCCAGATGAGGAAGCTTCCGCCACCATGGATCGCCATTTGCGTATAGGTGTAATCGGCCGCCGATACGGAAGACGACCACTTGTTGAACACGGCCGAGGAGATCGCGCTCGCTACCGCGACCCAACCAAACTCATAAATCCGGCGGAAGGTCTCAACGAGATTCATGAAAAATCCCCCTAAGAAAAATGCAGAACAATATGAGGGGATCATTAAATTACGCAATTCTTGCGTGTGTCAACACATCGCGACACGCGCTTGCTTCACAACCCTGCCGCCGTGGCGGCAAGGCGGAAATGCACCTCGCTCTATCCGGCCGCGCGCCGCGGCGTCAGGTTGGCGACACCATCGGCCGGCGGTGCGATGTGCATCAGGATGGTCTGGGTGGCGGATGCGACGTCGATGCCGTGCTGCTGGAAGCGCAGCTTCATGCGGCGGTTGAATTCGCGCTGGACCGGCCAGCGCCCAGCCTCCGTGCAGCGGATCTGGCCGACGATCGACACCATCGCGCCGTCGACCTTGTCGACACCCCAGAGATCCAGATCGCTGCGGATCAGCGCGCGAAATTCGGGCTCGCGGCGCATCTCGTCGACGATGTCCTTGAGGATCTGGCCGGCGCGGTCGGTGTCTTCCTTGTAGGCGACGTTGACGCTGACCGAGGCATTGCCGGCGCCGCGGCTTGCATTGGTGATGGTCGTGACCGCGCTGAACGGCACGATGTGCACGGCGCCGTCGCCTGCGCGCAGGCGGATAGTGCGGATCGAGACGTTCTCGACGACGCCAGTCAACCCGGAGACGCTGACATTGTCGCCGACCTGCACCGTGTTCTCCAGCAGCAGGAACAGCCCGGTGATGAGATCCTGCACCAGCTTCTGCGAGCCGAAGCCGATGGCGATGCCGACGATGCCGGCGCCTGCAAGCAGCGGCGCGACGTTGACGCCGATCTCGCTGAGCGCGGTGAGGCCGACGACGGTAGCGATCAGGCAGAGCAGCGCGGTCCGCAGCATCGGCTGGAAGGTGCGCAGGCGCGCGGCGCGGGCATAGTGCCCGTCGCGGGACAGCGTGTTGATCTGGCGATCGAGCAGCGCGTTGCTGGCTTCCCAGATCGCGGCGGCGATGAACACCGCAAGGCCGATCGTCACCACAGCGGAGATCAGCCGGCTGCCGATCTGGCCGCCATAGAACCAGACGATGGCATCGACGCCCCAGACCTCGAGCACGGCAACGAAGCCGATGAAGGCGATCACGCCGGAGACGATCTTGCGCAGTAGCGGCAGATAGCGGTTGGCGCGGATCTCGAGGCCCGGAAAGCGCTGCAGGATCTCCGGCTTGATGCGGAAGCCGCGGTCGATCAGGCCCAGCGTCAGCATGATGGCGACCCGCGTGATCAGGGCGACCGCGATGGTGCCGACGAAATATTGCAGCAGCAGCGAATAGCCGTTGCGGATGTTGAGCGCCCACACCGCCCACAGCGCCAGATCGAGCGCGATGGCGAGATAATGCCAGCCGCCGGCGACGCGGTTGCGCAAGGCTGCGGCGAGGCCCTGCCGTTCGGCGGGCGCGCGGATGGCCTCGGCGACCTGCCGGCGGCATTGCAGGATAATGACGACGACGAAGAGGTGCACGACCAGCATCACCATGCGCAGCAGCGCGGCGTAACCGGCACGGTGCAGGCCGAGCAGCAGCGCCACATTGGCAAAAGCGATGCCGGAGACGCCGACGCCGACGATGCGGCGCGCCCAGATCTCGACATAGGCCGCGGTCTCGGCCCGCACCGGAAACAGGCCGAACGGCCCGGCCAGCGCGCGGACGATGCAGATCAGCCCGCGCGAGAACGCATAGGCGTTGACGACGGCGAGGATCACGAAGCGAACCGTGGTGGGCTGGCCGATCTCCGTGCCGAGCAGCGCCGTCGCGACGCCGACGAAGA
>RXJC01000610.1 GCA_003963435.1 Bradyrhizobiaceae bacterium | reverse complement strand
GCATTCCCCCACGGCATACCAACTTCAGAAATGACGTTCTCGTTCGCGAAGCTTGCGCGGGCGCTATGACGGCGCCGGCGTGCTCTGCCCGATCGGCGTACTCGTCCCCGATGTCGTCGATGTAGCGATCCATCGTGACACGGCTGCGATGTCGTCACCGTTTTCGCGATAGGCGCGAAGCTGGAATTCCGCCGAGCTGCCGCGGTCCACGATGACGCGGCAATGCTCGATTTCGGCAGCGCAACCCAATGCGTCCGCGTCCCCCGCGATGTCGTCGATGATTCGGGAGAGCAGCTCCGAGATCGTGACCGGCCCGTCCTTGGAGGCGAAGATGCAATCGGTGCCGTAGCGCTGGGCGCGCCATTTGTTCTCGACCGCGATTGCGCGTTCGACCGCCGTGACCTCCTTCGACAGATGAGGCCGCAGATAGAGGTGCCGTGTCAGGCAGCGGTAGAGCGAGGCGATGGCGACGGCATCATCGACGAAGGTGCAGGTGTCGGGCGCACGCAGCTCGAGCGTCGGGTGCCGCATCGAGGGCCGCATCGCCCACCAGATGTGGCTCTCGTCGGGAATGACGCCCGAGCGCTGCAAGGCGCCGACATATTCGTCGTAGTCCTGCCGGCTCTCGAACAGTTCGGGCAGGCCGGTGCGCGGCAGCTCTGAATAGGCGGCGAGCCGGTAGCCCTTTAGTCCGGTCTTGTGCGAATTCCAGAACGGCGAGGAGGCCGACAGCGCGATGAACAGCGGCAGATGCGGCAGCATCGCCCGCATCACCGCCATGCGCTTCTCGGGATCCGGCAGTTGGACATGCACGTGCATGCCGCACATCATGTTGCGATGGCCGATGCTGCGCAGATCCTCGATCATGTCCTCATAGCGCGGCTTCGGGCTCGGCTGCGACATGCGCCAGACCGCCGTCGGATGGGTGCCGCAGGCCATGATCACGAAGCCATATTGCGCGGCGACGTTCGCGACCTCGCGGCGCAGGAAGCGAAGCTCCTCGCGGGCGTCGTTGACGTCGACGTGGACGTTGGTGGCGACCTCGAGCTGGGATTGCAGCATCTCGCGCATGGCCTGACCGCCGGTCGACCAGTTCGCCGACTCGAACAGTGCGTTGGGCGTTTCGATCGCGACCTCGAACGTCCGGCGATCGGCGAGAAAGTATTCCTCCTCGATGCCGAAGGAATATTCAGCCGCCTTGCCGCCGCCGCCGGCGGAGCGAATCACGAGGTGCTGCTTGTCTTGGGAGGGATCGAGGCGAAGCGATTTCAAAACGTCTGAAGCAAATGTCATTGGCCACCCGGCAAAGGCATTATCTGCGGGCACTAATCCTTCTGGCCGGGGCGGGTTCCCTGTCCGCGCTACTGCAAATTGTCGCGTCGAACGGAACAATCTTCACGTTTTCGGATGCGCGCGCGATCAAGGCGTGGTTTGGCGGCACCTCGGTCCAGTTTGATTCCTGGTCGAACGGTTCGGACACGACGATGACCTGGCCGGCGTCCTCGCGGAAATACAGCGTGTTCGCGGCATCGTTGACCGCCACACGGAAGGCGTAGAGATCCTTGCCGTTGGCGATCGCACTGGTGAAGCGCAGCCGTTCGCGCAAATGGCCTTCATTGACGAGGCCGACGAGGGCTTGCAGCACGCGCCGCGTCGCTTGAAGCGGATCGGTGTCGAGGCCGGCGCCCATCATCGCCAGGAACACGGCTTCCGAATCGGTCGTGCCGAGGCGCGACGGACAATAGGCATCGGGTATCAGCGCCTCGACCCTGCGCCGCAGCCGATTCCAGCTGCCCACGAAGCCGTTGTGCATGAACATCCAGTGGCCGCAGGCAAAGGGATGACAATTCTGCCGCGTCACCGCGGTGCCGGTGGCGGCGCGCACATGCGCGAAGAACAAATGCGAGTGCAGATGCCGGCAGAGGTAGCGCAGGTTCTCGTCCGACCAGGCCGGTCGCGTTTCGCGGTACAGGCCCGGCTCCGGATGCTCGCCGTACCAGCCGAGACCGAAGCCGTCGCCGTTCGAGCCCGCCGTGGATTGCAGCGAGCGGATGCTCTGCGCGACGAGCGAATGCTCGGGCTCGGTGACATAGGGCTCGAACGAGGTGGTCTCGCCCCGGTATGCGATCCAGCGGCACATGAGGGTCCTGTCGGGGATTGATCCTGACAGCGTCAACAAATATGCCGGGGCTGCGTTCCCGACGAGATCCGGTCGCTCGCACCGCTAGTCCCCGCCGCCGAGCGTTTCGCGATAGGCCTTGCCGTAGGGATAGAAATGCTCCTTGCGGCCCTGGTCCCAGAACGCCCTAAAGCCGGGCGCGGTGATGTCCCAATCAGGGCGGCACTTCATGCTGACGGCCCTGAGATCCTGGCGCAATTCCTCGATCGTCGGACGCCCGAAGAACCAGTAGCCGTTGTAAATCTTGTGAACGACGAGGCGGGGCTCCAGCACGACAACATGCGGGATCATGGGATTGTGGACGGGATCGGTGTATTCGGCGATGTCGAGATCCTTCTGGACGATCCGCCTGGGGTCCGAGAGGAAGGGCCAGTGCGCGCCGGCGCCGCTGCGGTATTCATTGGTCTCGGTGATGGTGTCGGTGGTGATCGTGACCAGCCGGCAATAGCCGACCTCCATCTCGCGATGGAGTTGAACCAGCCCTTCGGTCTGGCGACGATCCTTCGGGCAGAATCCGCCGCGGCCGAGCACGACGATCATGGGATCGTCCCCCTGCAATTCGGACAGCTTGCGGTGCTTTGCGGTGTGATCGCTGAGTTCGTAATCCGGGAAGGTCACTCCCGGCATGATGTCAGTTCGCATCGAAGTCTCCTGTGTCCGGCGCCGATTCATTTCTAAAGATCGATCACGACGTCGCCTTGCGGTCGTGCGCAGCAGATCAGCAGATTTCCTTCCGCCGGCGGGTCGAGCGGATCCGGCGTGTAGCTGACCTCTCCGGCCACGAGCCCGCTCTCGCAGTTGTGGCAAACCCCCGTCCGGCACGACCAGCGCACCGGGACGTCGCATGCCTCGGCGAGCTCGAGCAGGCTGGCATAAGACGGGCCCCAGCACACGTTGAGGCCGCTGCGGGCGAACGACACCATCGGACCTGGCCCCGGTGCGGCCGGCGGCTTGTGCACAGGCGTCTTCGGCGCAGCTGCGATACCCGGTGTCAACGAGGGCTTGCTGCCGAACAGCTCGGTGTGGATGCGATCGGGCGCGACACCGAGCGCGGCGAGACCGTCGGTGAGATCGCTCATGAAGGCCGTCGGTCCGCAGAGATAGAGATCGCCGTCCCTGGGAATGTCGAGCATCTCGAGCCGCTGCCGATCCAGGCGACCCGTGCTGTCGAAGTCGGCTCCTGGACGGTCGGTTGGATCGGGGGCGCTGAAGCAGACATGGCTGTGAGGATGGGCCAATCCTGCAAGAAGCCCGCGCGCCTCGGCAGCGAACGGATGCTCGCGGCCGTTGCGTGTGCCATGTAGCCACCAGACGTCCCGTGTCGAGCGTTCCGCAGCGAGGGCGTGCAGCATGGCGAGCACCGGCGTCACGCCGATGCCCGCGCTCAACAGCACCACGGGCCGCTCATCGCGGTGGAGCGTGAAGCTGCCACGCGGCGCACCGACCAGCACGATATCGCCAGCCTGGATCGTCTCGGCGACATAGAAGCTGGCTGCGCCGTGCGCCTCGCGCTTGATGCTGATGCGATAGGATGCGGCGTCGGCGCGGCTCGACAGCGAATAGCTGCGCGTTATCCCGGATGGTCCCAGCCGCACGACGACGAATTGACCGGGCAGGGCGGCTGCCAATGGCTGTCCATCCCCAGGCTCGAGCACCAGCGAGGTCACGCTGGCGCTTTCGGCGATCTTCCGCGACACGCGGAAGGGGCGGAAGCCGCGCCAGGCTGGCGCCGGGCCGGCGGCTGGACCGAGCCCGGCATTTCCCGCGGCGGGGCTGTCCTGCTGCGCCAGCAACGCTGCAAAGGAGTGATTCCAGCCAAGGCTTAGCGCCGGAATTTTCAGCGCGCGCGCGAGGCGCTCGCGCGGATGCGGGGGCAAGTAAAGCAGCGCATCGATCTCGGCCACGCTCATGCCTTCCGGACCGCTTTCGACCTGCACGATCTCGTCGCCGGCCTCGACCTCGCCCTCCTCGATGACACGGAAGTAGAAGCCCGGCCGGCCGTGTTTGACGAGCAGCGCGGGCATGTCCGGCTCGTCCATGCGAATGCCGAGCCGGTAGCAGGTGACGCGCGGCTGCGTGACCTCGAACAGGGCGGTGCCGATCCTGTAGCGATCACCGATGCAGACCTCGGCGTCGGCCAAGCCCTCGACGGTGAAGTTCTCGCCGAATTGACCATGAACGAGGTCCGACCGGCCGAGATGTTTCTGCCAATATCGATAGGATTCGTCCTGGTAGACGAAGACGGCGCGCTGCTCGCCGCCATGACCCGCCGTATCGCCCTGGCCATCGCCGTCGATGTTGAGCCGGCGGACCCGGCGCGGGCCCGTGACGGGAGTCTTCCAGATTCCGGTATGGACGGTCCTGCCTTGCCAGGCGACGTCGCGCGGCAAGCCGACATTGAGTGAGAGCAGACGAGCCATGGACGTTCCTCGAGCAAAACCACCGTGCCTGCGCAATTTGGCGAATTCCAGATTGCGACGCCCCTCAATCTGCCCCCGGATCGTGGTTTTGGCCCCGTTAGTGGTTGTTAGACGTTGCGAGAGTGCCTTGTCTGCGGCCCTCCGCGCGCCGATCTGAAGGGCTGAGGCGAGAAACGGGAGAGGCGCAATGGATGATCAAGCGACGCTGGCAGCGCTCAGGCGCCATTGGGACGCCTCGGATGCGAATGATTTCGAAGCCGAGCACGAGATCTATCGCGGGGACGCCGTGCTCGACTATCCGCAGTCGGGAGAGCGGATCTGCGGCCGCAGCAATATCCAGGAAAGCCGGACGGTGCAGCCGAACAAGAAGCGGTTCACGGTTCGGCGGATCATCGGCGGCGGGGATCTCTGGGTGAGCGAGTTCGTGCTGAGTTATGACGGGGTGCCGTCCTACGTCGTCAGCATCATGGAATTTCGCGACGGCCTCGTGGCACACGAAACGCAATATTTCGGCGACCGCTTCGAACCCGGACCGTCCCGTTCGCATCTCGTTGAGCGGGTGGGGTAGGTTGGGCGGGCGTTGGCCCGGGGGCTGTCGTCGCGACGATGTGGGTGGTTGGCACACCATTGCGTAACCAAGCTTGGCAACATGGAACCGATGCGGCGGCTGGTCGCAGTCATCTCGCCTTGATTCCGACAGAGCCACCTTTATCTCTGGCACGAACAAGAATCCGGGCCCCTCTGGCGAGGACGCCGACGATGTCGGCCAACCTCGCGATGTCGGATGACCTGTCCCGCGCGAATGCGATGGATTGGCCGATCGTCGGGCCTTAGACGTTCTCTCCGACTCCATCGTCCCCATCGCAGCTCCGCGCGGCCATTTCGCTGGATTGAGGAGCAACGATGACTGACGCCAAGCATACACATCCTGTTGAGATCGAGATCGCGGAGCCGTCCAGCCTGAACGAGCAGGCTGCGGCCGCGCTGGTGATCGCCGGCGCGCTCGTCGCCGTCGCCGACC
>RXJC01000722.1:788-5736 GCA_003963435.1 Bradyrhizobiaceae bacterium | reverse complement strand
TCTATCGCCAGCTCTCGCGCTATTCCGCGGCCTTCGCGCTCTGCGCCGACATGGCGCTGCTGACGCTCGGCGGCGCGCTCAAGCGCAAGGAGATGCTGTCGGCGCGTTTCGGCGACATCCTCTCCGAGCTGTATCTGCTCTCCGCGGCGCTGAAGCGCTGGCAGGACGAGGGAAGGCAGAAGGAGGACTTTGCCGCGCTGGAATGGTGCATGGCGTCGGGCTTCAAGACCATCGAGAACCGGCTTGCCGAGATCCTCGCAAATCTGCCCAACCGCTTTGTTGCCGGCTTCCTCAAGCTCGTGGTCCAGCCCTTCGGCGCCCGCGTGCTCGGCCCGTCCGACCGCGTCGTGCATCAGTGCGCGGGCATCGTGCTGGAGCCCTCGGCGGCCCGTGAGCGCCTCACACCGGACCTGGCCCATGTCGACGACGATGGCGGCTTTTCGCGACTGGAGCGCGCGTTCAAGCTGGTCGCAGCCACCGATGCGATTGCCAAGCGTATGCGCGCCGCGCATATCCGCGACTGGAAGGAGGCCGTGACCAAGGGCGTGATCACGCAGGCCGAGGGTGAGCAGCTTGCTGCGGCCCAGGAGGCCGTCACGGAAGTGATCGCGGTCGACGATTTTGCGCCGGAAGTGCTGTCGCCGATTTACAAGAAAACCGGCGACGTGCATCAGTTCTTCCAGGAACTCGGTGAGCAGAGGGCGGCGAGCTGATGGCACGACCGGTTTTCATCGTCGACGGCAGCCGGACGCCGTTCTTGAAGGCGCGCTCGGGGCCCGGGCCGTTCACGCCGGTCGATCTCGCCGTGCAATGCGGCCGGCCGCTGCTGGCGCGCCAGCCGTTTGCGCCAAAAGATTTCGATCAGGTCATCCTCGGCTGCGTCAACGTCATCGCTGACGAGATGAATCCGGCCCGCGTTGCCGCGCTCCGGCTCGGCATGGGCGAGGACATGGTCGCGTTCACTGTGCAGATCAATTGCGGCTCCGGCATGCAGTCGATCGATACCGCCTACCGCTACATCCGCGAAGGTCATGCCGACATGATCCTCGCCGGCGGCACCGAGGCACTGAGCCACGCGCCGCTGGTCTGGCCGAATTCCGGCGTGCGCTGGTTCGCCGGCCTTGCCGCCGCCAAGGGCGTGGCCGCCAAGCTCGCCGCCGCCTTCAAGCTGCGCCCGCGCGATCTCAAGCCGATCATCGGGCTCGAGCGCGGGCTGACCGATCCCGTCACCGATCTGAACATGGGCCAGACCGCCGAGGTCGTCGGCCATCTCTTCGGCATTACCCGCGCCCAGTCCGATGCCTATGCCGCCGAGAGCCATCGCCGGCTCGCGCACGCACAAGGCGCGGGCTTTCTCAAGGGCGAGGTCGAGACCGCCTTCTCGCGCGACGGCAAGTTCTTCGACCACGATGACGGCGTGCGGCCGGACTCCACGGCGGAATCTCTCGCAAAGCTCCGGCCGGTGTTCGAGCGCCCCTGGGGCCAGGTCACCGCGGGGAATTCCTCGCAGATCACGGACGGCGCGTCATGGGTGATCCTTGCGTCCGACGCGGCGGTGGCAAAATACAAGCTGACGCCGAAGGCCGCGATCGTCGACAGCAACTGGGCCGCGCTCGATCCCGGCATCATGGGCCTCGGCCCGGTGATGTCGGCGACGCCGTTGCTCCAGCGCAACGGCCTCACCATCACGGACGTCGAGACCTGGGAGCTGAACGAGGCTTTTGCCACCCAAGTGCTGGGCTGCCTGGCTGCCTGGAACGACGACAAATTCTGCCGCGAGATCTTGGGCCTCGATGGTGCGGCCGGCGAGATCGACCGCGAGAGGCTGAATGTCGACGGCGGCGCGATCTCGCTCGGCCATCCCGTTGGCACCTCCGGCAACCGCATCGTGCTGCATCTCGTCAACGCCATGAAGCGGCTCGGCACACGGCGCGGCGTCGCCACCGAGTGCATCGGCGGCGGGCTCGGCGGTGCCATGCTGATCGAGGCGGTGTGACCATGGATTCCAGGATCATGACCGCACTCAGCGACCGCGTGCTGGAGTTGGGGCCCAAGCCCGCGCCGGACAGCCCGTACAAGCATTTCAAGCTGACGCGCGACGAAGACGGCGTTGCCTGGTTGCTGTTCGACCGCGCTGGTGCCGGCGCCAATACGCTGTCCGCGGACGTGATGGAGGAGTTCGACGCCGTGCTCGCGGCGATCGAGACCGAGCGTCCGGCCGGCCTCGTGCTCCGCTCGGCAAAGCCGTCCGGCTTCATCGCCGGAGCCGACGTCAATGAATTCCGCGGCGCGTCCGATCCCGGCATGGTGGAGACGCGCATCCGCGCCGCGCACGCCGTGGTCGATCATCTGGAGGCGCTGAAGCTGCCGACGGTCGCCGTGATCCACGGCTTCTGCCTCGGCGGAGGGCTCGAGGTTGCGCTGGCCTGCCAATCGCGTATCGCCATCGACGGCGCGCGCTTCGGCTTCCCGGAGGTCATGCTCGGCCTGCATCCCGGCCTCGGCGGCACCGCGCGCTTCACGGCCCTGGTCAATCCGACCCAGTCGATGGCCTTGATGCTGACCGGCCGCACCATCGATGCGCGCCGCGCCAAGGCTCTGGGTCTGGTCGACGCCGTGACGCAGGAGCGTCATGTCCGGGGCGCGGTGAGGGATGCGCTGTTCGGCCGGCTGAAGCGGGCTGAGCCTCGCCTGCTCACGCGCGCGGCGAACGTCGGCCCGGTGCGCGGGCTGCTCGCCAAGCGCATGCGCTCGGAAGCGGCGAAGGCCGCGTCTCGCGAGCACTATCCCGCGCCTTACGCGCTGATCGATCTCTGGGAAACCCATGGCGGCAGCAAGGCCGCGATGCTGAAGGCCGAGCAGGCTTCGTTCGCCAAGCTGATGGTGACGCCGACCGCGCAGAACCTGATCCGCGTGTTCTTCCTGCGCGAGCAGATGAAGAAGGTCGCAGGAAGCGGCAACACCATCAAGCAGGTCCACGTCATCGGCGCCGGCGCCATGGGTGGAGACATCGCGGCTTGGGTCGCCGGGCAGGGCTTTCGCGTCTCGCTCGCCGACATGAAGGCGGAGCCGATCGCAGGCGCGGTGAAGCGCGCGGCCGATCTCTACGGCAAGATCATCCGCAAGCCGACCGAGGTGCGCGACGCGCTCGATCGCCTTGTCCCGGATATGGACGGCGAGGGCGTTCGCAACGCCGATCTCATCATCGAGGCCGTGCCGGAAAAGCTCGAGCTCAAGCAGAAGGTCTATGCCGGGATTGAGCCGCGGATGAAGCCGGGTGCGATCCTCGCGACCAACACATCCAGCATTCCGCTGCAAGATCTGCGCACCACGCTGGCGCGGCCGGAGCGGCTGGTCGGCTTGCATTTCTTCAATCCGGTGTCGCGGCTGCAATTGGTCGAAGTCGTCAGCCACGATGGCAACGACGCGCAGGTATTAAAGGACGCGCTCGCCTTCGTCGGCGCGATTGATCGTCTGCCGTTGCCCGTGAAGAGCTCGCCCGGCTTCCTCGTCAACCGCGCGCTGACGCCCTACATGCTGGAAGCCATGGTGATGCTGGACGAGAAGATCGACCAGCGGCTGATCGATGCTGCGGCCGAGCAGTTCGGCATGCCGATGGGGCCGATCGAGCTGGCTGACCAGGTCGGCCTCGATATTTGCCTCGATGTCGGCGACATGCTGCGCACCAAGTTCGGTGATCTCCTGCCGCCGACGCCGGCCTGGTTGCGCGACAAGGTCGCCAAGGGCGAGCTTGGCCGCAAGACCGGCAAGGGCTTCTACACCTGGAAGGACGGCAAGGCACAGAAGGCGCCGCTGCCCGAGACCGGCCCGCGCGTCACCGACCAGATGATCGATCGCCTGGTCTTGCCGATGCGCCATGATCTTCGGTACCGGCTATGCACCGTTCCGCGGCGGCCCGCTGAACTATGCGCGCACGCGCGGCGTGGAGAATGTCGTGTCCGCCTTGCGCGCGCTTGCCGATCGATTCGGCGGTCGTTTCGCGCCTGATCCGGGCTGGGACGGTTTTCAATAGGGGGCAGTCGGCGAAAGATGCTATCATGGGTAGTGGAGCCCGTGGGAGGTATCGCCGATGCCGACGATCCCGTTCTTCAAGCATGCGACCCTGCGCGAGATCGTCATCACGCGGCTGTGCTGCGGGGCCGATGTCGTCGTGATCCTGTGCTGCGCAGGCTATCTCGTCGGGAATTATCCCGAGACGGGATTGCGCTGGCCGTGGCTGATCGTGGCGCTCCTGGCCGGCTATTTCCTCGCCGATCTCTTTTCGGGGCTGGTGCATTGGGTGGTCGACACCTGGCTCGACGAGGGGACGCTTGGCCGCGGCATCGCGATCACGCGCGAACATCACACCCACCCTGGCCACGTCCTGCTCTATGATTTCCTCGACCAGGCGTCTCTCGGTGCGGCGCCGAGCGCCGTGGTGGTCGGAATTGCGGCCGCCGTCACCGCGCTCTTTCCGGTTTCCGCGCTCACCTATGCGCTGATGATCGTCTGGTTCGAAATCGCCACCTGCATGCTGTTTGGCATGAGCTTTCACAATCTCGCGCACTGGCCGGTCCGCCCTCCGCTCCTGCGCATGGCGCAACGGCTGCATCTGGTCTGCTCCCCCGAGCATCACGGGCGTCATCACCGCGACCACACCATCCGCTATTGTGTCATCAATGGATGGGCCAATTATCCCTGCGATCGTCTCCGGCTTTGGAGCAGGCTCGAGCGGCTGATAACGGCAACGACCGGATGCGCGCCGCGGGCCGACGATGCCGAGTGGCAGCGCAGGCTGAACGATACCGGCATTTTGATCGGGCCGCCGCAGCCGATTGGATAGCGTAAGCTTGCCTCGTCTCGATGTTGCGCGAGGCGCCACGGCTCTGTATCCAGAGCCGAGAGCCGCGGGAGACCAACGACATGACCGACAAGCACGTCCACGCCT
>RXJC01000722.1:0-738 GCA_003963435.1 Bradyrhizobiaceae bacterium | reverse complement strand
ACACGGGGCCGAGCGGCGATCTCTGCATCCGCACGCTGGCGATGCCTGCCGACACCAACGCCAATGGAGACATCTTCGGCGGCTGGCTGCTGAGTCAGATGGATGTCGGCGGCGGCGTGTTCGCCTCGAAGGTTGCGAAGTCGCGGACCGTGACGGTCGCGATCGAGGCGATGAACTTTCGCAAAGCGGTCTATGTCGGCGATCTCGTGTCGGTCTACGCCAATCTCGTCCGCGTGGGCCGCACCTCGCTCACCGTGCATCTGGAAGCGTGGGCGCTGCGTCGCGGCGAGGAGCATCCGTTTCTCGTCACTGACGGCAACTTCACTTACGTGTCGATCGACGAACACGGTCGTCCGCAAGCGGTTCGTTCGACCGATCCAGTGATTGCGACGTAATCGCGCGCGACGCCGCGCCTCATCTCTCGAATGCGCGGCAAGCGCCGCCGAACGCGGCGCGAGTAATCCATCGTCGTCGCGGCTTCGCCAAGAACCAGTCAAGAACCAGTCATAAAACGGATGAGGTCCCGGCGTACTCAAGTGCGTGTCGATTCGGGGTGGAAACGGCCTCAATGCCCGGGGAACCTTTGGGCAGGAGCACCGTTATTTGCCCGCACTGAGGAAGCCACGGACCATGCCGGACAGCTACATCATCGAAGTCGATTCGCAGACCGCGGGTATCGTCGTTCGTTCTTCTGGAGGCTATTGCTTCTTCGCCTCGTCCCACCGATTCAACCGTCTC
>RXJC01000697.1 GCA_003963435.1 Bradyrhizobiaceae bacterium | reverse complement strand
GCACATCGACCTGCGGCTGCGCGAGTTGCGCAATCCGGAAGGCGCGCGTGTCGCGGTGACCAGCGCGGAATTCGATCTCCTGCGCACCTTCTGCGAACGGCCCGGCCGCGTGCTGTCGCGCGACAGCCTGCTCGACCTCACCCAAGGGCGCAACACCGGCTCGTTCGAACGCTCGATCGACGTTCTGGTCAGCCGCATCCGCCGCAAGATCGAGCCCAACCCGGCCGATCCCACCCTGATCAAGACGGTGCGCTCGGGCGGCTATGTGTTCACGCCGCGAACGCAGGTCGCAAATCCTCAAGCAACAAGCCTGCAAGGGTCAAGCACCCAGGCAGCAGGCATTGAAGTGGTTGCGGCGCCCCTGAGCAATTGAAGGGGACGCCGACGATGAAGCCGTTCGGGTTCTTTCACCTCAAGGGGATCGGCGGACAGATCGCCGCGCTGGTGCTGGCTTCGACCGTCGCGCTCCATCTCGTCGTCACCACCGCCTTCCTGATCAGCCGGCCGGACCGCCCCGACGCGCCGCCGGACGGCGCGCATCAACTGACCGACGCCGCGCTGCTGCTCGGCTCGGCCGAGCCGAGCGAGCGTCCGCGCCTCGTCGCCGATCTCGCCCGCGCCTTCCCCAAGCTCGGCATCGAGATGCTCGCGCCCGGCACCGCGAGCGTCGAGGAGAGCGACAATCAGCACCTGCGCGCGATGCGCCGCCATCTCGGGCGCGGCTACAAGGCGGTGCAGCTGGTACCGAGCGGCGGCGAATCCCGCCTCGGCGTCACGCTGCCCGACGGCACCATGATCGCCGGGCACGTCGACGGCGGGCCGCGGCCATGGTTCTGGGGCGGCCCGTGGCTGATGGCGCTGATGACCGCCTTCATCTGCGTCACCGTGCTCGGCCTGTGGGCGGCGCGTGCGCTGGCCGCGCCGCTGTCGTCCTTCGCCAAGGCCGCCGAGAATTTCAGCCTGGACGGCGGCGCCGAGCCGCTGCCCGAGCGCGGACCGGAGGAGATCCGCTCGGTGGCGCGCGCGCTCAACCGCATGCAGGAGCGGATCGCGCGGCTGATGTCGGACCGCACGCGGATGCTGGCCGCGATCAGCCACGACCTGCGCACGCCGATCACGCGGCTGCGCCTGCGCGCCGAGTTCATCGAGGACGAGACCAACCGCAAGCGCATGCTGATCGACCTCGACCAGATGCGCGCGATGCTGGAGAGCGTGCTGTCGCTGCTGCGCAACGACCGCAAGATCGAGGCCGTGACGCTGGTCGACGTCGCCAGCACGCTGCAGCTCGTCGCCGACCAGTTCGGCGACATGGGCCATGTCGTGCATTACGACGGGCCGGCCTCCGCCACCGCCGCCGCGCGGCCCGACGATCTGCATCGCGGCGTCACCAATCTGGTCGAGAACGCGGTGCGCTTCGGCGCCGAGGTGACGATCCGCCTCGACCTCTCCGGCACCACGCTCGTCATCGACGTCGAGGACGACGGCCCCGGCATTTCGGATGCGCGCAAGCAGGAGATGCTGGAGCCGTTCGTGCGCGGCGACGACGCGCGCACCATGGACGAGTCCACCGGCTTCGGCCTCGGCCTGTCGATCGCCCGCGCGATCGCGCTCGCCCATGGCGGCGAGCTGTCGCTGCACGACCGCAGCCCCCATGGCCTGATCGTGCGGATGCAATTGCCGCTCTGGCAGCAGCCGAGGCTGGCCGCGGCTTGAGATCGCCCGTTACGCCGCGAGCGGCGGATGCTCGACGACCGCCTCGTCGAAGATGGCCACCGCCTCGAAACGGTAGTTGCAGGCGTGGCAGGTCCAGAGATAGCTGACGCGCCCCTCGCCCGGCTCGATCCAGTCCGGCTGCGGGATCGGCGTGCCGCATTGGGCACAGGGGTTTTGCCTGGGGATGTCGTTGAGGATTGCTTTTGTGAGGATTGCTTTTGTCATGGCACCTCTCCCGATTTGCAGGCCGCTTCCTACTCGCTTTTGCGCGCCCGCGCGAATAGACAGCCTTGCTGCCGCGCGCGGGCCTCCGCGTGAGGGAACCTGTGCGCCAGCATTGAGTCGTAACAGCGGCTCTGCGCCGCAAAATCGCCGGCGGCGGCGGTTGGTCACATCATCGCCGCGTTCGGCGGGCCTAACGGCGGTTGGGTGCAGGTCACGTCAGGGACCTCAGGAATAACAAATGAAGATTTTACGCATTGCCGCGCTGCTCGCGGCCGGATTGACATTGCCGCAGGCCGCCTTCGCGGGTGAAGCCGAATATGCCGAGATGGTCGCGGCCCATGCCCGCGCCAACGGCGTGCCGGAAGCGCTGGTGCATCGCGTGATCATGCGCGAGAGCCGTTATCAGCCGCATCTGGTCGGCCGCGGCGGCACCATCGGGCTGATGCAGATCAAGCTCGCGACCGCCCGCGGCGTCGGCTACACCGGCGATGCCGCGGGCCTGCGCGATCCCAACACCAACCTCACCTATGCCGTGAAATACCTCGCCGGCGCCTACCGCGCCGCCAATGGCGATCACGACCGCGCCGTACGTTATTTCGCCGGCGGCTATTACTACGCCGCCAAGCGCCAGCGGCAGGAGGCCGTGCAGGTCGCCAACATGGGCGAGACCATGGGCCAGCAGTGGCTCGAGCCCAACGGCAACCCGCAGCCGATGTTCGGCGCCGCGCCGCACCGGAAGCTGGCCCAGCGCGTCCGCAACGCGCGGGCGCAGGTTCCCGCTCGATAGTCGTCGTCATGGCCGGGCTTGACCCGGCCATCCACGTCTTCGCTTCCGCGCCTAAGAACGTGGATGCCCGGGACGAGCCCGGGCATGACGACCGTTAACGCGTTGACCACCCCGCCCCGCTGTCCTACATTAGCACCGTTCCGAGGGGTGCTCCGAGGAGGAGCTGAGATACCGCTAAACGGGCAATGCCGATCGACCGGCTTGCCAGGACCGCGGTGACCCTTTGAACCTGATCCGGGTCATGCCGGCGAAGGGACAGGGATGTTGCAGAAGACCAAGCGACCGGATTCACCGGTATCCATCATCGGCGCAGGCATTGCGGGCGCCTGGCAGGCTTTGCTGTTCGCGCAGGCCGGCCATGCCGTGACCTTGCACGAGCGCGGTGACGAGGCGATGACGGACGCCACCAGCCATTGGGCCGGCGGCATGCTCGCGCCCTATTGCGAGGCCGAGGTCGCCGAACCCATCATCAGCCGCCTGGGGCTGCGCTCGCTCGAAGTCTGGCGGCGCGAGCTGCCCGACACGCCGTTCAACGGCTCGCTCGTCGTCGCCCATCCGCGCGAGCGCAACGACTTCGAGCGTTTTGCGCGCATGACCGAGGACCACCGCCGGCTCGACGCCGCCGGCCTCGCCGAGCTCGAACCGTCGCTGGAGGGCCGCTTCCGCGACGCGCTGTTCTTCCCGGCCGAGGGCCATGTCGAGCCGCGCCGCGTGCTGCCCAAGCTGCACGAGCGCATCCGTGCCGCCGGCGGCACCATCAAATTCTGCAGCGACGTCACGGCCAACGATCTTGACGGCATCGTCATCGACTGCCGCGGCCTCGGTGCCCGCGACGAGCAGCCGGAGCTGCGCGGCGTCAAGGGCGAGATGATCCTGATCGAGACGGCCGAGGTGCAGCTGGCCCGCCCGGTGCGGCTCATGCATCCGCGCTGGCCGCTCTACGTGATCCCGCGCGAGGACAATCTGTTCATGCTCGGCGCGACCTCGATCGAGACCGAGGACACCGGCGTCAGCGTCCGCTCCGCGCTGGAGCTGTTGGGCGCGGCCTATACGGTGCATCCGGCGTTCGGCGAAGCCCGCATCGTCGAGTTCGGCTCGGGGCTTCGTCCCGCTTTTCCCGATAATCTGCCGCGCATCGGCATTCATGGCCGAAAGTTCACCGTCAACGGCCTCTACCGCCACGGCTTCCTGATCGCGCCTGCGCTCGCCGAGCTGACGCTCGCCTATGTCGAGCGCGGCCAGATCGACAACGAGGTGATGCAGTGCTTGTGATCGTCAACGGTGAGCAGCGCGACGTGAATTCCGCCAGCGTCGACGCGCTGCTCTCCGAGC
>RXJC01000280.1 GCA_003963435.1 Bradyrhizobiaceae bacterium | reverse complement strand
GCCGGCGATGCCGCCGATGAGATCGGAGACCTCGGCGATCTTCTTCACCGATCCGGCCAGCGATTGAATGGTCGAACGCGCCTGCTCGCGGCCGGCGACCGCCGACTTCGTCACGGTGCTGGTCCGCATGACCTGGCTTGCGATCTCGCGGATCGAGGCGCTCAGTTCTTCGGCCGCGGCCGAGACGGTCTGCGAGCTGCCGAGGGCCTGGGTGGAGGCCGCCGCGACAGCCTGCGACTCCGCGGAGAGTGATCTCGCGATCTCGGACAGGCTGGAGGCCGCGCGTTCGACGCCTTGCGTCGCCGCACCCGCAGTGTCGACCGAGCGTCCGGTCTCGCGCTCGACGGTCTCGGCCATCTGGTGCAGGGCGGAGCGCTTGGCGAGCGCCGCCTCCTGCTCCTGCCGCAACTGTTCCTCACGCAGGCGGGCATTCTCGATGGCCGCCTGCTTGAACACCACCAGCGCGCCCGCCATCGAGCCGACCTCGTCTCGGCGGTCGGCGAAAGGAATGTCGGCAGCGAGGTCGCCGGTCGCGAGCTTCTGCATCGTGCCCGTCATGCGCACGATCGGGCGCACCACCCCGACGGCAACGCCGAGCAGGCCCGCGGCGACAAAGGCCAAGACGGCGGCGGAGACACCGAGGAGAATATAGAGAATGGAGCTGTCGCGATCCGCCGCCAGCTTCTCCATGTCGGCATTCTGCTTGTTGGCGCTCTCGACGATAGTGTCGATCACAGCGCGATGCGCGGTATAGGCTTCCTTGAGCTGCGCATAAGCGCGCTCGGACGCAGCCGCGTCCTTGGCCTTGAGGGCCGGCAGGAGCTGGTCGGACGCCTTCCAGAACTTCTGCACCTCGGCGTCGGACTTCGACACCAGCGCGGTCTTCAGGTCGGCCGACAGGCTGGAAGCGACCCAGAACGCCTTGCGCTCGTCGTAATCCTTGCGGAGCTGGACCAGGCGCTCGCCGTGGGCCGCCAGCTGGTCCGGCTCGCGCATGGCCAGGGTCGCCTCGAGATAGGCCTCGATCACATATTCCGGAGGCGGCAGGATGTCCGCGATGAGGTCGTTGCCCAGCTTGATGTCGGAATAGAGCGGACCGCCGACCTTGAGCTCCTTCAGGGCGTACAGGCTGGTCGAAACCACGGCGGCAAAACCGATGGCGAGAACGATGCCGAACGCGACGATCGCAGAAGACAGCGAGAGGCGAAATTTCATGAAACAATCCGGGGTCGGCTTCGAAACCGCAGCCACCCTAGACGAATACGGTAAATGCGGGATTGCTTCGCGCTGGAATTGCGTCGCGCGAAACCCGCACAATTACGGGAATCGGGCGTCCAGCTATCGGAATTTGAGTCAGTAGAGCTGACGCACGGATGTAAAAAGACGATCGTTCCGCCCCGATCCGACGCCGGCATCGGCTTTGATGCGCGGAACGAGATGGCGTGCCGGGGACCAGGCCTTCCTCGGCACGCAGTGACTCAGACGTCGAAGAACACCGTTTCGTTGTCGCCCTGCAGCCGCAGGTCGAGCCGGTAGATCGGCTTGCCCGCCTCCCGCACGGCGGTCAGCGTGACGCGGCGATCGGCAGGCACCAGCGCCAGCACGGGGTCGGCCGCGTTGCCGGACTCGTCGCTGAAATAGATGCGGGTGTAGAGATGCCGCAGCATGCCGCGGCCGAACACCGCCAGCAGGATATGCGGCGCCTGGGGCTTGCCGTCGGGATCGGGCACCACGCCCGGCTTGATCGTGTCGAAGGCGTAATTGCCGTCCTTGTCGGTGCCGCAACGGGCAAAGCCGCGGAAGCTCGCATTCGGCAACGCGCGCTTGTCCTGCGGGTCGGCAAAACGGCCTTGCGCGTCCGCCTGCCAGATCTCCAGCATGCAATCGGGAACGGCGACGCCGTCACCGTCGAACACGCGTCCTTCGATACGGATGCGGTCGCCGGTGACATCGGGCGTCAGCGTCGAGCTGGTGAACGCGTCGTTCCAAGCGTACTCGCCATTCGGCGTCAGGCCGTATTTGAAGAATGGACCGACGGTCTGCGATGGCGTGATCCCATTATCCTGCACTTAAGTGTTCTCCATGGGGGTGGCGTTCTTGCCGCGCAGCACGATGTCGAAGCGGTAGCACAGCGCCCATTCGGGCTGGGTGTTCTCGAGGTCGAACGAGGAGACCATCCGCGCCCGCGCCTTCTCGTCCGGCACCGAGTTGAAGATCGGGTCGAACGGGAACAGCGGGTCGTTCGGGAAGTACATCTGCGTCACGAGGCGGGTGACGAAGGAATAGCCGAACACCGACAGATGGATGTGCGCCGGCCGCCACGCATTGTGGTGATTGCCCCAGGGATAGGCACCGGGCTTGATGGTGACGAAGCGATAGTAACCGGAAGCATCGCTCTGGGTGCGGCCGGCGCCGGTAAAGTTCGGATCGAGCGGCGCCGGATGCTGGTCGCGGACGTGTACGTAGCGGCCGCAGGAATTGGCCTGCCAGATCTCGACCAATGAGTTCGGTACGCCCCGGCCGTCCTCGTCGCGCACATGGCCGTGGACGATGATGCGCTCGCCGATCGGCTCGGCGCTGTGCTGGCGGGTGAGGTCGTTGTCGCCCTCGCGCACGGTCTCGTGGCCGTAGACCGGACCGGTCAGCTCCGACAGCGTATGGCGCATCGGGATCAAGGGCTTGCTCGGCGCGCGCTTGATCGAGCTCTTGTAGTCGGGCGACAGCGGCAGCGGATGCGCCTTGTTGCTGTCGGTCGGATAGATGAATGTCATTGGCGAACTCCTCCCCGGCCATTTGTGGTCCGACCGGTCAACGCTTCTGCCAATCATTATAGGATATAACTAATTGGGGGAAGCGGGTTTGGCGCCTCCCAAAGCTGTCATTCCGGGGCAGCCCGACAGGGCTGAACCCGGAATCTCGAGATCCCGGATTCCGCTCTTGGCGAGCGGCTCCGGGATGACGAGACGCTACGCGTCTCGTCAGTTCAGCTTCTCGATCGCAACGGCCACACCCTGGCCGACGCCGACGCACATGGTGGCGAGCGCGAGCTTGCCGCCGCGCTTCTCCATGCCGTGGACGGCGGTGAGCGCAAGACGCGCGCCGCTCATGCCAAGCGGATGGCCGAGCGCGATGGCGCCGCCATGCGGATTGACGTAATCGGCATCATCGGCCACGCCGAGCTGGCGCATGCAGGCGATGCCCTGCGAGGCGAAGGCCTCGTTGAGCTCGATCAGGTCGAAATCGCTGATCTTCTTGCCGAGCCGCTCCATCAGCTTGCGGGTCGCCGGCACCGGGCCAATGCCCATGATGCGCGGCGGCACGCCGGCCGAGGCGAGGCCTAGGATGCGCGCGCGGGGCGTCAGGCCATGCTTCTTCACCGCGGCCTCCGAGGCCAGGATCATCGCGGCAGCGCCGTCGTTGACGCCGGAGGCGTTGCCGGCGGTCACAGTGCCGGGATTGCGCACGATCGGCTTCAGCTTGGCGAGGCCCTCCAGCGTGGTCTCGGGACGCGGATGCTCGTCCTTGTCGACGGTGATGGGACCGGCCTTGCCGCCGGGAATGGTGATCGGGATGATTTCTTCGGCGAAATAGCCGGCGGCGATTGCCTTGCCTGCACGCTGCTGCGAGCGGATGGCGAAGGCGTCCTGGTCGGCGCGCGAGACCTGGAATTCCTCGGCGACGTTCTCGCCGGTCTCGGGCATGGCGTCGACGCCGTACTGCGCCTTCAGCAGCGGATTGATGAAACGCCAGCCGATCGTGGTGTCGAAGATCTCGGCCGAGCGCGAGAAGGCCTCCTGCGCCTTGCCCATCACGAACGGCGCGCGGGTCATCGACTCGACCCCGCCGGCGATCGCGAGCTCGATCTCGCCGGAGCGGATGGCGCGGCCCGCGGCGCCGACCGCATCGAGGCCGGAGGCGCAGAGCCGGTTCAGGGTCTGGCCGGGAACCGAATCCGGGAGCCCAGCGAGCAGCAGCGCCATGCGCGCGACGTTGCGGTTGTCCTCGCCGGCCTGGTTGGCGCAGCCGAAGAAGACTTCGTCGACCTGTGCCCAGTCGAGATT
>RXJC01000079.1 GCA_003963435.1 Bradyrhizobiaceae bacterium | reverse complement strand
TCCTGCTCAACCAGGCCGGCAAGAACAGCCACGAGCACATCTGCGAATCGCTCGAGCTGTTCGGCCGCGAGGTGATGCCGGAATTCCAGAACGACCCGGCGCAGGCGGCGTGGAAGCAGGGCGTGATGAGCGGCGAGATCCAGCTCGAGGAGATCGACACGCAGGCCTTCACCGACCGCTACGGCAAGCTCGCGATCAACGTCGCCCCGGCGAGGGCGGCGGGGTAGGGGCGGTTGAGCCGCCCCAGCAAGCGCGGCGACGTGGGCCCCGGCTCAGCAGCGCAGCGCACCGGACGATGCTTCGCAGAGCCGGGATCCAGAAGCGCCACAGGCGGGCGCCGCCGGCTTTCAGCAAGTCTCCGCTGCTGCTATCCTTGCGCAAAAGAACGTCTTGCGGAGGAATGCAATGCCGCCCCACGCGACGGCCTCAAATCCAGCGGCCGGCGATGTCACGGCCGCGGTGCTCGCCATCGGCCGGCCTGACTTCCCGAACGTCCTGATCGACACGCTGCGCCGGCAGGCCGGCGTCGGCCATTGCATGGTGTTCGCACTGTCGCGGGCCGGCGCCGCACGCTGCCTGCTCGATGCCGGCAACATCCCGATCGGCGGCGATCTCGGCGCGGCCTATGCCGGCCAGTTCCACGAATCCGATCCGAACCGTGACGCGCTGTTCGAAGCCGCGGGCGGCGCGCCGATCATGCTGCCCGCGTTTGCGCCGCGCATGTACGGCGCGCGCTACCGAAAGATCTTTTTCCACGACTCCGGCATCGTCGACAAATGCGCGACCGCGATCTGGACCGGCGACACCTGCTTCTACGTCAATTTCTATCGCGTCACGTCGCAGGGCCGCTTCGGCGACGCCGAGCGTGCGCGGCTGCAGGCGATCGCGCCCGCGATCGGTGCCAGCATCGCGCGCCATTTCCAGCAGACGGCAACGCCCGAGCAGAACCTCGCCGCACTGTTCGCGACGCGTGCGCCACTCTCTACGCTGACGCCGCGCGAACAGGAAGTTTGTCGGCACATCCTCTGCGGTTTCAGCTCCGAAGCGATCTCGCAAGGCCTCGGCATCAGCCTGCATTCGACCCTGACCTACCGCAAGCGCGCCTATGAGCGCCTCGGCATTTCCTCGCAGAACGAATTGTTTTCGATCGTGCTGGGTCTGCTCACGCGTAGCCTGAATTAGGCCGCAAATAGCAAGCGGCCTCAGCCCTGGAAAGGTGATGAGCCGAGGCCGCTGACGCTCTGGCACGGAGGCGAATCCAGCCGAGGCAGGGTCATCCTAGGCTGGATTGGGAGTCGTCCGATGTTCACATGTGAACGTTCGTGCGGCGTTGTTCTGCCCGATGCTTTATATCTCGTGAATGGCAGGTTGCCGCGGGCTTCAATTCGCGATCGACCGAAACGGCCGATCGGCGACGTCACCTGACGTATCAGCCAAATGCGCCGGCCATTCGATCGGGTTGCAGAACAGGCCGCGACGCTCGATCTCCCTGAACAGGCGATCTGCGCGCTGCTTCGCCGGCAGGCCGATCAGCCGCGTGCCGGCCAGCGCGTCGGCTTGCACCTCGTTACGAATGAACTCGTGCATTCGCATGATGAAATGGTCGGAAAGCCCTGCAAACTCGCTCATGATGAAACGTGCACTCGCTATAAGAAAATCCACTCGATCAGGCGCCAGCTGATCCAAACAAGGGCCGCGATCCACGCGGTCATGGCGATGCCCACGACGCCGAAGAAGGCCAGCCCGACGGCGTAGTCGTTGGCCTCGCGGCGCTTGGTCTTCAGAAGCGTGTGCTGGTCGGTCCTCTCGAGCATCTCGTTCCTGCCTGGTCGCAACGCTATCGAGGGCGACGTCGATGGACAAACGCCGGCTTGCATTAACCTCACCGGTCAACCTTACCCGCGCGGCCTTGCGGCGGCGTGGGTACCCGCTTGTGATGGTGGCTCAACTCGCTAAGTGGGTGACGTGTTACTGGTGTGCGTCAGCGTGCGGATCGATTCCAGCAGCCGCTCGAGACGGTAGGGTTTGTGGAGCATGATGCTCCCTGACACCGGCCGCGGGGCCGAATGGGTGTGTCCGGTGGCATAGATCACGGGAATGGCAGGGTGGCTCTCCCTGCACCTGATTGCGACGTCCCACCCGGACAGCGGCCCCGGCAGCTTGACGTCCGTGAAGATGAGGTCCGGTGTGGCTTCGGCGCAAAGCTGCAGCGCGCGCTCACCGCTCTCGGCTTGAAGAACTTCGTGTCCGTGGCCCTCCAATATGTCCACGACCACGTCGCGTATCAGGTCTTCGTCTTCAACGACCAGAATCTGCAATTCGTTCTCCCGGCTGGCACGCCTGTTACTCCGGCTCGCCAGGCTGCCCACTAAGCTGCGCGTGCATTGCCGACATCGTGGATGTTCAAACGCCGAGATGTTCCCGCCGTTCCCCTATCACGCGCTCCCCGTTAACCATCACCGAGGGTTCCAGCTCCAGCGAGATCGCTTCGAAGTTTCTTAAATTTTGCCCGATACCTCTCTTGGGTACGGCGACCTGGAGAAAGACATGGCCAAGCGAGCCAAACGCGGCAAGAAGGCGGAGACGCTCGCACTCCCGATGGCTGCGAGAATTGCGATTGGTGCCGTGGCCGTCGCCGCATTGGGCTACGGCTTGCTGTCGCACCCGGCGAGCGTGCAGCCGGCACGGAAGCCGTCCGCGCAGGAAGCCAAGGCATCGTCGACACCGGTCTACGTGGCACCTTCCGTTCATGCATCAGTGACGGCCCCGGCTCCCGTTCCAGCTCCGATTCCGGCCCCGGCGGCGCCTCTGGTCGAGCCGCCGAAAGCCGCTGAAGGTCCCGGCGCACTTGTCCGGCAGGTGGTCGACTATTCCAGCCGTCAGCCGCCGGGCACCGTGATCATCGATACCGGCAACACGTTCCTCTATTTCGTCCTGAACGACAGGCAGGCGATGCGCTACGGCATCGGTGTCGGCCGGGAGGGTTTCACATGGTCCGGCGAGCAGACCGTGGCCCGCAAGGCCGAATGGCCGGATTGGCATCCGCCCGCCGAGATGATCGGGCGTCAGCCCTATCTGCCGCGGTTCATGGCCGGCGGTCCCGGCAACCCGCTTGGCGCCCGCGCGATGTATCTCGGCGACACCGAATACCGCATTCACGGCACCAACAACCCCGACACGATCGGCAAGCGCGTGTCGTCCGGCTGCATCCGGCTCACCAACGACGACGTGACCGACCTCTATGAGCGGGTGAAGGTCGGAGCGAAGGTGATCGTGCTGCCGGCAAATGCGGCTCGCCGGCCATCCCAGGGAGCGCCGGCCGACGCCGCCTTCCGATTGCCGGACCCGGCATCGTCGTCGAAGCGGCCCTTGGCGGCCAACGCGCAGATGCTGCCTGGACCGAAGGTCGCCGAGGCCCGGTAGCGCCAGTTCCGTCCCTATCGCTAGGGACAGACGCCGGCCGCAGAGTTCGCTAGTCTGCCCTGAAGGAGACGACAATCCCGGGGAGAGACCGCCTTGAGCACCGCGCCGCGCATCGACATCGACCCTGCCGCGTTCTGGGCCGATCCCTATCCGATGCTCGCGAAGATGCGGAAGGAGGCGCCGATCGCCTTCGTGCCGCAGCTCGGCTCGACGCTGCTGACCAGCCGCGACGACATCTCGATCTCCGAGAAGCAGATCGACGTGTTCTCCTCGCACCAGCCCGCCGGCCTGATGAACCGGCTGATGGGGCACAACATGATGCGCAAGGACGGCGAGGCGCATCAGGCCGAGCGGCGCGCGATGTTTCCGACGGTGTCGCCGAAGACGGTGAAGGCGCACTGGACCGCGCAGTTCCAGGCCCATGCCGACCGCATCATCGATGCGATCGCGCCGGGGCGGGTCGACTTCATGCGCGACTTCGCGCTGCCGTTCTCCGGGGAATGCCTGAAGTCGATCACCGGCCTGACCAATATCGGCTTTGCGGACATGGATGCGTGGTCGCAAGGCATGATCGAGGGCATCGCCAACTATGCCGGCGATCCCGATGTCGAGGCGCGCTGCCATGCGGCGACGTCGGGCATCGACGCTGCCATCGACGACATCCTGCCGGTGATGCGCAAGCATCCCGACCAGAGCATCCTGGGCGTGCTGCTCGCCTCCGGCATGCCGATGGACAGCGTGCGCGCGAACGTCAAGCTCGCGATCTCCGGCGGCCAGAACGAGCCGCGCAAGGCCATCGCCGGCACGGTGTGGGCGCTGCTGACCCATCCCGACCAGCTCGATCTGGTTCTGCGCGGTGAAGTGTCCTGGCTGCAGGCGTTCGAGGAATACGCCCGCTGGATCTCGCCGATCGGGATGTCGCCGCGCCGCATCGCAAAGCCCTGGCGCATCCGCGACGTGTCGTTCGAGCTCGACGAGCGCGTGTTCCTGATGTTCGGCTCGGCCAACCGCGACGAGACGCATTTCGAGCGCGCCGACGAGTTCGACGTGAAGCGCGACAACGCCAAGAGCGTCGCGTTCGGCGCCGGCCCGCATTTCTGCGCCGGCGCCTTCGCCTCCCGCGCCATGATCGCCGACGTCGCGCTGCCGACCGTGTTCGCGCGGGCGAGGAAGCTGGAGCTCGCCGCCGACGAGAAGGTGCGGATCGGCGGCTGGGCCTTTCGCGGTTTGCAGAATCTGCCGGTGCGGTGGCAATAGATTGTGGCACGCATCCCGCCACAAGAACGGTGTCATCGCCCGCGAAGGCGGGCGATCCAGTACGCCGCGGCAGCCGTGTGACGCCCAAACGTCTCTGGAATACTGGATTCCCCGCCTTCGCGGGAAATGACAGCGGCGGTGGTGGAGGCAGCTTCGCGCATCAGCGCCAGCCTGCCACCATTCTCCTGTTTTGCCCGACGGAGCAAAGGTTTCGACGCACCAATCGCCTGCTGCGTAAGTCATTGATCTCGTTACTGCCGGATACTGTGCATGGGGTTGTTTTCGACATTTCGAGGGTGGGCGCTTTGCAGCGTCGGGCCAGATCCGTGCGGCGCTCACATTCGCGTGCGGAAAAAATCGCCCTGCCTTTGCCCATTCGGTTGAAAAAATGATCACGTCCGCCGGGCGCACGACAGCATGCGCGTCGTTCGTCTTTCAGGCATCTCGACAGCTTGGGCGGCCCGCACCATCATTTTTGTGCGTCTCGGCCTCTCGGCGTCCATCATCCGCTGAGCCACCTGTTGTCTGCGGACGATCGTACCTAAATACAGGGAACCCCGATTCGGGGAGCAATGCCATGAATGTAGTGCCTCGCGATCTCATGACTGAAATTCCCGTCTCGTCCGCCGATTTCCGCGGCGCCATGCGCCATCTCACCGGCGGCGTCAGCGTCATCACCGCCGGGCGCGGCAAGGATATCACCGGCATGACGGTGACCTCGGT
>RXJC01000337.1:10347-12383 GCA_003963435.1 Bradyrhizobiaceae bacterium | reverse complement strand
GGACGCCTTCTCGACGCCCTCCATCCAGCCGGAATTGAGGTAGTCGCCGAGCGACTGCTCGGCCGGCACGCGCACCACGTCGAAGCGCATCGCCTGTGCGCCGCCTTCGCGCACGCCGATCACGGCCTGGGCGGTGTTGTCGAGCGTGAAATTGTCAGGCGCCTGGAAGGTGAAGCCGAGCTTCGGATGCAGGAAGCGGCGGCCGCGCACGAAACCTTCGCTGGGATCCTCGCCGTAGACGAGGTTGTCGATCGCGGCGAGATAGCTCTCGCGGTCGCGCTCGGCGCCTTCAGGCGCCGTGTATTGCCGCGCGATGTTCTGCGCGTTCTGCACGCGCTCCGGGGTCGCCGGGTGCGAGGAGGTGAAATCCTGTGCGCGCGGATCCAGCGAAGACTTGCCGGCCTTCAGCTCGGCATTGCGCTCCATCGCCGAAAGGAAGCGGGCCGCACCATAGGGGTCGAAATGCGCCTTGGCGGAAATGCCGACGCCGATGCCGTCGGCCTCGAACTCCTGCTTGCGCGAAAAGCTCGCCATGGTGAGCTTGGTCTTGGCGAGCGCCAGTGCGGTGAGGTCTGGATCGTTGCTCATGTCGGTGACGACGCGGGTGACGATCGCGGCCTGGCGCGCCTGGTCCTCGCGCATCGCGGCGTGCTTGGACAGCACATGCGCCATCTCGTGGCTGAGCACGGAGGACAGCTCCGAGGTGTCGCTCGCCAGCGCAAGAAGTCCGCGCGTGACATAGAGCTGGCCGTTCGGCAGCGCGAAGGCGTTCACCGCGCCGGAATTGAGGATGGTGACCTTGTAGCCCTGGTCGGGGCGGTCGGAGGCGGCGACCAGCCGGTCGACGGTCTTGCTGACGAGTGATTCGAGCCTGGGGTCGTCATAAGGGCCGCCATAGCTCGCCAGGATGCGCTCGTGCTCCTTTTCGGTGGCGGGGGTCTGGGCGACGGCCGGCTTCGGTTTCGGCATGGCGACGGTCGCCGGGACGGCGGCGGTCTGGAACCGGCCCATGTCGCCGCAACCGGCAAGGGCTGTTCCCAGCACGAGGCAAAGCGCTGCCGGCGCAGCCCGCAGGCGGCGGCGTTCACTTCGTACGTGCCGTTCTAGCACCCCATTCACGTCGCTTAACCCGTGCCTGGCCCCTCGTTAGGGCCTTACCCCTGTCGGCTCGTTTGCGCCCAGCAACTCGACCTGTCCCACGAGCCGCACATCGATCCGCGGTCCCGTACTTCCCTCAACCCAGCCCCGGATTCGAATACGTTTACCTTCCAAGGACTTAAGGGCAATTCCGGCATTTTCGAACGCCGGTAGCGCGCGCTTTGAAATAGTCGCCGCAAAGCCACGTGTCCAGTTCCGTCCGAAGTTGAGGTAGGTCGTTGCCCCAGCTTGCCGGACCGACAGGACTTTGCCCTCGACCACCATAAAGCGCCCGATCCCCGCCAAAATATCGTCCGGACTTTCCGCGTTTTTTATGGCCGACGGGTCAGCCCAACTGCCAATTTTTTGGCGCCGTGCTGCGGCCTCCGACGCCATCAGGGCGGCCGCGCAGTCCTTGTCGGTGACCTCGGCGGACACCAGGGCATCGCCCTGGGCCAGCAGCATGGCCTGCACCGGCGTGTCGCTCTCGCCGATGAAGAGCAGCGCGCTTTGCCGGCCGTAGCGGTCGGGCGTGTCGTCGGTGCCGCGGAGCGTGACGTCGCGGCCGGCGAGCAGCGAAGTCAGCGCCTGCTTCGTGGCCGCCGTCGGTTCGATCCCGATCAGGCGGATCTCGCGGCCATCGTCGAGACGCACGCTGTGCGCATCGACGATGGCGGCGACGCGGCCTTCGCCTTGGGACTCGAACTGGCACGGGCTCGCGAGCGCGGTGTTAGCCGCGAAGAGAAGAGTTGCGACAGTGAGGAGACGTCGTTGCGCCACGTGGCCCGGAGAGGTTGCGTTGTGCTCTCATTTTACCTCAGGAGTAGCGGTTCGCGAAGACGCTTCCTCGCTCTCCGTCATTGCGAGCGCAGCGAAGCAATCCAGAGTCTTTCCGCGGA
>RXJC01000337.1:0-10297 GCA_003963435.1 Bradyrhizobiaceae bacterium | reverse complement strand
AGCGAAGCAATCCAGAGTCTTTCCGCGGACGAATTATGGATTGCTTCGTCGCATCTGCGCAAAATTGCTACGCAATTTTGTCGCTGAGCTCCTCGCGATGACGCGGAAACATCCGATTGCACCTCACCATTCCGCTTTGCGGAAAGCGCGCGCTTGATCACTCACCTTCATCGTACCTCGCGCTTGCTGCGCTGTTGCGCATGCGGCATGATTGCGGCAACAAGCGATTGCCAAAAGCAACAACCAAGCCGCCATTAGAGACAGGCGATGAAAGGGAGATCATTTCGATGAAGCATGTTCTGTCGGGCATTTTTGCCGCCGCGTTTGCGCTCAGCGCGAGCGCCGGGCAGGCCGAAGACAAGCCCCCGCTGAAGATCGGCGGCATCCTGGACATGTCGAGCCTCTATGCCGACATCACCGGCCCCGGCAGCGAGACCGCGGCCAAGATGGCCGTGGAGGACTTTGGCGGCGAGGTGCTCGGACGCAAGATTCAGGTGCTGGCGGCCGACCATCAAAACAAGGCCGATCTCTCCGCCAACATCGCCCGCGACATGCTCGACAACCAGGGCGTCGAGATGATCTACGACGTCGCGGCCTCCGCCACCGCGCTTGCGGCCGGCGAGATCGCAAAGGCGCGCAACAAGATCATCATGTTCAACGGCCCGGGCTCGATCCGCCTCACCAACGAGGCCTGCGGTCCCTACACCATTCACTACGTGTTCGACACTTACGGCCAGGCCAATGTGACCGGTCTCGCGGCCGTGAAGACGGGCCTCGACAGCTGGTTCTTCCTCACCGCGGACTATGCCTTCGGCCAGGATCTGGAAAAGGACACCAGTGCCGTCGTCACCAAGACCGGCGGCAAGGTGCTGGGCAGCGTGCGCCATCCGCTCAACACCTCGGACTTCTCGTCCTTCCTGCTGCAGGCGCAGGCCTCCAAGGCCAAGGTGATCGGGCTCGCCAATGCCGGCGGCGACACCGTCAACGCGATCAAGCAGGCGGCCGAGTTCGGCATCATGAAGGGTGGCCAGAAGGTCTCGCCGCTGCTCGCCTTCGTCACCGACATCGATTCGATCGGGCTCGAGACCGCGCAGGGCCTGCTGCTGGCCGAAGCGTTCTACTGGGACATGAACGACGAGACGCGCGCTTTCTCCAAGCGCTTCCAGGAGCGGGTGAAGCGGCCGCCGACCTCGGCGCAGGCCGGCGTCTATTCCTCCGTCACGCATTACCTGAAGGCGGTGAAGGCGGCGGGGACGACCGACGCGGCCGCCGTCATGAAGGTGATGAAGGAAACGCCGATCAACGATTTCTTCGCCAAGAACGGCAAGATCCGCGAGGACGGCCGCATGATCCACGACATGTACCTGTTCGAGGTGAAGAAGCCGTCGGAATCGAAGGGCCGCTGGGACGATTACAAGCTGCTCGCCACCGTGCCCGGCAGCGAGGCGTTCCAGTCGCTGGAGCAGTCGCGTTGCCCGCTGGTGAAGAAGTGACGCGAAGCGTCATCCCGGGGCTCGCGTAGCGAGAACCCGGGATTTCGAGGTTCCGGGTTCGATGCGTTGCATCGCCCCGGAACGACGGAGCCAAGCAACAAGGAGACGCCCCATGAACGACATGGTCCTGCAAAAGCTCGAAGGCGGGCTGCTCACCATCACGATGAACCGTCCGGAGCGGAAGAACGCGCTCAACCCGGAGATGGTGGCCGGGCTGGTCGAGGCGGCGCGGCGCGCGGCTGACGATCCCGAGGTGCGCGCGGTGCTGTTCAAGGGCGCCGGCGGCTCGTTCTGCGTCGGTGGCGACGTCAAGTCGATGGCGGCCGGCCGCGCGCCGCTGCCGTTCGAGGTGAAGATGGCGAACCTCCGCCGCGGCATGGAGGTCTCGCGCATCCTGCACCAGATGCCGAAGCCCGTGGTGGCGCAGCTCGACGGCGCGGCGGCCGGCGCGGGATTGTCGATGGCGCTGTCCTGCGACCTGCGCATCGCATCCGAATCCTGCAAGATCACCACCGCCTTTGCCAAGGTCGGTTTCTCCGGCGATTACGGCGGCACCTATTTCCTCACTCAGTTGCTCGGCAGCGCGCGGGCGCGCGAGCTTTATCTGATGTCGCCCCTGCTCTCGGCGAGAGAAGCGCATGCGATCGGCATGGTGACCAAGGTCGTGCCCGATGCCGAGATCGATACCGCCGCCCACGAGCTCGCGCTGTCGCTGGCGCAAGGGCCGTCGATCGCGCTCGGCTTCATCAAGCGCAACATCAACAATGCCGAGCACCTGGCGCTGGAGGATTGCTTCGACGGCGAGGCGATCCATCACACCCGCTGCGGCGATACCGAGGATCACAAGGAGGCCGCCAGGGCCTTTGTCGAGAAGCGCAAGCCGACTTTCAAGGGCGCATGACCATGGCGCCCTACATGCGGCTGCGCCAGATCTGCCTGGTCGCGCCGCAGCTCGCGCCCGTCGTCTCCGACATCGCGGAGATCATGGGCCTTTCCGTCTGCTACCGCGACGGCAATGTCGCCAAATACGGCCTGGAGAACGCGCTGCTCCCTGTCGACACGATCCTGCTGGAGGTGGTTGCGCCCTTCAAGGACGGCACCACGGCCGGCCGCTTCATCGAGAAGACCGGCGGCCGCGGCGGCTACATGGCGATCTTCTGCTGCAACGATCCCGACGAGCGCGGCCGCAGCGCCAACGCGATGGGCGTCCGCACCGCCAACGTCATCGACCACGCGCCCTATCACGGCGTGCAGCTCCACCCCCGCGACTGCCGCGCCGCCTTCATCGAGTTCAACCACACCGACGGCAGCGACGATATCTTGGGGGCGTATCCGCCGGCGGGGCCGGACTGGCAGAAGTTCATCCGCAAGGACGTGACGCAGGCGCTTGTCGCGGTGGAGATGCAGAGCCCGGATCCGCGGGGGTTGGCGGAGCATTGGGGCAAGATCATCGGCGTTGCGGCTGACGGCTCCGAGTTGAAACTGCCAAATGCCATCTTCCGCTTCGCGAAGGGTGCAAGCGAAATCATGAGCGCGCTGGAGTTTCGCGTGACTGACGCGGCGCGCGTGCTGCATGCGGCGCGAGCGAAGGGGCACGCTGTGGCGGGGAACGAATTCTTGCTGGGCGGCGTGACGTTCCGGCTGGCGGCTTGAGCTCTTGCCGCAAGTACAGCTGTCGTCCCGGACAAGCGGAGCGCAGATCCGGGACCCATAACCACAGGAAGTAGTTTGACGAAGACTCGTGGCGACGATCTGCGCGCTGACACATCTCCCTGTGGTTATGGGTCCCCGCCTTCGCGGGGACGACAGCGGAGCATGTTGCAGCGTCGGCGCGATACGTTGACTAGCGTCCCCTAAAATTCGCCGCGCGCCGCTCTTCCGTGGCCTTCACGCCTTCCTTGAAATCTTCCGTCGCGCGCAGGCGGGTCTGCTCTTCAAGCTCGTGGTTGGTCGCGGCCATGACGCGGTCGGCGAGGCCGTTGCGCATGGTGGCGCGGGTGGAGAGCAGGCCGAGCGGGGAGCACTCGGCAATCTCGCCGGCGAGCTTCATGGCGGCCGCCTTGACCTGGTCCTGCGGCACCAGCTCATTGGCGAGGCCCCATTTGTACGCCTCTTCGCCGGTGACGCGGCGGCTGGTGTAGAACATCAGCTCGGCGTTGTTCTTGCCGATCAGCTCGGGCAGCGTCACGGTCAGGCCGAAGCCGGGATGGAAACCAAGTTTGGTGAAGTTCGCGGAGAAGCGCGCCTCGGGGCAGGTGACGCGGAAATCGGCCGACACCGCAAGGCCGAGGCCGCCGCCGATGGCCGCGCCCTGCACGGCGGCGACGATCGGCTTCTTGGCGCGGAAGATGCGCACGGCCTGGATGTAGAGATGGTTGATCGGCCCGAGACTGTCGGCAGGATCGCCCTTCTTCTCGGCCTCGCGCGCCTCCTGCGCCTGCCGCGCCGGATCCTGGAAGTTGGCGCCGGCGCAGAACGCCTTGCCCTGCGCCGAGAGCACCGAGCTGCGGATCTCGATGTCGCGATCGAACTCGTCGAGCGCATCCGCGATCTGGTTGATCAGCGAAATGTCGAAGAAGTTGAGCGGCGGGCGGCGGATCTCGATGGTGCCGACGTGCCCGACCTTCTCGACGCCGATGTCTTTATACGTGCTCATGATGTCCTCGATTGAATTAGCGCAAGCCCAGTCCGCGGGCGATGATGCCGCGCAGCACCTCGGTGGTGCCGCCCTGGATGGTGAGTTTCGGCGCGGTCTTGATTGCGAAGTCGAGCTGCCGCTCCAAGGTCTCGCGGTTGGTCGCGGTCTCCTCGACAAAGGCGGCGAGATCGCGGACCCGGTGCGGGAGCTGCTGCTCCCAGACCGTGCCGATGTCCTTGACGATGGACGCCTCGACCACCGGCTCCTTGCCGGCCTCGAGCATGCCCGCCACCGAGACCGACATGCGCCGCATGGTGTGGAGCTGCGCGACGAGGCGGCCGATGCCTTCGGCGCTGCGCGTGTCCGGATTGGGGCCGACCGCACGAACCAGCTCGGTCAGCACATAATAGGTCTCGAGGAAACGCTCGGGGCCCGAACGCTCATAGGCGAGCTCGCTGGTCGCCTGCTTCCAGGCGCCGTCGACCTCGCCGAGCACGTGATCATCGGGTACGAAGAAGTCGGTGAAGACGACCTCGTTGAACTCGTATTGCCCGGTGATCTGGCCGATCGGGTTCACCTTGATGCCGGGCTGCTTCATCTTGACCAGGAACTGGGTCAGGCCGTGACGGCGGTTTTCCTTGGTCGGCGGCGAGGTCCGGAAGATCGCGATCATGTAGTCGGCGATGTGCGCCGAGGAGGTCCAGATCTTGGTGCCGTTGATCAGGTAGCCGCCGTCGGTCTTGGTCGCGCGCGTCTTCGCCGCGAACAGGTCGGAGCCGGAGTTCGGCTCGCTCATGCCGATCGCAAAGCAGATCTCGCCGCGGCAGATCCGCGGCAGGATCTCCATCTTGATGTGTTCAGGGGCGTATTTCAGCAGCACCGGGCCGCTCTGGCGGTCGGCGACGAAGAAGCGCCGCGTCGGCGCGTTGGCGACGCGCATCTCTTCGGTCACGACGTAGCGTTCGAGGAAGGAGCGTTCCTGGCCGCCGTATTTTTTCGGCCAGGTCATCCCCAGCCAGCCCTTGGCGCCGACCCGGCGGGAGAATTCAGGCGCGTCGGTGTCTTCGCGGTTGGGCTTGTGCGGATCGAAGGTGCCGGCGGCGATTTCCTCGGCGAGGAAGGCGCGGACTTCCTTGCGCAATTGCTCGCACTTTTCGGGCAGGCGGATCGGGTCGAAACGGAGCGCAGCGGTCATGTGTTTCTCTCCCTGATCAGCGCGAGGCCACGAGCGGCCACAATTCGTCGGCGCCTCTGGTGGCCACCAGCTTGCCGAGCTCGACGGCCCAGTGGCTCTCCGAACCGAAATCGTCGCGCCAGGCCAGCGCCCGCAGCGAGTAGCGATGCAGGATGTGCTCCATGGTGAAGCCGATCGCGCCGTGAACCTGATGCGCGATGGCGCCGCCTTTTTCGGCCGCTTCCGCGCAGCGGATCTTTGCGGAGGCGGCTTCGAGATAGACCGCGTCGTCAAAGGCGTTGGCATTGGCGATGGCGTCAGCCGCCGAGGTCGCCGCCGCAAGCGCCGCGGCGGACTCGCCGGCGAGGCGCGCCAGGTTGTGCTGCACCGCCTGGAATTTCGAGATCTTCTTCTCGAAGGCGACGCGCTCGTTGGAATAGCGCACGGAGATGTCGAGCATCGATTCCAGCGCGCCCGCGATCTGCAGGCTGCGCGCAACGCCACCCATCAGCATGAGCGTGGTCTGGTCAACGCCCTTCGGCGCGGGCTTGATGGTGATCGGCTGGACCCTGTCGAGCGTCACGGTGTCGCTGTGGTCGTAGCCGACATTGAGGCCGGATTCGATCCGGCCCTTGCCGGCATCGACGAGCGCGATCGAGGCGCCGTCCTTGCCGTGTGCGAGCACCGCAAAATGCTTGGCCGTTTTCGCAAAGGGCACGCCGCGGGCGCGGCCGGAGAGCGAGCCGTCGGCCTCGATTGTGATGCGGTCCTTCGGGCTTGCCGGCAACACCGTCATCTCGCCCTCGGGGGAAGCGATCTTCGCCTGCGCCAGCAGCCAGCCGGCCAGCATGGTCTCGGCCAGGGGAACCGCGACCGCGAAGCGGCCGGCGGCGTTCAGCAAGGCAAATCCGTCGGCAAGGCTGGCGCCGGAGCCGCCGAGATCGTCGGGCACCCAGGACAATGGCAGGCCGGCTTCGCTCAGCGCCTGCCACAGCGGCGCCTGCCACGCGCCCTTCTTGTCGTTGTTGATGGTTTGCGGATCGGCGAGATCGGCGAAGATCTTCTCCGCGGTCTCGACGACGATGTTGTCACTCTCCGCCACAGCGTTCCCCGTGCTTTTTCCGTTGGCGCGCCCGGCCTCGTTTGAAGCAGACCGCGCAGGTCTTCTTGCGCCCGATGATCCGAAAAAGCCATGGCCCTGACAAGCGTTGATCGCAGGTCAACCTGCGGCGCGGACATGGGCGCCAAGGAGCAAGAGGAGGCTAATTCCGCTTAGCGGAGTTTGCTTGATTTGCAGGGCGCGGCAAACTCGCTAAACAGGGCGCCAGCAACTTGCAGAGGGAAGGAAACACCGGATGGCAAAGGACGGCTTGTGCGCAATCGTGACGGGGTCGGCCTCCGGCCTTGGCGCTGCGACCGCGGAAATTCTCGCGCGCAGCGGGGCGCGGCTCGTCATCAACTATTCGTCGAGCCAAAAGGAGGCCGAGGCCACGGCTGAGGTCTGCCGCAAGGCCGGCGCGGCGGAAGTGCTGGTGGCGCAGGGCGACGTCTCCAAGGACGAGGATTGCCGCAAGATCGTCGCGGCCGCCAGCGGCTGGGGCCGGCTCGATATTCTCGTCAACAATGCCGGCACCACCAAGCATGTCGCTCACGCCGATCTCGACGGTCTGTCGGCGGAAGATTTCCAGCGCCTGTATGGGGTCAACACCATCGGTCCGTTCCAGATGGTGCGCGCCGCGCGCAGCCTGCTCGAAGCCGGCGCGAAGGCGTCGGGGCGGCCGTCGGCGGTCGTGAATGTGTCCTCGGTCGCCGGCATCAGCGGTGTCGGCTCGTCGATCGCCTATGCCGCGAGCAAGGGCGCGCTCAACACCATGACGCTGTCGCTGTCGCGCGCGCTGGCGCCGCTGATCCGCGTCAACACGGTCTGCCCGGGCTATATCGACACGCCCTGGTTCACCAAGGGCCGCGGCGAGGAGCAGGCCAAGCAGGTGCGCGACAACGTGGTGGCGAGGGTGCCGCTCAAGGTCGCATCATCCGCGGAGGACATCGCCCAGCTCGTCTGCTTCCTGGCGATGCCGGCCTCCAGCAACATGACGGGCGAGGTCGTGCGCATGGACGCGGGGATGCATTTGATTACGTGATGGCGGGATTGGCGCTGCGCTCACTCCACGTCATGGCCGGGCTTGACCCGGCCATCCACGCGTCATCGCGCAGATCAAAAGACGTGGATGCCCGGGTCAAGCCCGGGCATGACGGTGTAGAGGCGGTGTGCCCCCTCGCTGATTTGAAGCGCTACCCCTTGATCACGCCGCTCGCCACCAGCCGGTGCCAGATGAACAGCACCACCACTGCGCCAATCGTGGCCATGATGAAGCCGGCGCCCTGGTCTGGGCTGTAATGGCCGATGGCCTGGCCGACGAAGGTGGCCAGAAACGCGCCGGCGATGCCGAGGATGGTGGTGAGGATGAAGCCGCTCGGATTGTTCGGCCCCGGCGCCAGCCAGCGCGCGATGAGGCCGGCGATGAAGCCGACGACGATGATCCACAACAGGCCGCCCATGCTCATGAGTGTGCTCCCCTTCCCGAAAGCGCGTCGATCACGGTCTGACTAAATCCTGCCCGAGAGTTCGTTCTCGGTCGGCAGCCGTCCGTCCGGCGTCAGATGGTCGACCACCTGCGGCAGATATTGGCTGAGGCCCTTGAGCAGCTCCTCGCGCGACAGGCCGCTCTGGGCGGAGAGGCTCTCGATCTGGTCGGCCCCGAGTGCGTTGGCGAGATCGCCCGGCGAGATCGGCTTGTTCTCGCCCTTGCCGACCCAGGAATTGGCGGCGTCGCCGTGGCCGCCCTGCTGCAGCTGGTTGAGGAGATCGCCGAGACCGCCGCTGAGCACGGTGCCGGCCGCGCCGCCCGCGAGCAGGCCGCCGAGCCCGCCTTTCAGCAGGCCACCGAGACCGCCAAGACTACCGCCAAGACTACCGCCAAGACTACCGGCAAGACCGCCGCCATCCGCAGTGTTCGCATTCACCGGTCGAGGCGCGGGCATGGGCGAGGGTTGCGGCGCCGTACCGGACTGGTTTGCGGTCATGTGCTTGTAAGCCTTCCAGGCGAGCAGGCCGAGCAGCGCCATGGTCATCGGCGACATGCCGCCGGATTTCTCGGAGCTCGGCGTCGAGGGGCCGCGCGGGCCGTTCTGCATGCCGTTGAGGACGTCGAGTAGACCCATGGTGCTCTCCTTTGGCGTCTCGTCCGGCGAGTGCTCGCCGCTGACCGCCCCCGGGGCGAAAACATATGGGGCAGTCGTGACCGTTACAAGTCGGATGAGACGCGATTGGTTGCCGGCTTCGCCTCTGCTATCGAAGGCCGGTCGTTCAGGGAGCAAGCTCAGTGGTAACGGATCGACCGATCGTGGTGGCCGGCGCAGGCGCCATCGGCTGTTTCGTCGGCGGCATGCTGGCGGCAAGCGGCCGCCGCGTTGCGCTGCTGGTGCGGCCGCGGGTGAAGACCGAGATCGAACGGTTCGGCCTGCTTCTGACCGATTTCGACGGCTCCGAGAGGCGGCTCGGCGCGGGCCAGCTCGCGCTGTCGGAGGATCCCGCGATCTTTCATAGCGCCGGCATCGTGCTGGTCACGGTCAAGAGCGCCGACACCGCCGCCGTCGCCGATCAGATCGCCCGGCACGCGCCTGAGGATGCCGTCATCGTCTCGCTTCAGAACGGCATCGGCAACGTCGCGGTGCTGCGCGAGCGGCTCGGGAGCCGCCGCGTGCTCGCCGGCATGGTGCCGTTCAACGTGATCGCGATGGGCGAGGGCCGCTTCCACCGCTCGACCTCCGGCGACATCCATATCGGTGAGGACGCCGAGAACACCGCCGCGGCGCTTTCGGTGCCCGGCCTCACGTTGCGCGCGAGCCGCGACATCACCGGCGTACAATGGGGCAAGCTGATCATCAATCTGAACAACGCGCTCAGCGCGTTGTCGGACATGCCGCTCGCCGCGCAGCTGGCGAACCGCGACTGGCGCAGGCTGTTCGCGGACCAGATGGCCGAGGGGCTGGCCGCGCTGAAGGCCGCCGGCATCACACCGGTCTCGGCGACGCCGATACCAATGAGCTGGTCTCCGACCTTGCTGCGGCTGCCGGATGCGATCTTCAACGCGATCCTGGGGCGGACCATGAAGATCGATCCCGAGGCGCGCTCCTCGATGTGGCAGGACCTGAAACAGGGCCGCAAGACCGAGATCGACTACCTCCAGGGCGCAGTCATCGCGCTCGCCGAGCAAAACCATGTCGGCGTGCCGCTGATGCGCCGCATTGTTGCGCTGATCAAGGAGGCGGAAGCCGCCGGCAACGGACCGCCGCGGCTGACGCCGCAGCAGATCCGTGGGGTGCCGTGACAGCAAGGAGAACGCAATGAAACGTCGCTTGATGATCGGGCTTTCGCTTGCCGCGCTCTGCGGCGCATCGACGCTCGCCCATGCAAGGCCGCCGACGGTCCAGAACTCTCCAGGATACGACAGGCGATTGCAGGAGAGCCGGTCTCAGTTGGGCAATTCGCCGACGCTAACCGAGCCAGCGACCGCACCGGCGGTCAAGCCGAAGCGGAGCAAGAAGAAGCATACGAACTGACGTACCGCACTTGTAGGGTGGGCAAAGCGAAGCGTGCCCACCATCTCTCTCTCAATCATAAATGAATGGTGGGCACCGCGCTGCGCGCCTTTGCCCACCCTACAAGTCTGCTGCTTCAGCCCTTCTTCGCCGGCTTGCTCGGCGGCGGGGTGAACAGCTTCTTCAGGTCGTTCAAGCCTTCCGACAGCCGCGGCCATTCGCAGGAGAAGGAGCCCTTGGTGCAGGCTGCGCCCTTTCGCTGGCCGACGGTCTGCTGCACCTTCGGCCGTTCGACCGGTACCGGCACGCGCTCGACCTCGCTCCGCAGCGCGACCTTCTGGAGCTGCTGCACCTGTTGCTCCTGCTGCTCGCGCTGTTGGCGCGCGGTGG
>RXJC01000058.1 GCA_003963435.1 Bradyrhizobiaceae bacterium | reverse complement strand
TGCCAGTCGATCTGGGGCTACACCATCGACGACGTCAGCGACGACCTGTTCTCGGCCGAGGACCATCTGTTTCTCGACACGTTGGACGAAGCGCAGGCGCGCATCTTCGCGGCCGAGCAGGGCTACGACCTGGTCGGCGATCACGGCATGCTGACCGACTGGTGGGGCTTTTGCTGGATGATCCTGGCCGAGAAGCGCGGCCTCCTGACGCCGGAGAACCGCGCCGCCGCGCGCGCGGCGATCGAGGAGAAATATCTGGCCGCGCCGAACGTGATCGGGGTGATCATCGGGAGGTAGTCGTCTTGTGCCGGGACACGAGAGCGAGCTACTCCAACCCCGCCCGCTTCGCCGATTTTTGCACCGTCGCCTTCGGCGCCGTCACATTGGGCAGCGTCTCACGCACGATCTCCGCGGCTGGCGTGTCCGCCGACACTGTCTCTGCCCGCACCGGCGCCACCTTCATCTCGCCGAGCCGCGCGCGGACCTGCGCGGTAAGGCCGGGATAGGAGGCGACCGGGGTAAAGTCCGCCGCCTGGTCGTTGCCGACGCGGATGCCGGTATAGGCGACGAGGCCGTCGGTGGTGGCGATCACGTCGCCGGCTTTCAGCGAGGAATCAAGCGCGAGATCGACCGGGGCGAGCCCGACCGGCTCGCGGCCGTTGCAGGTGCAGTCCGACCGCAGCGCCTTGCGGTAGGCGAACGCGTTCTCGCTGTCGGCGTAGCGCTCGCCGGTCTGCGAGGCGGCGCCGTCGATCGAGGAGCCGAAATAGACCTTGGTCGCGCTGGCAGGACAGAACGCCTGACACATCTGGGCCGGCGAGGCGAGGCCGCGCATCAGCGGAAAATATTTGCCGTCGCAACTGCGCACGCAGAAAGCCGGGCCCGAACCGCCTGCGGCGGCTGACCGGGTCGGCGGCACATATTGGGGGCCTGCGGGATTCTGCTGCGCGGTGAAGGGATCGGCGTAGGAGCTCGCCTGCTGCGGCACCTCGCGCTGCGGCCGCTGCTGCTGCATGCCGCCGAAGAAGAAGTCGAACAGGCCTTCGGCCGAAACCGGGGCGGGAGCCGCAAGCAACGGTGCTGCAAGCGTGGCGGCCACGAGCATCGCGCGACGCCGCCGGCGCGCATGGGACAGGACTGTACGCAACGCTCACTCCACCCGACGCTACTGAACCGGCCGGGATCCGAGAGGATCTCAGCACATGATTCACCATAAGGCCGGATGGTAAATGAGCGGTTGAGGGCAGTGGTTCGGAACAAGGCAGGCTTCGTCATGGCCGGGCTTGTCCCGGCCATCCACGATCTCTGTGCAGCAAAGGCGTGGATGCCCGGGTCAAGCCCGGGCATGACGGCGGAGAGAGTTTCGCCGCCTCATCCCTTCAAGAACTCCGAGGCCTTGTACAGCGAGCGGAACGGCAGGCCGGCCGCACCGAAGGTGTCGGTGGCGCCTTCCTCGCGGTCGACCATGGTCAGCACCAGCACCACCTCGGCGCCGGTCTCGCGCACGGACTCCACCGCCTTCATCGCCGAGCCGCCGGTGGTGGTGACGTCCTCGACGATCACGACGCGCTTGCCCGCCAGCGTCTCGCCCTTCGGCAGGCCCTCGATCGCGAGCTTCGCGCCGTGCTCTTTCGGCTTCTTGCGCACGAAGAACGCCGCGATCGGATGGCCCTTGATCCAGGAGATCTGCGCCAGCGCACCCGCCAGCGGCACCGCGCCCATCTCGAGGCCGCCGATGAAATCGAGATTGTCGTCCTTCAGCGCCTCGTAAGTGAGCTCGGCGAGCAGCGTCGCGCCCTCGGGGTCGAGCATGGTCGGCTTGAGGTTGAAGTAGAAATCGCTCTTGCGGCCCGACGCGAGCGTCACCTCGCCGCGGCCGAAGGAGCGCCGGCGGATGATTTCGAACAGGCGGGCGCGGGAGGCAGATTTCGACACGGCGGTCCCTCGAACAGCTTTTTGGAGGAGGCGGAATTTATCCGCGACGGCTGCGACATTCCAGAGGGGGCGTCCCTCGTCAACAGGGATCGGCCCATCCCCGGCCGTCGGTTGTGGGGCTGCGACCTTCTGGAGTAGTTGAGAGCCGAAGCCGGGGCGCCAAGCCTCTTGGGGAAGGAAACGGGAATGACCATCGAGCTGCACACCTGGAACACGCCGAACGGCCGCAAGATTTCCGTCGCGCTGGAGGAGATGGGGCTGCCCTACAAGGTGATCCCGGTGAACATCACCAAGGGCGAGCAGATGGCGCCGGAGTTCCTGAAACTCTCCCCGAACAACAAGATTCCCGCAATCGTCGACCCTGATGGCCCCGACGGCAAGCCCGTCAGCGTCTTCGAATCCGGCGCGATCCTGCTCTATCTCGGTGAAAAGACCGGCAAATTCCTGCCGAAATCGCTTTCGGCGCGCATCCCGGTCTACGAATGGCTGATGTGGCAGATGGGCGGCTTCGGCCCGATGCCCGGCCAGGTGCATCATTTCATCGCACTCGAGAACGAGCAGGACCGCGCCTATGGCCTGAAGCGCTTCATGGCGGAGACGCGTCGGCTCTACGGCGTGCTCGACCTCCGGCTGGCGGACCGCAACTTCGTCGCCGGCGACCTCTCGATTGCCGATTTTGCCATCCTGGGCTGGGCCTGGCGCCACCCTCGCCACAAGGTTGATCTGGCCGACTTCCCCAACGTCAAGCGCTGGTACGAAGCCCTGATGGCCCGTCCGGCGGTGAAGCGGGGCATGGAGGCGAAGCTTGATTGAGGTCGCTTTTGCCCTCCCACCTCCAGGGTCCCTGAAGGGGGAGGGCCAAAAAGCTCACACCTTCTTCGCTTCCACGGCCATGCGCACCGCGAGCCCGGCCAGCACGGTGCCCATCAGCCAGCGTTGCACCAGCAGCCAGCTCGGCCGGCTCGACAGGAACAGCGCGATCGATCCGGCTGCGAGCGCGATCATCGCGTTGACGCTGACGCTGATCGCGATCTGGATTGCCCCCAGCGCCACCGACTGCGTCAGCACGCTGCCGGCTGTGGGATCGATGAACTGCGGCAGCAGCGCCAGATACAGCATCGCGATCTTCGGGTTGAGCAGATTGGTGACGAAGCCCATCGCAAACAATTTGCGCGGGCTGTCGATGGCGAGCTTTCGGACCTGGAACGGCGATCGTCCGCCCGGCTTCACCGCCTGCCAGGCGAGCCAGAGCAGATAGCCAGCACCTGCAAAGCGCAGCGCGTCATAGGCAAAGGGAATGGCGAGCAAGAGTGCCGTGATGCCGAACGCCGCACACAGCATGTAGAACACGAAGCCGAGCGCCACGCCGCCGAGCGAGACGATGCCGGCCGCGGGGCCTTGCGTGATCGAGCGCGAGATCAAATAGATCATGTTCGGCCCGGGCGTGAGCACGAGACCGAGGCAGACGAGGGCGAAGCCGAGCAGGGCGGAGGTGTGGGGCATGGGTGAACCGGTGCGGGAGACGCAGTGGTTCTAATATGCGCGGGGCGGTGGGGCCATTGCGCAATTGCTCGGAGGACAATCCAAGCGGTGCCGCGCACTCAGTGCGCTCCCTCGCCCCGTTCTTACGGGGAGAGGGTTGGGGTGAGGGGCCTCTCTCCGCGCATGAGATCGTTGAGAGACCTGTACCCCCTCACTCGGAATCCGCGCTACGCGCGAATTCCGACCTCTCCCCGCAGGCGGGGAGAGGTTAAGAGGCAGCTCAATGCGCCTCGTCCCAGTTCTTCGCCGCGCGCGCATCTACGTGCAGCGGCACCGAGAGCAGCACCGCCGGGAACGGCGCGTCCTGCATGACGTGCTGCACGACCGGCAGCGTCGCCTCGACCTCGGCGTCGGGCACCTCGAAGATCAATTCGTCATGCACCTGCAGCAGCATTTGCGCCGACAGCTTCTTTGCGGCGAGCGCGTCCTCGACCCGCGTCATGGCGCGGCGGATGATGTCGGCGGCGGTGCCCTGCAGCCGCGCGTTGATCGCGGCGCGCTCGTTGAAAGCGCGCACCGAGGCGTTCGAGGCCTTGATATCAGGATAGTGGCACTTGCGGCCGAACAGCGTGGTGACGTAGCCGTGGCTGCGGCAGAAGTCGCGCGTCTCGTCCATGTAGGCGCGGATGCCGGGGAAGCGCTCGAAATATTTCTTGATGTAGGCCGAGGCTTCCTCGCGTGCGATGCCGAGCTGGTTGGCGAGGCCGAACGCCGAGATGCCGTAGATGATGCCGAAATTGATCGCCTTGGCGCGGCGGCGGATCTCGCTCGGCATGCCCTTGATCGGCACGCCGAACATTTCCGACGCGGTCATGGCGTGAATGTCGAGGCCGTCGCGGAACGCCTGCTTGAGCACGGGAATGTCGGCGATTTCGGCGAGCAGCCGCAGCTCGATCTGCGAATAATCGGCGGAGACCAGCTTGTGCCCGGGCGCGGCGATGAAGGCGCGGCGGATTTTGCGGCCGTCCTCGGTACGAACAGGGATGTTCTGCAGATTCGGCTCGTTCGAGGATAGCCGGCCCGTGGTGGTCGCGGCCAGCGCGTAGGTCGTATGCACGCGATGGGTCTGCGGATTGACGTAGGTCGGCAGCGCGTCGGTGTAGGTCGATTTCA
>RXJC01000343.1 GCA_003963435.1 Bradyrhizobiaceae bacterium | reverse complement strand
CTTCGGTGTCGAAATCGTCGAGCCGGACGTGACGGCTGCGCACCAGCTCATAGGCGATCGGAGCCGCGAGGAATCCAACTGCCGAGCCGACGCCGGCATTCGAGGGCACGATCACGCGGGAGACGCCGATCTTCTCGGCAACGCGCGCCGCATGCAGCGGCGCGGCACCGCCGAACGCGATCAGCGTGTGCTGGCCGACGATCTCGCCGCGCTCGACGGCGTGGACGCGCGCCGCGCTCGCCATGTTCTCACAGACGACCTCGTGCACGGCATAGGCCGCGGTTTCCGCGGACAGGCCAAGCGGCTCGCCCACGCTGCTCAACAGAGCCTTTTTCGAAAGCTCCGGATCGAGCTTGATCGTGCCACCGGCGAAAGCATCGGGGTCGATCATGCCGAGCGCGACGTCCGCATCCGTCACGGCCGGACGCTGACCGCCGCGACCGTAGCAGGCCGGCCCCGGCTCCGACGAGGCGCTTTCGGGCCCCACCGTGACGCGCTTCATCGCGTCGACATGCGCGATCGAACCGCCGCCGGCGCCGATCTCGACCATCTCGATCACGGGAATGCGCACCGGCAGGCCGGAGCCCTTGAGGAAGCGCGCGGCGCGGTCGACCTCGAACACGCGCGAGGTCTCGGGCTGGTACTTCTCGATCAGGCAGATCTTCGCGGTGGTTCCGCCCATGTCGAAGGACAGCACCTTGCTTTCGCCGAGCCGGGCTGCGATCTGCGCCGCGAAGATGGCGCCGCCGGCAGGTCCGGACTCGACGAGGCGCACCGGAAAGCGCCGCGCCGTCTCGATCGAGGTGACGCCACCGCCCGACGTGACGAGGTAGATCGCACCGCGAAACTGCTCGACCTGCAAGGCATCGGCCATGCGGGCGAGATAGCCGTCGATCAGCGGTTGCACATAGGCGTTCGCGACCGCCGTCGATGTGCGCTCATACTCGCGGATCTCGGGACACACCGCGGAGGACACGGTCACGGAGATGCCGGGCATCTCCTCGGCCAGGATCGCGGCCGCGCGCCGCTCGTGCTCGGGATTGGCGTAGGAATGCAGGAAGGCGATCGCGACGCTCTCGACGCCCAGCTCGCGCAATTTCGGCGCGAGTGCGCGCACCGAGGCTTCGTCGAGCGGGAGACGGACCATGCCATGGGCATCGACGCGCTCGGGCACGGTGAAACGCAGGGAACGCGGCGCCAGCGGCCTGGGCTTGTCGATGCCGAGATCGTACTGGTCGTAACGGCTCTCGGTGCCGATATCGAGCACGTCGCGAAAGCCGTCGGTCGCAATCAGCGCCGTCTTGGCGCCGCGGCGCTCGATGATGGCGTTGGTCGCCAGCGTGGTGCCGTGAATGAAGACATCGATGTCGCTGATATGGGCACGCGCGTCGGCGAGAATGAGACGCATGCCATCCAGCACCGCCTGCTCGGGACGCTGCGGCGTCGTCAGCAGCTTGCGCGTCTTGCGATCAAAACCCACGTCCAGCACGATGTCGGTGAACGTGCCACCGATATCAACGGCAAGCCGCACCTCGGCTCCCTCAAGCATTCCAAATTCTCCGGCTGGTCGTCGAAACTGTCGTCGAAAACGCAGCAATTTCCATGCCATGGATGACGAGAAACGCTGCGCCCAGCCATTCTGCTTGGCACCTATGCAATAGACAAGGCGTGTTAACCGCCTCTGCGATCAGAGCAGGAATGCAAGCGCTGCTTCGCAGCGCTCCTCGACCTTCAGCGTCAGGAGATCGTCGGCGCGGGTGCGGCCGAGATTGACCGCCGCGATCGGAATGTTGCGCTGCGCTGCAGCCTGCACGAAGCGGAATCCGGAATAGACCATCAGCGACGAGCCGACGACCAGCATGGCATCGGCCTTTGCAAGATGATCCTGCGCAGTGGCGACGATTTCGCGCGGCACGTTCTCGCCGAAGAACACGACGTCGGGCTTGAGGATGCCGCCGCAGGCGTCGCAGGAAGGTACCGAGAAGGACGAAAAGTTCTCGTGCTCGAGATCAGCGTCGCCATCCGGCGCATCGGCGGCATCGAGCGTCAGCCATTCAGCGTTGGCGCGGCCGAGCGCGTGCTGGAATTCATCGCGCGGCGTCTTCGCGCCGCAGCCCATGCAGCGAACCAGGTCGAGCCGGCCATGCAGGTCGATCACCTGGCGGTGGCCCGCGGACTGATGCAGCCGGTCGACGTTCTGGGTCAGCAGCATGTTGCAGCGCCCGTTCGCCTCGAGCCGGGCCAGCGCGTGATGCGCATCGTTCGGCTTCGCCTGGCCGAACCGGCGCCAGCCGATCAGGCTGCGCGCCCAATAGCGCCGGCGCGTCTGCTCATCCGACATGAAGGCCTGGAAGTTGACCGGCTGGGTCCGCTTCCAGTTGCCGTTGCTGTCGCGATAGTCGGGAATGCCCGAATTGGTACTGCAGCCGGCGCCGGTCAGCACGAACAGATTTTCGTGCCGGTCGACGAAATCCTGGAGCGGAGGGTTTGCCGGTGGAACATTTGCCATGGCGCATGATTTAGTCGGCGCCGCCGGCTTTTGCCAGATCCCGTCCTAACTCGCCCAATTGTCCCGGAACGCGGGATACAGCGTCAGCCCTCCGCAGGCATAGAGGGTCTGTCCGGTGATGTAGCTGGCATCGTCAGAGGCCAGAAACGCGAAAACGGCGGCGATCTCCTCCGGGGTGCCGACACGGCCGAGCGGAATATGAGAGGTGACTTCACCGCGCTTCTTGGGATCATCCCGCCAGGCATCGTTGATCGGCGTGTCGATCGCGCCCGGCCCGACCGCATTGACGCGGATGCCACGGCCGGCGAACTCCAGCGCCAGCGTGCGCGTCAGATTGGCCATGCCGCCCTTGCTGATCGAATAGGCGAGATAGTCGGGCTTTGGAATGATCTGGTGGACACTGGAGCAGTTGATGATACTGCCGCCACCGCCGCGCGCGACGAAATGGGCGAGCGCCTTCTGCGCGCAGAGCACGGCGCCGTTGAGATTGACGTCGATGATGCGGCGATAGGTGTCGATATCGAGTGCATCGCTCGGCGATTCCTTCTGGAAGCCCGCATTGTTGACGAGACAATCGAGGCGCTTGAAGCGCGCCAGAACCGTCTCGAACATCGTCCCGACCTCCTGTTCATTGCTGACATCAGCCTTGACGATGATGTGATCGAGCTTGCCATGACCGCGGTCGCTCGATGCCGTTCGTGCCAAGGCGAGCGACTCCTCGGCTCGTTCGGGATGATCGACGTAGTTGATGGCGACGGTCGCGCCTTCCTGGGCGAGCCTGACGGCGACAGCGCGGCCGATGCCTTGCGAGGCGCCGGTCACCAGCGCGTGTTGGCCGAGGAGGCGCGAGGGAAACGAAGTCGAGCGATCGGGTTGCAGCATGATTTCTCTCCGGATGCCTCATCATCGACGAGAGGCGCTCTTTGTTCCATCACTTCGGCACCTTGCCGGGATTTAATCCGCGCGGCGCGCGAGCGGCGAGGTCAGGACCTGGTAGAGGATGATCGCGCCAAAGGTTGCGGTACCGATCCCGCCGATCGTGAAGGCGCCGAATTTGAACGTGAGATCGCCGGCGCCCGCGGTGAGCGCCACGGCGACGGTGATCAGGTTTGCAGGATCTGCAAAGTCGACCTTGTTCTCGACCCAGATCCGGCCCGCCATCGCCGCGATCAGTCCGAACAGTACGATCGAGAGGCCGCCGATGACGGGGCCCGGAATCGACAGGATCAGCGCGCCGAATTTCGGCGAGAAGCCGAGCAGGATCGACACGAGCGCGGCAAAGGCAAACAGCAAGGTCGAATAGACTTTCGTCGCCGCCATGACGCCGATATTCTCGGCATAGGTGGTGACGCCGGTGCCGCCGCCGCAGGCCGCGACGATGGTCGCCAAGCTGTCGGCGAACAGGGCGCGACCGAGATAGGCGTCAAGGCTCCGGCCGGTCATGGCGCCGACGGCCTTGATGTGACCGAGGTTCTCGGCGACCAGGATGACCGCGACCGGCGCGATCAGGACAATGGCATCGGCCTGGAACGTCGGCGCGGTGAAGTTCGGCAGGCCGATCCACGGTGCGGCCGCCAGCTGGGCGAAGTCGATCGGCTTGCCGAAGCCGAGACCGTTGGCGAACACGAGATACAAGAGATATCCGCCAATCGCGCCGAGGATGATCGGCAGCCTGCGCCACAGGCCGGGCGCCGCAACGGCAACCACGCCGATGATCAAGACGGTCGCCAGCCCGATTCCCGTGTCGAACGCATTGGCGCTCACGGCCTTGACCGCCACGGGCGCGAGGTTGAGGCCGATCGCGGCGACCACGGCGCCGGTGACAGCGGGCGGCAGCAGCCTTTCGATCCAGCCGACGCCGGACCACATCACGATCAGCGATATCAGGCCGTACAGCACCCCGGCCCCGACGATGCCGCCGAGCGCGACCGACAGGTTCGGGTTCGGCCCCTGCCCGGCATAGCCGGTGGCGGCGATGACGACGGCGATGAACGCGAAGCTCGAGCCGAGATAGCTCGGCACGCGTCCTGCGACGATGACGAAGAAGATCAGCGTGCCGATTCCGGAGAACAGCACCGCAACATTGGGATCGAACCCCATCAGCAGCGGCGCGATGATCGTCGATCCCGACATGGCTACGCAATGCTGCAGACCGGAGACGACGGTCTGGCCCCAGGACAGTCGCTCCTCCGGCATGATCACGCCGGAGGTCTTGAACTTCCAGCGCGGGAAATAGCCTTGCGCTTGCCTGTCGGACTCGGTTGCAGTCGCCATGTTCCCCCCGATTGCGGCGCAACGATCGATCGTCGTGCGATCCGACAAAAATGTGATTGTCACTTCTGCGGCGGCCATCACATGGTGCATTTCGTGCAAGATCCGAATCCTGCAAGATCGATGCGTTCCGGGGCATAGTCTATGACACAAGTCGCGATCCAGCCAGCCATCCAGCGCCGGCACCAGCCCTGGTACAAGATCCTCTACGTCCAGGTGCTGATCGCGATCGCGCTCGGCGTAGTGATCGGCCATTTCTATCCTGATCTCGGCAAGGCCTTGAAGCCGCTCGGCGACGGCTTCATCGCGCTGATCAAGATGATGATCGCGCCGGTGATCTTCTGCACCGTGGTGCACGGCATCTCCTCGATGGGCGACCTCAAGCGCGTCGGCCGGGTCGGGCTGAAGTCGCTGATCTATTTCGAGACGGTCTCGACCGTCGCGCTCGCGGTCGGCCTGCTCATCGGCGAAATCCTCCAACCCGGGCATGGCTTCAACATCGACCCTGCAACGATCGACCCCAAGTCGGTGGCGACCTACGTCACCAAGGCCAAGGAAGAAGGCATCGTCGCCCATCTGATGGCGATCATCCCCGACAGCTATCTGGGCGCGATCGCGCGCGGCGACCTGCTGCAGGTGCTGTTGATCTCGATCCTGTCGGGCTTTGCCATCGCCTTCCTCGGCAAGGCCGGCGAGCCCATTGCGGACGCGATCGACAAGGCCGCGAAGATGTTCTTCGGCATCATCCGCATCATCGTGCGCGTCGCGCCGATCGGCGCCTTCGGCGCGATGGCGTTCACGGTCGGCGCCTATGGCCTCGGCTCGCTGCTCAATCTCGCCGCGCTGATCGGCACGTTCTATCTCACCAGCCTCCTGTTCGTGCTCGTGGTGCTGGGCACGATCACGCGGCTCGCCGGCTTCTCGATCCTGCGCTTCATCGCCTATATCAAGGACGAGCTCCTGATCGTGCTCGGCACCTCGTCCTCCGAGACGGTGCTGCCGCAGATGATCCAGAAGATGGAGCATCTCGGCGCCTCGCGCTCGGTGGTCGGCCTCGTGATCCCGACCGGCTACAGCTTCAACCTCGACGGCACCAACATCTACATGACGCTGGCGACGCTGTTCCTGGCGCAGGCGACCAACACCCATCTGACCATCTGGCAGGAGCTCGGCATTCTCGGCATCGCCATGATCACCTCCAAGGGCGCTTCCGGCGTGACCGGCGCCGGCTTCATCACGCTGGCCGCAACGCTGTCGATCGTGCCCGACATCCCGATCCAGTCGATCGCGATCCTGGTCGGCATCGACAAGTTCATGAGCGAATGCCGCGCCTTGACCAACCTGATCGGCAACGGCGTCGCCTGCGTCGTCATCAGCATCTCCGAAGGCGAACTCGACCGCGAGGCGCTGCACCAGACCATGGCGCATCCGCTGGAGATCGGCGAGGCGCTGGAGCCGGGAGCAAGCACCGCCTCCTAGGCTCGCGCAAGGCAGAGCCCGGTTCCAGCGCGGTAGTTTCCCGGAGTAGTCAATCGATGCGGCGCGCGTCACTGTGATCGGGTTGGGATCACGGATTGATACTCATTTTTTCCACCCGACGCGCTGGGGGCAGGGCGTCGGGTATTTGAAAATCACAACAATGTTCAGACCGCCAGGCGAGATCAGATGATCCCGCCGTGGGTGCGGAGCGCCTTGGCGGCAACGTCGATCCGCCGCGTGATCCCGATCGCCTGCAAGAACGCTTCGTCGTGGCTGACGACGAGCAGCGCACCATCGTAGGCCCGCAAGCCCGCCTCGACGGCTTCGATCGATTCGAGGTCGAGATGATTGGTGGGCTCGTCCAGGATCAGCAGAGACGGCGGCGTCCTCCCACCCAGCACGCAAGCGAGGCCCGCACGAAACATTTGCCCGCCGCTCAGGCTTCCGACGATCTGCAAGGCAGCATCAGCGCGAAACATGAATCGGGCCAGCGCGGCATGGCACTCGTTCGCACCGGCCTTCGGGTTGAGGCGTCGAAAATTGTCCAGAATGGTGAATGCCGGGTCGAGCAGACTGACCTTCTGATCGAACAGGGCGAAATCCGGCCTGACCCGCACGATGCCCGCGAGCGGACACAACTCCCCCGCAATGAGTTTCAGCAGCGTCGTCTTGCCTGAGCCATTGGGCCCGACCAGCGCGACGCGCTCCGGTCCGACGACCGCAAATGAGAGATCGCGCAGGACCGGCTGGTCCGGTCGGTAGCCGGCGCTGACGCCGTCGAGCCAAAGCACTTCCCGGCCCGCTGGCAGGCCAGTCGCGGCCAGCTTGACGGAAAATGGCTGAAGGATCTCGATGCGCCGTCGCGCCGCGTCGACGGCCTCGCGCGCCTCGGCGCGCTGCCGCTCGGCGATTTGCGCGTTCTTGCCGCCGCTATCTTCGCTGCGATCCTTGCGCGCCCCGGCCAGGATCCGCGGCATGTCCCCCTTGGCACGCTTGTTCCGACCGCCGCTGTCCTTGCGTGCTTTCCTCTCCGCCGCCATCTGCGCCTTGCCGTCGATCTCGGACAGGCGTTTCTCGGCATGCGCGAGATCGTGCTTGACGGCTGCAAACTCGACGGCCCTCTGTGCGCGAAAGCTGCTCCAATTGCCGCCGTATCGCGTGGCTCCGAGCGACGTCAGCTCGACAATCGCATCCATGGTTTCGAGCAGGTCCCGATCGTGGCTGACGATAATAGCGCCACCGCGCCAGGCTGCCAGCAGATCGGTTACGGACTTGCGCCCGTCGCGGTCGAGATTGTTGGTGGGCTCGTCCAGCAGCAGGAAGTCGGGCTCGGCGAACACCAGCGCCGCGAGACGAACTCGCGTGATCTGGCCGCCCGAGAGGCAGGACAGCTCCGTGCCAGGAGACGGATCGAACCCAAGGCGCGCCAGCGCAGCCTCGAGCCGCGCTTCGAGCGTCCAGTCGACCTCCGCGACGTCGTCGGCTGAGGCCTCGCCCCGCTCGGCACGGTGCAACAGCTCGAGTGCCGGCCGTACGCCGAACAGGTCGGCCACGGTCGCTCCCGCGGGCAATTGCGCATCCTGGCGCAGCATCCCGATGCTGCCGTTGACCAGGACGCGCCCGGATTGAGGAACATGTTCCCCTGACATCGAGGCCAGCAGCGTCGTCTTCCCGACGCCGTTGCGGCCGACGAGGCCGGTCCGCTCGGAGGCGAATGTCAGATCGATGTTGGAGAGAAGAGAACGGCCGTCAGGCGTGGACAGCGACAGGTTCGACAGGATGATTGAAGCAGGCATGGAATTCCCCGTGAGCAAGGCGGATGGGCTTTGCGGTCGGGGTGAAATCCATGGCTGCGAAATTCCTGGTTGAGAGCGCTCTAGGTAATCCTTTCGAAGCGCGAGATCAAGGCACGGCGCGAAGGGACGCCAGCGCAGGAGGCGCCGACGTCTCCATCGCGGTGCGATCAGCCCTTGAGCGCGGTCACCACCACCTCGATCAGAGCGCCGCCGCCGAGATCGGCGACGCCAACGGTGGCGCGGGTCGGCAGATTGTCGCCGAAGAACTCGGTCCAGGCCGCGTCCATCTCCTTCTTCTTGGAGAGATCCGTGACGAAGATCGAAGCGCTGACGACGCGCGACTTGTCGGTGCCGGCTTCCTTCAGATAGCCGGCGATCTTGCCGAGGATGTTGCGGGTCTGCTCGCCCATCGAGACCGAGGTGTCGTCGGCGATGGTGCCGCCGAGGAAGACGAAGCCGCCGGCTTCGACGGCGCGGTGCATGATGGGCGTGCGAATGCTGCGGGTGATGCTCATGATGTCCTCTTGTTGCTAGAGCGTGATGGGGTGGAAGCGGTCGATGCCGAGCTCGCTGATGCGGGTCTGGCTGCCGCCGTTGACGATCAGCTCCGCCATCACGGCGCCGGCGCCGGGGCCGAGCTGGAAACCGTGCAGCGAGAAGCCGAACTGGTGATAGAGCCCCTTGTGGCGGCTGCTCGGCCCGAACACGGGGATGTCGTCCTTCATCTTGGCCTCGATGCCGGCCCAGGCGCGGACGATGGCCGCGCTGCGCATCACCGGAAACAGCTCGAACACGGTCTGCGCGCTGGTCGCGAGGCTCTTCCAGTCGAGCACCGTCTCGTTGCGATCCTGATAGGGTGTTGCCAGATGGCCGCCGCCGATCAGCACCGTGCCGTTCTTGAACTGCTTGAAGGAGAGCTTTCGCCCGCGCAGGATCACGACGGGATCGATGAAGTGCGGAACGCGCGAGGTGATCATCAGCATCGGCGCCACGGTCTCGACCGGCACGGGCTCGCCGAGATCGGCGGCGATCTTGCCGGCCCAGGCGCCGGCGGCATTGACCAGCACCGGCGCGGCGAAGCTTTCAGGGCCGACATCGACGTGCCAAAGGCCCTCACGGTGCCGGATATTGCTGGCGGCCACGCCTTCGCGCACGGTGGCACCGAGCTGCTCGGCCTTGCGGCGGAATGCCGTCGTCGTCTGCGCCGGATTGGCGGCGCCGTCGCGGCGCGACACCACGCCGCCGGGACACGTCTCGGCCACCGCCGGCACGAGACGACGCAGCTCGGCGGCGTCGATCAGTTCCTCGTGGGTGAAGCCGAGCGCGTTGAGCTCGGCGACGCGGGCGCGGCAGACCGCGAGCTCCTCCTCGCTTTCGGCGACCAGCACCTGGCCGTAGCTCTCAAAACTGCAATCGTCGTCGAGGAGATCCGAAATCTTCTCCCAGATCCCCATCGAGCGGATCGAGAGCGGAATCTCAGGAATGTGCCGCGCGAGCTGGCGGACGCCGCCGGCGTTGACGCCCGAAGCATGGCGGCCGGCATAGTCCTTCTCGATCAGCAGCGGCTTCAGGCCGGCCAGGCACAGATGCAGCGCGGTCGAGCATCCGTGGATGCCGCCGCCAATGACGATCGCATCCACGTTCAACGTCATCCGCGCACCACGGCCTTGACGTCGTCCTCGCTCTTCGGAACGGCGGCGAGTTCGGCCAGCGTGATCGGCTTCACCGGCGCGCGCAGCCGATAGTAACCGATCTCCTGCGGGGTCTTGCCGCGCGCCTGCGCCATCAGCTCGGTGACGGTGAGGCCGCAGAGGCGGCCCTGACATGGGCCCATGCCGGTGCGGCGATAGGCCTTGAGCTGGTTCGGTCCGGTCGCACCGATTGCGACGGAATCGAGCACGTCCTTTGCCGTCACTTCCTCGCAGCGGCAGACGATCGTGTCGCCCGCGGGAATCCGGAACTGCGGCGCCGGGCGGAACAGCGTGTCGAGGAAGACGCGGCCGCGCTCGGCCTTGGCGAGATCGGACCGCAGCGTCGCCATCGCGGGCAGCTTTGCAGCGGCCGCCGGCGTCAGGGCTTCCACCGCCGCGCGCGCGGCGATCCGCCCACGCACCACCGCGGCGTTGGCACCGCCAATACCAGCGCCGTCGCCGGCGATCGCGATGCCGGCGACCGACGAACTGCCGCTCGCATCGAGCACCGGCGACCAGCAGAGTTGCAGATCGTCCCAGCGATGCTCGACGCCGGCCGCCATCGCCAGGTTGACGTTGGGCACGACGCCCTGATGCAGCAGCAAGAGATCGGCTGGGATTGTCTCGCGCTTGCCGCCCGCGACATAGCTGACGCTCGCGAGCTGGCCGTCACCGGACGCCGCAAGCTCGGTGATGCCGGAGACGACCTGCACCTTGGCCTTCACCTCGCGCATCATCGACAGGCCCTTGGTGAAATAGGGCGAGGTCAGGAAGGCGAAGGCGTGCGGCAGCGCGGCGACATAATTGCCGCGCTCGGTGGTGTCGAGGATGCGGTCAATGCGGCCGCCGAGCCGCAGGATCTGCGCGGCGAGCAGCCAGAGCAACGGCCCCTGTCCGGCGATGACCGTGCGGCCGTCGGGCACGAGAGCTGACGATTTCAGCATGGTCTGCGCGGCGCCCGCGGTCATCACGCCCGGCAGCGTCCAGCCGGGGATCGGGAACGGCCGCTCCAGCGCACCGGTCGCGAGGATCACGCGCTTCGCTTTGACGAAGGCGGAGGCGCCGCCGATCGAGACCGCGATGTCGAGATTGCGATCGAGACTCCAGACCGTTGCGCGATGGATCACCTCGGCATTGCCAGCGCGTAGCGCCTGCACGAGATCGGCACCGACCCAATAATCGGTGCCGAGCTGATTGCGATCGGTCACCGGCGTCGAGGAGATCGCGCGAAACACCTGTCCACCGGGGCCGATGTTCTCGTCCAGCAATAGCGTCGCAAGGCCGGCTTCGGCCGAGGTCGCGGCGGCGGCAAGGCCCGCAGGGCCGGCGCCGATCACCACGACGTCGTAGTCTTCGCGCTTGGGAGCCACGCTCATCGTCCGATCTCCCGCTTGCCCTTCTGGATCTCGATTCTCATGCCCTCGGCGACGGGAACGAGGCAGCCCTGGCGGTTGCCGACGCCGTCGATGGTGACGAGGCAGTCGAAGCACACGCCCATCATGCAATAGGGCAGCCGCGGCGCGCCGCTCACCGCGGTTGAACGACGCGCGTCAACGCCGGAGGCGAGCAATGCGGCGGAGACGGTGTCGCCCTGGCGCGCCGCGACAGCAACGCCATCGACGAAGATCTGCACCGGTGGTCGTTTGTCCTGTTCGGATCGTTTAAACATGTAGGCTTCCTCAATATCTCTAGTAGCCGCTGGTGTTCGCCGCGCCCGCGGCGCCGAAGCGGCTGGCGGAGAACGCGCCGACCAGCTCGGGCTCGAGCGCGCCTTGCGCCACCATGCGCGCGATCTCGAAGGCGTGGTTGGAGGCGAGCGTCACCCCGGAATGGCAGCAGGCGACGAAGGCGCCAGGATGCGTCTCCGACTGGTCGTAGATCGGAAAGCCGTCCTGCGGCATGACCCGGATGCCCGCCCAGCTCCTGACCACGTTGAGCCGCGACAGGTGCGGGAACATGCGCTGGGCGCGATCGGTCATGACCGCGCTGATCGAATGCTTCAGCGTACGGTCGTCGAGCTCGTCCTCCTTGCTGTCGCCGATCATCACCGTGCCTTCGTCGGTCTGGCGGATCGTCGTCAAGGGGTGCGGCAGGAACGGCATGGTGCGCTCGGTCACCACGATCTGGCCGCGGGTCGGCCCCATCGGCGCATAGAGGCCGACCATCGGCGCCAGTGTCTGGTTGGCATTGCCGGCGGCCAGCACGATCTTGGCGGCGCGCAGCTCGCCCTTCGGCGTTGTCAGGCGGAATTCGCCGCCGCTCTTGCTGATGGCCGAGACCGGCCGATCCGGGAGATAGTCGATGCCGAATGCCTTGAAGCCGGTGTGGAAGGCGCGAAAGGTGCGCAGCGAATTGACGTGGCCGTCGAGCGGGCAATAGCTGCCGCCGGAGACTTCCGGCCCGATCAGCGGCAGCGACTTCTTCACCTCGGATGCGGAGAGCATCTCCATCTTGTAGTCGGCCGCACCGACCTGATTGTGCATGCGCTTGACCAGCTCGGTGCGCTGGCCGAATTCGTCCTCGCCGAGGGTGAGATGAAAGCCGCCATTCTGCTGGAGGCAGACGTCGAGACCGGTCTGCTGCTTCAGCTCGGACGCCAGCCGGCCCCATGCCTGCGAGGCCTGCACGGTCCAGACTGTGTAGGCGGGCATGCCGAGCCCCTTGCTCTGCACCCAGACCAGCGCAAAGTTCGCACGCGAGGCGCGCTTGGTGATGTCGCCTTCGTCGAGCACCGCTACCTTCTTGCCGAGCCGGCCGAGGCCCCAGGCAATCGCGGAGCCGAGCAATCCGCCGCCGACGACGGCGACGTCATATTCTCCTGACATAAGATTCTCCTATCGCCCGGTGTCGCCGCCCTTGCCGGCGAGCACGCGGTCGAGCCCGTAGAAGCGATCGAGCAGAATGAGGGCGGTCATGGTGATCGCGATCACGCAGGCCGAGACCGACGTCACCAGCGGATCGATGTTGTCCTGGATGTAAAGGAACATGCGCACCGGCAACGTTTCGGTGCCGGGTGCCGCGAGAAAGACGGTCATGGTGAGATCGTCGAAGGACTGGATGAAGGCGAGCGCCCAACCGCTGATGACGCCGGGCAGGATCAGCGGCAGCGTGACGCGGCGGAACAGCGTCCAGCCGCCGGCGCCAAGCGAGACCGCAGCCATCTCCACCGTGCGGTCCATGCCGGTTGCCGCCGCCAGCGTCAGCCGCAGCGCGAACGGAAACACGATGATGACATGCGCGATGATCAGCGCAGCAAAGCTGCCGCCGAGGCCAGCCGAGGTGAAGAAGCGCAGGAAGGCGATGCCGAGCACGACATGCGGGATCATCAGAGGCGACAGGAACAGCGCGGCCAGCGCATCGCGACCGCGGAAGCGGTAGCGCGCGATCGCCAGCGCCGCCGGCACTGCGAACAACAGCGCCACGAACGAGGACAGCGCGCCGAGGCCAAGACTGACCCAGAAAGCCTGGATGAATTCGGGATAGTTCGCGATGGCCCTGAACCAGCGCAGCGAAAAGCCGTTGGTCGGCAGCGACAGAAAACCTTCGGGCGTGAAGGCGACCAGGCACACCACCAGGATCGGCGCCACCATCACGATGACGAAGATGGTGTGGAAGATCAGCGCCAGCGGACCGTTCCGTCTCATCGGAACACCTCCGCATAACGGCGCTCGATCAGCGCGTTGCTGCCGACGACGATCAGCACCAGCGCGACCAAAAGCAGCGTCGCCACGGCCGCACCGAGCGGCCAGTTCAGCGTATTGAGAAACTCGTCATAGGCCAGCGTCGCCGCGACCTTGAGCCTGCGGCCGCCGATGATCGCCGGCGTCGCGAACGCGCTGGCCGAGAGCGAGAACACGATGATGGCGCCGGACAGCACGCCCGGCATGATCTGCGGCATGATGATGCGGCGGATGATGGTCACGGGGCCGGC
>RXJC01000695.1 GCA_003963435.1 Bradyrhizobiaceae bacterium | reverse complement strand
TCGGGACATTCCTCGCGCCAGCGCTTGATGCGCGCCAGCGTCTTGTCCTGCGCCGCCGGGCGCTTCATCGCCTTCAGCACCTCCGGGCTCGCATGCTGGAACGGAATGTCGAGATAGGGCAGCACCTTGCCCTCGTTCATCAGCGCGATGACCTCGTCGACATGCGGGTAGGGGTAGACGTACTGCAGACGGACCCAGGCTCCGAGTTCGCCCAGCTCACGGGCAAGGTCGAGGAATTTGGCGCGGACCTGGCGGTCCTTCCACGGGCTCTCGGCATATTTGAGATCGACGCCATAGGCCGAGGTATCCTGCGAGATGACGAGCAGCTCCTTGACGCCGGCGCCAACGAGGCGCTCGGCCTCGCGCAGCACGTCATTGGCCGGACGCGAGACGAGATCTCCGCGCAGCTTCGGGATGATGCAGAAGGTGCAGCGGTTGTTGCAGCCCTCGGAGATCTTCAAATAGGCGTAGTGCCGCGGCGTCAGCTTGATGCCCTGCGGCGGCACCAGGTCGAGGTGCGGATTGTGCGCCGGCGGCAACGCGCGGTGCACGGCCTCGAGCACGCTCTCGTACTGCTGCGGCCCGGTGATGGAGAGCACGCCGGGATAGGCCTGCTCGATCGCTTCTGGTTCGGCGCCCATGCAGCCGGTCACGATCACCTTGCCGTTCTCGGCCATGGCCTCGCCGATCGCCGACAGCGATTCCTGCTTGGCGCTGTCGAGGAAGCCGCAGGTGTTGACGATGACGATGTCGGCCCCGTCATGCTTGCGGGCGAGCTCGTAGCCCTCCGCGCGCAGGCGCGTGATGATGCGCTCGGAATCCACCAATGCCTTGGGACATCCGAGCGACACGAAGCTGACCTTGGGCGCAGCCGTCTGATCCATATCCAAATCTGCCTGATTGACCGGCCTGAGCTAGTCCCAATTGCTCACAATTACAACCCTTTGCACGGCGTTCCGGCGTGCTATGGATGAATCACCTGCCGTGAGTGAGCAATGAGCGCCGAACAGTCGCCCAAAATCGTGATCGTCGACGAGAGCCCGATCCGGGCTGCGATCCTGGAGGAGGGGTTGCGGGAGGCTGGATTCACGCAAGTGGTCCACATCAGCGAGATGCAGAGCCTGCTCGCCCGCATTTATGCGGTGGACCCCGACATCATCCTGATCGACCTGGAGAACCCCAGCCGCGACGTGCTGGAGGCGATGTTCCAGGTCAGCCGTGCGGTGAAGCGGCCGATCGCGATGTTTGTTGACCAGAGCGATTCAGCCTCGATCCAGGCTTCGGTCGAGGCGGGGGTATCGGCCTATATCGTCGACGGGCTGAAGAAGGAGCGCATCAAGCCCATCCTCGACCTCTGCGTGTCCCGCTTCAACGCCTTCGCCAAGCTGCAGGAGGAGCTGGAGCGCACCAAGTCGCAGCTCGAGGACCGCAAGATCATCGAACGCGCCAAGGGCATCCTGATGAAGGTGAAGGGCCTCACCGAGGACGAGGCCTACGTGCTGCTGCGCTCGACAGCGATGCGCGAGAAGAAGAAAATCGGTGAGATCGCGCAGTCGATCATCACCGCGTCGGAGATGCTGAAATGACTACTCCCTTGCGCATCGGATTCATCCCGCTGGTCGATGCCGCCGCGCTAATCGTCGCCGTCGACAAGGGCTTTGCCGCCGCCGAAGGGCTCGAGGTCGAGCTGGTGCGCGAGGTCTCGTGGTCCAACGTCCGCGACAAGCTCAATATCGGCCTGTTCGACGCGGCGCATCTGCTCGCGCCCGTGGCGATCGCGTCCTCGCTCGGGCTCGGCCACGTCAAGGTGCCGATCGCAGCGCCCTTCAATCTCGGCATCAACGGCAACGCCATCACAGTTTCGCCGGCGCTCCATTCCGCCCTGATGCAGGAGATCGACGGCGACCGCTTCGACCCGATGGCGACGGCGAAGGCGCTGGCGAAGGTCGTTGCCATCAGGCGCAAGGCGGGCGCCGAGCCGCTGACCTTCGGCATGACCTTCCCGTTCTCGACCCACAATTACCAGCTGCGGTTCTGGATGGCGGCGGCCGGCGTCGATCCCGACGAGGACGTGCGTCTCGTGGTGCTGCCGCCGCCCTATATGGTCGACAGCCTCAAGAGCGGCCATGTCGATGCGTTCTGCGTCGGCGCGCCCTGGAACTCGATCGCGGTCGATCTCGGCATCGGGCATATCCTGCATTTCGTCTCCGACATCCTCGACCGCGCTGCGGAGAAGGTGTTGGCGGTCCGTCAGGTCTGGGCCGACAAGAATCCGGATCTGGTCGCGAGCCTGGTGCGCGCGGCGGTGAAGGGGGCCGAGTTCATCGAGCAGCCTGCGAACCGCGACGAGGCGGCGCGAATCCTGGCGCAGCCCGAGCGGATCGGCGTCGATGCCGAAGTCATCCAGCGCACCCTGACCGGACGCCTGAAGATTTCCCCTGACGGCACCTTCCGCGAAAGCGGCCGCTATCTCCTGGTGGGCCGGGAGCAGGCAGGGCGCCCCGATCCGGTCCAGGCCGCCTGGCTCTATGCGCAGATGGTGCGGTGGGGACAGACCGGCCTCACGGCCGAGGGCGCCAGGACCGCGATGGCCGTGTTCAGGCCCGACCTCTACGATGCGGCTGTCGGCCGCCAGCCGCCCGAGCAGGCCCCCGCGGCGTTCGGAGCCTTCGCCGGTCCGGTGTTTGATCCCGACAACATTCGGGGGCATCTTGAGGCCTTCGCGGTCGGGCGCTGGAAGGCCTGATTCGGGGCCTGCATTGTTTTTGAGCGCGTGGATTCGTCGCCTATATATTGACCAGGGTGCACGATTTTCGTGAGATCGCGCAGCCTGCGATATCCCGGGCGCGCGTCTAATCCGCTGAAAATTCAAAGCTTTCCATTTAATCCCAGCTGGCACGCAACTTGAATGTTGCAGTGCGGCCAGCTTGTCACAGGTGCCTGCTGAGCCTTGTCCCGCAGCAACGAAGCTGATCGGACCGACGGGCGATCAAGCAGGCTCTCGAGCCAGCAAGGTTCCTTTCGGGTCGCGCAATTTTCCCTCGATGCCACTTCCGGTGGCCGCAGGAGCTTCGTTACCGACCATGAAAATCGATACGCTCGCAGTCGACTTTACCGACGAGCAGAAACGCTATCTCGAAGGCTTCACGACCGGTCTGCAGATCAGCCGGGTCGGGCGCGGTCTGGGCGGCGGCAGCGCCGGCAAGGCGAATGCCGAGCCTGTTGGCCCCGATGCCGTGCACATCAAGGCGCAGGACAAGGTGATCGCGTCGGGCAAGAAGCTCGCCGACCAGGAGAAGTTCAAGCGCGACGAGCATCCCTTCGACGCCTATCCGCGGCTGCGCCAGCAGGCGCGCGACAACGCCCCGCCGAGCCCGGCGGACAATTTCCGTTGGCGTTATTACGGCATCTTCTACGTCGCGCCGACGCAGGACTCCTACATGAGCCGCCTGCGCATTCCCAACGGCATCATGAAGCATTGGCAGCTGTCCGGCCTTGCCGATCTCGCCGACGAGCTCTGCGGTCCCTATAGCCACGTCACCACGCGCGCCAATCTGCAGCTGCGCGAGATCCCGCCGAAGCACGCGGTCAAGCTGCTCGAGGGCATCCAGGAGCTCGGCCTGTGCTCGCGCGGCTCCGGCGCCGACAACATCCGCAACGTGACGGGCACGCCGACCGCGGGCATCGATCCCCAGGAAATCATCGACACGCGGCCGTATGCGCGCGAGTGGCATTACCACATCCTCAACGACCGCTCGCTCTACGGACTGCCGCGCAAGTTCAACGTTGCCTTCGACGGCGCCGGCAGGATCGCCGTGCTGGAAGAGACCAACGACATCGCCTTTACGGCCTATGAGGTGAAGGACGGCTTCGGCGTCGAGCCGGGCGTCTGGTTCCGCCTTGGCCTCGGCGGCATCACCGGCCACAAGGACTTTGCAAAGTACTCTGGGATCATCGTCAAGCCGGAGCAGGCGACCGCCGTCGCCGACGCCATCGTGCGCGTCTTCATCGACCATGGCGACCGCACCAACCGCAACAAGGCGCGGCTGAAATACGTGCTCGACGCCATGGGCCATGACGGCTTCCTTGGGCTGGTCGAGGAGCGGCTGAAGACGCCGTT
>RXJC01000598.1 GCA_003963435.1 Bradyrhizobiaceae bacterium | reverse complement strand
CGAGCGAGACGGCGGCGATCGCAGGCGGAAACACCACGGCGGCGGCCTGCGCGATGCCTTGCGAGATCGCGACAGGGAGAAAGCTCGGAAACAACGGCAGTAACAGCGAGCCCAGCGTCACCATGATCGCGGCGATCACCATCACCAGCCGCTTCGCCCGCGTCGCATCGACCAGCGCACCGGCCGGTGTCTGCGCCACGATGCCGGCGATGGTCGCGATCGACATCACCAGACCGATGCGCGCCTCGTCCCAGTGCTGCTCGGTGAGAAGATAGACGGCGAGGTAGGGGCCGAGACCGTCGCGGACGTCGGCGAGGAAGAAATTGGCCGCATCCAGCGCGCGGCCGGCTCGCCTCGTCCGATCGGGATTTTCGCTGGACATCGGGTTCTTGATCGAGCCTGGGAAGCGCCGCGGCAAGAACCGATTTCACGGCATCGTTGTTCCGGTCCGGTCACTTCACATGTGCGAATGGGGGGCGGCCGTCATTGCGAGGAGCGGAACGACAAAGCAATCCAGACTGTTTCCAAGGAAGCACTCTGGATTGCTTCGCTTCGCTCGCAATGACGGGGTTTGTGACAGCTTCCGGTGCTTATCATCTTCACCGCGCCATCGATAATTTCTCCGTGATCGCCTTGCGCAGAATGCGCGAGAGCGATTCCACCGAATACGGCTTCTGGATCAGCTCGAAGCCGCGATGGGCATTCTCGGCGAGCACGTTGCTGTAGCCGGAGGTGAGCACGACAGGCAGGCCGGGATAGCGCTCGCGGATGATGCCGGCGAGCTCGACGCCGTTCATGCCGGGCATGATGACGTCGGAGAAGACGAGGTCGACGGCGAACTCGTTCTCGCCGAGGATGGCAAGGGCCGCATTGGCGTTGGCGACGCGGCGGACGACATAGCCGAGATCTTCCAATAGCTCGGTCGAGAACTGGCCGACATCGTCATTGTCCTCGACCACGAGCACGCGATAGCCGCGCCCGGTGGTGGCAGCCTCGCTGGTGAGCGCCGCGGCCTCGTTCTCGGCGGCCGGGCTCTGCGCCTGCGGCAGGTAGATGGTGAAGGTCGCGCCTTCACCTTGCGTGCTGGTGACCGCGATGTCGCCCTCGGACTGCTTGGCGAAGCCGAAGGCCTGGCTGAGGCCAAGGCCGGTGCCCTTGCCGACCTCCTTGGTGGTGAAGAACGGCTCGAAGATGGCGTCGAGATGCTCGGGGGCGATGCCGCTGCCGGTATCGGTGACGGAAATCGCGACATAGTCGCCGCCGCGTGCCGATTGGGCGCGCAGGTGAGGGATGCCCCGAACCTTGCGCACGGCGATGGTGAGGCGGCCTTCGCCCTCCATGGCGTCGCGGGCGTTGATGGCGAGGTTGATCAGCGCGGTCTCGAACTGGGCGATGTCGGCGACGGTGAAGCAGTCGACGTCCTGAACTTCCACCGCGATTTCGATACGGCCGCCGACCAGCGGCCGGACCAGTTGCGCGACGCCCTCGACCTGGCTGCCGACGTTAAAGATCTGCGGCTTCAGCGGCTGCCGGCGCGCGAAGGCCAGAAGCTGGGCGGTCAGCTTGGAAGCACGCTCGACCGTCTCGGAGATGGCGTCGACATAGCGGCGGCGGCGCTCTTCCGGCAGCTCGCGGCGGCGCAGGAAATCGGTGGCGGAGCGGATGATGGTGAGGAGATTGTTGAAGTCGTGCGCGACGCCGCCGGTGAGCTGGCCGATCGCCTCCATCTTCTGCGACTGCCGCAGCGCTTCCTCGCCGCGCCGGCGCTCGGTGATGTCGACCGCTTCAGGGACGGCGCCGGTGATGTTGCCGTGGCGATCGAGCACGGGACGCATGCCGAAATCGAAATCGCGCTCGCCGATGGGCAGGCGCAACCGCATCTCCAGCCGCACGGGTGCACCCTTGAGCACGGCATCGAAGGCTTCGCGCACCGTGGCGCTCATGCCGTCTGTGCCGGTGAACCAGGGCGTGTCCCAGAACGGCTTTCCGATCACGTCCGCGGCGCTCGCCTTGATGCCGTCGAGCGCCGTGCGGTTGGCGTAGAGCAATTCGCCCTTGAGGTTGACCAGGCCCTGATACTGGTTGCTGGTGGCCAGGATGGCGCGCAGCCGGGACTCGTTGGCCTCGAGCTCGGCCGTGCGCTCGGCGATGCGTTCTTCCAATGTCTCGTTGAGCTTGCGCAGCTCGATCTCGGCCTGCTTGGCGACGGTGATGTCGTGGGCGACGCCGATGAAGCCGATATGCTTGCCGGTCGGGTCCCAGCGCGGCTGCGATTCCGAGCGCAGCCAGCGCCATTCGCCGCTGGCGTTCTTGTAGCGCGCTTCGAGCACGAAGGGCTTGAGCGAGGCCTCGCCCTGGACCGATTGCTGCAGCACGTGCGGCAGGTCGTCGGGATGCAGCACCTTGCGCCAGTCGAAGTCGATGGCCTGATCGTAGGGCAGGCCGACGAAGTCGACATAGGCCTGGTTGGCGAAGGACCGCTTGCGGTCGAGCTTGGTCACCCAGATCGGCACCGGCGCGCTGTCGGCGATCAGCCGGAAGCGCTCCTCGCTTTCGCGCAAGGTCTCGCGCGCAAGCGCCTGATCGGTGATGTCGATATGGGCGCCGACGAGGCGGATGGCGCGGCCGTCCTTGTCGCGCTCGATCTTGGCGACCACCCGGATCCAGCGGGTCTCGCCGTCACTGGGGCGGATGATGCGGTACTCGGCCGTGTAGTCTTCGCTGCTGCCGGCGAGCGCGTCGATGAAGTGCTTGACGGTGGCGTCGCGGTCATCGGGATGGATGCGATTGACCCAATCCTCGTGCGTCTCCTCGGCCGCTTCCGGCGGCAGGCCGTGGATGATCAGATATTCGGGCGAGCGGCGGTTCTTGAAGCCTTCGCGGAAATCGACCTCGACGCCGCCGACCTTGGCGATGCGCTGGATGCGCGCCAGCTCGGCCTCGCGTTCCTGGAGCGCGCGATAGGCATTGTCGCGCTCGCGCGCGATTTCTTCGAGGTGTTGGCGCAGCCTTTCGGCCGCGACGGTCTCGGGCAAAGGGTCGTTCAAGGTGTCGGCCGTTGTGATGCGTGAGCGCACGTGCCGAACCGATATTCACACAGACAAAGCGCGATAGCCATTGCTCAAAAGGGAATAACCGAGAAAGGTGCCGCTCAACCGAAGCTTGGCGGGTATGAGCGAACGCCGGGGCCGGTTATTTGTTCCAATCCTTGGAACGATGAGCGTCGGTACGCGTATCTGCGAGGCGCTGCCGACCCTCATGCGCAACTTTCTCTTTCCGAAGAGGCTAAATCTTGAAGCTCTTTGTCTGCCAGGCCTGCGGCAACGTCCTCTATTTCGAGAACCGTGCCTGCGAACGCTGCGGTCATCGGGTCGCCTTCCTGCCGGAGCAGGAGACGATGTCGGCGATCGAGCCCGCCGGTGAGGCCTGGAAGATCCTGGCGGGCAAGGGCGAAAGCCGGATGCTATGCCGGAATGCCGAGTACGACGCCTGCAACTGGCTGACGGATCCAGGCGAGGGCAACGGCTATTGCCGGGCCTGCCGCCACAACGGCATCGTGCCGGATTTGTCGGACCCCGCCCAGCTCGCCGGCTGGCGCGAACTGGAGGTGGCGAAACACCGTCTGTTCTACTCCCTGATCCGTTGGAAGCTGCCGCTCCGGACCCGGCAGGACGACTCCGAGCACGGCCTGATCTTCAATTTCCTCGCCGACGATCCGCAAAGCGGAGAGAGGGTCATGACCGGCCACGACAACGGCCTGATCACGATCGCACTGACCGAGACCAACGACATCGAGCGCGAGCGGCGCCGGCTCGAGATGGGCGAGCCCTACCGCACGCTGCTCGGGCATTTCCGCCACGAGGTCGGGCATTATTTCTGGGACGTGCTGGTGCTGGGCGGCCATAAGCTCGATGAATGCCGCGCTGTTTTCGGCGATGATTCCGCCGATTACGGCCAGGCCTTGCAGCGTCACTATGCCGAAGGCGCGCCGCCGGACTGGCAGCAGAACTACGTCTCGGCCTACGCCACCATGCATCCCTGGGAAGACTTCGCCGAGACCTGGGCGCACTACCTCCATATTGTGGATGCTTTGGAGATGGCGGGCGAGTTCGGCATGGAGGTGCGCCCCAAGGTCGACCGCGACGGAGAGTTGACGGCGCGGATCCGTTTCAACCCCTACGAGGCACGCGATGTCGATGCGCTGGTGAACGCATGGCTGCCCTTCACCTTCGCCATGAACAGCGTCAACCGCGCCATGGGTCTGCGCGACCTCTATCCCTTCATTTTGTCGCCCGCGGTGGTGCGCAAGCTCGGTTTCATTCACGACCTGGTCAGGGACGTGGCCAAGGCCAGGAAGGCCCAGGACGCCCCGGGAGGTCCCTAGAGGCTTGCCAAGCCCGTATCGGTCTTGTGCTGGTACGCCAGAACGGCCGGATTTAGACCGTTGCCTCCGGCCCATTTTGATGTACCACGGAAGCCACACGGCCCGTCCCGATAGGCTCCAACGGCCAGGGAAGGGTCCCGCCCAAGGTCGAGACTCAAGAAAAGCATGTTCAAACGCATCCTGATCGCCAATCGCGGCGAAATCGCCTGCCGGGTCATCAAGACCGCTCGCAAGATGGGAATTGAAACGGTTGCGGTCTATTCCGAGGCCGACCGCGACGCCCTCCATGTCGAGATGGCCGACGAGGCCGTGCTGATCGGCCCGCCTGCGGCGGCCGAGAGCTACCTGGTGATCGAGAAGATCGTCGAGGCCTGCCGCAAGACGGGCGCGCAAGCTGTGCATCCCGGCTACGGCTTCCTGTCCGAGCGCGAGGCATTTCCGCGCGCGCTGGAAGCCGCGGGCATCGTCTTCATTGGCCCGAACCCCGGCGCGATCGCGGCGATGGGCGACAAGATCGAATCCAAGAAGGCGGCGGCGAACGCCGACGTCTCGACCGTGCCGGGCTTTCTCGGCGTGATCGAAGACGCCAAGCATGCGGTCAAGATCGCCGACGCGATCGGCTATCCCGTGATGATCAAGGCCTCTGCCGGCGGCGGCGGCAAGGGCATGCGCATCGCCTACTCGACCCAGGAGGTCGAGGAGGGATTTGGGCTTGCCAAGGCGGAAGCGAAGGCCTCGTTCGGCGACGACCGCGTCTTCATCGAAAAGTTCATCGTCGATCCCCGCCACATCGAGATCCAGGTGCTGGGCGACAAGCACGGCAACGTCATCTATCTCGGCGAGCGCGAATGCTCGATCCAGCGCCGCAACCAGAAGGTCATCGAGGAGGCGCCGTCGCCGCTGCTCGACGAGGCCACGCGCCGCAAGATGGGCGAGCAGGCGGTCGCGCTGGCCAAGGCCGTGAACTACGATTCCGCCGGCACCGTCGAGTTCGTCGCCGGACAGGACAAGAGCTTCTACTTCCTGGAGATGAACACGCGTCTGCAGGTCGAGCATCCCGTCACCGAGCTCGTCACCGGCATCGACCTCGTCGAGCAGATGATCCGCGTTGCCGCCGGCGAGAAGCTCGCCATCGCGCAGAAGGACGTCACGCTGACGGGCTGGGCGGTGGAATCGCGCCTCTATGCGGAAGACCCGTTCCGCAACTTCCTGCCCTCGATCGGGCGTCTGGTGAAGTACCGTCCGCCGGCGGAAGCCAGCCACGACGGCATCACCATCCGCAACGACACCGGCGTGCAGGAGGGCGGCGAGATCTCGATCCATTACGATCCGATGATCGCCAAGCTCGTCACCCATGCGCCCTCGCGCGCGGCCGCGATCGAGGCGCAGGCAACTGCACTCGACTCGTTCTATGTCGACGGCATCCGCCACAACATCCCGTTCCTGTCGGCGCTGATGCATCATCCGCGCTGGCGCGAGGGCCGGCTCTCGACCGGCTTCATCGCCGAGGAATTCCCCAAGGGTTTTGCGGTCCGCGTGCCCGAAGGCGAGGTCGCCCGTCGCATCGCCGCGGTCGGCGCCGCCATCGATCACGTGCTGGGCGAGCGCAAGCGGCAGATCTCCGGCCAGATGGGCGGCCGCGTCGTGCAGCGCGAGCGCCGCCGCGCAGTCTGGCTCGACCGCCAGGAGATCCAGCTCGAGGTCGGACGTGAGGGCGAGGCGATCGCGATCCGCTTCATCGATGCCGACGGCAAGGCCGGCAACGCGCATCTCTTGCAGTCGCCATGGAAGCCGGGCGATCCGGTCTGGCAGGGCACCATCGACGGCCAGTTCGTCGCGGTGCAGGCCCGGCCGATCCCGAACGGCGTCCGCCTCGCGCATCAGGGCGTCGAGGTGCCGGTTTATGTCTGGACCGAAACGGAAGCCACCTCGGCGCGGCTGATGCCGGTGACGACGGCCTCCGACACCGGCAAGAAGCTGCTCTGCCCGATGCCCGGCCTCGTGGTCTCGATCGCGGTGAGTGAGGGGCAGGAGGTCAAGGCCGGCGAGACGCTCGCGGTGGTCGAAGCCATGAAGATGCAGAACGTGCTGCGCGCCGAGCAGGACGGCACCGTCAAGAAGATCCACGCCGCCGCCGGTGCGACGCTTGCGGTGGACGCGCTGATCCTGGAGTTTGCGTAAAGCGTGAGCGGGGTGGGCGGCCTTTCCCCCAGGCTCCGTCATTGCGAGGAGCCCTTCGCGACGAAGCAATCCAGACTGTCTCCGCGGACGCATTTCTGGATTGCTTCGCTTCGCTCGCAATGACGGAGTATGTTGCGGCGTTCGTGACCTAACCGAGACACTGCCCATGGCCTTTCGTTCCCGCCGCGAGAAACTGCGCTCCGTCCTGTCGGGTGCAGCTTGCGTCCATCCCGGCTCGGTCTATGACGCGATCTCGATCCGCATCGCCGAGGACCTCGGCTTTCCCATGGGCATGTTCGGCGGTTCGGTCGCCTCGCTCGCCGTGCTCGGCGATCCCGATATCGCGCTGATCACGCTCACCGAGCTTTGCGAGCAGATGCGGCGGATGTCGCGCGCCTCTGCGCTGCCTGTGCTGGTCGATGCCGATCACGGCTATGGCAATGCACTCAATGTCCGCCGCACCGTGCAGGAGCTGGAGGCGGCCGGTGCCGCCGGCCTGACCATCGAGGACACGTTGCTGCCGGCCGCGTTCGGTGAGGCGAAGATGCAGCTGATCTCGCTTGAGGAGGGCGTCGGCAAGATGAAGGCCGCGCTCGATGGCCGCAGCGATGCCTCGCTGGTCATCATGGGGCGCACGGGCGCTGCCTCGATCACCTCGATCGAGGACGCGATCCGCCGCGCCAGGGCCTATGAAGCCGCCGGGGTCGATGCGCTGTTCTTCACCGGCATCAAGTCGCGCGCGGAGCTGGAAGCGGTCGCATCGGCGACGCGCCTGCCGATCGTGCTTGGCGGCGCGCCGGAGGATTTGAGCGCGGTCGATTACCTCGCAAGCCAGCGCGTCCGCATCGCGCTGCAGGGCCATGCACCGATCGCCGCGGCGACGCAGGCCGTCTACGAAACCCTGAAGGCGCTGCGCGAAGGCGCGCCG
>RXJC01000286.1 GCA_003963435.1 Bradyrhizobiaceae bacterium | reverse complement strand
ATCACCATGACCATGACAGGGAAGAGGATGAAGATCGAGGCGTTGCCCTTGGCGGATTCCTCGAACGCGCCGCCCGCCTCGATGCGGTAGGCCGGTTCGAGATGGTCCTTGATCGGCTTCAGCTTCGGCGTGATCTGGTTGGTCACGTCGGGCGCCTGCACACCATCGACGACGTCGGAGCGCACGGTGATCGCCATGTCGCGGTTGCGCCGCCACATGATCGGCTCCTCGTGCGAATATTCGATCTTGGCGATCTGCTGCAGCGGCACGGCGACACCGTTGCGCGAGGTGATGGTGAGGTCGCCGACGCCACCGAGGTCGAGGCGCTCGGACGGGATCGCACGGGCGACCACGGCCACCTTCTCGATGCCGTCCCGGATGGTCGTGACCTGCGCGCCCGAGATCAGCATCGCGAGCGCCTGTGAGACGTCCTGCGGCGTCAGGCCCATGGCGCGGGCGCGGTCCTGGTCGACGACGAGCTTCAGGTAGGGCGACTGCTCGTTCCAGTCGAGCTGGACGTCCTTGACGCTCTTGTTCTGCCGCATGACGTCACGGACCTGATAGGCGATCTCGCGCACCTTGTTGGCGTCGGGGCCGATCACACGGAACTGCACGGGGAAACCGACGGGCGGGCCGAAGTTGAAGCGGTCGACGCGCACGCGCGCCTCGGACAGGAAGCCCTCGGCAGCGGCGTTCTCGATCTTGGCCTTGATGCGCTCGCGCGCCTCGACGCCCTTGGCGACGATGACGATCTCGGCAAAGGCCTCGTTCGGCAGCTGCGGATTGAGGCCGAGCCAGAAGCGCGGCGAGCCCTGGCCGACATAGGACGTATAGGTCTCGATGTCCTTGTCGTCCTTCAGCAGGGTCTCGGCCTTCTTCACCGCCTTCTCGGTGACGTTGAAGGCGGTGCCCTCCGGCAGGCGGAGCTGGAAGAACAGCTCAGGCCGCTCCGACAGCGGGAAGAATTGCTGCTGGACATGGCCGAACCCGACGATCGAGGCGATGAAGACGCCGACGGTGGCGGCCACCACTGTGATGCGGTGGTTGACGCACCATTGCACGATGGCACGCAGGCCCCGATACATCCGGGTCTCGTAGACCGCGTGCGGATCGTGGTTGTGATGCGCCTTCATCTCCGGCAGCAGCTTGACGCCGATATAGGGCGTGAAGATCACCGCGACGAACCAGGAGGCGACCAGCGCGATCGCCACGATCCAGAAGATGCTGCCGGCATATTCGCCGACCGCCGAATTGGCAAAGCCGATGGGGAGGAAGCCAGCGGCCGTGACCAGCGTTCCCGTGAGCATCGGAAACGCAGTAGATTCCCAGGCAAACGACGCCGCCCGCATGCGATCCCAGCCCTGCTCCATCTTCACCACCATCATCTCGACCGCGATGATGGCGTCGTCGACGAGCAGGCCGAGCGCGATGATCAGCGCGCCGAGCGTGATGCGGTGCAGGTCGAGCGACATCGTGTTCATGACGATGAAGACGATGCCGAGCACCAAAGGCACCGACAGCGCGACCACGATTCCGGTGCGCCAGCCCAGCGCCAGGAACGAGACGAACAGCACGATGACGAGCGCTTCCATGAAGGAATGCACGAACTCGCCGACCGCGTGCTCGACCACCTTGGGCTGGTCGGCGATCAGCTTGACGTCGATGCCCTGCGGCACGGCCTTCATGAACTCGGCCGTCGCCTTCTCGACCTCCTTGCCGAGCTCGAGGATGTTGGCGCCCTTGGCGGTGACGACGCCGATGCCGATGGCGGCCTTGCCTTCCTGGCGGACGACGAAGCTCGGGGGATCGACATAGCCGTGGGTGACGGTGGCGATATCGCCGAGGCGGAAGACGCGGCCATTGCTCTCGACCGGCGTCTCGGCGACGGCCTTGGCACCGTCGAGCGCGCCGGTGACGCGCAGCGGCACGCGCTGCGAGGAGGTCTCGACCGTGCCGGCCGGCGTCACATTGTTCTGCTTGGCGAGCGAATCGAACAGCGCCTGCGGCGTGATGCCGAGGGTGGCGAGCTTGGCGTGGCTGAACTCGACGAAGATGCGCTCGTCCTGGTTGCCGTACATGTCGACCTTGGTCACCCCGGGCACCTTCAGCAGGCGCTGGCGGAAGCCTTCGGAGACCTTCTTGAGCTGGGCATAGTCGGCGCCGTCGCCGGTCATCATGTAGAGGATGGAATCGACGTCGGAGAACTCGTCGTTGACGACGGGCCCGAGGATGCCGGACGGCAACTGGCCCTGCACGTCGACCAGCTTCTTGCGCAGGAGATAGAAGAGATAGGGCACGTCCTTCGGCGGCGTGTTGTCGCGGAAGGTCACCTGGAGCGCGGTGAAGGCGGGCTTGGAGTAGGTCTGCACCTTCTCGAAATAGGGCAGCTCCTGGATCTTCTTCTCGATGGGATCGGCGACCTGGGTCTGCATCTCCTGCGCGGTCGCGCCGGGCCAGATCACGGAGACGTTGACCACCTTCACCGTGAAGAACGGATCCTCGGCGCGGCCGAGCTTCTCGTAGGAGAAGAAGCCGGCGACGCCGAGCACGAGCATCAGGAAGAGAACCAGCGTCGGATGGCTGACGGCCCAGGCCGAAAGGTTGAAGCGCTTCATCGCTCTCTCCGAAAGACGATCCAGTTGCAAAAACGACAGCCGCTCAGTTCAACCGTCGTCGCGAGGCAGCGAAGCAATCCAGGGGGCTGGGCAGGTTCTGGATCGCTTCGCCGCTTCAGCCTTTGCTTAGGGACAAAGGCCGAAACTCACCTCACACGACGTAACTCATTCTTCTCTCGTCATTCCGGAGCGCCCGCAGGGCGAACCCGGAATCTCGAGATTCCCCGGTGCGCAATTGCGCACCTGTGGTCTGGTCCTTCGGACCATCCCGGAATGACTGGGACTAAAAGGACAGTGACGACACGATCCGCACCCGCTGGCCCGGATCGAGCTTCTGGACGCCGAGGGCGACGATCTTGGCGCCCTCTTCCACGCCACTGGTGATGATCACGTCGTTGCTCTCGTAGGACTTCACCACCACCGGCTTCAACGTGAGCGCGCCGTTATCGTCGACCACGTAGAAGGACGGCTTGCCGCCTTCGTTGAACAGCGCCGACAGCGGCAACCGTGCGACGCGCTCGGTGGCGGCGTCCGACAGCGTCAGTGTCGCGGTCATTCCGAGCGCGACACTGTCGTCGGCCTCGGGCAGCGAGAATTTTGCCAGATAGGTGCGCGTCGCGGGATCCGCCGTCGGCGCGATCTCGCGCAGCTTGGCTGCGTACTTCTTGTCCGGCTCAGACCAAAGAGTGACGCTGGCGACGCCCGACTTGGCGCGTCCAACCAGCGTCTCAGGGATCGCGACGACCGCTTCCTTTTCGGCAAAGCGGGCGACGCGGATCGAAGCCTGGCCCGCGGCGACCACCTGGCCGGGCTCGATCAGCGTTGCGGTGACGACGCCACGGGCGTCGGCAACGAGCGTCGCGTAGGAAAGGGAATTCTTGCTCAGTTCGAGCGCGCGCTCGGCGCGGTTCAGGCGGGCGCGGGCTTCGTCCGCGGCGGCGCGGCTCGAATCCATCTGCGCGTCGGTGGTCCAGCCCTTGGCCTTCAAATCCTTGGCGCGCTGCTCGGCGGCGGCGGCCTGGGCCAGCACACCGGTTGCCGCGGTCTGCTCGGCGGCGGCCTGCTCGGCCTGGAGCTTCAAATCGATCTCGTCGAGGGTCGCGAGCGGCTGGCCGATTTCGACAGTCTGGCCGACCTCGACCAGGCGCTTTGCGACCTTGCCGGCGACACGGAAGCCCAGGTCACTCTCGATCCGGGGCCTGATGGTGCCGACGAAGCTGCGCTCCGGCGTCTCGGCATCATAATGCGCGGTCGCGACCAGAACCGGCCGCGGCGGCTCGGCCTTTTCGGCAACGGTGTCATTGCACCCGGCGAGGCTAGCCGCCATCAGGGCCAGCGACACACCTGCCAACAGCCTGGAATAGCTCGACAAAACCGACCGGACGAACATCGAAGGACACTCCTGCAGCTCGAATGAGAGGAATGTCGACTAATCACTGATGAAAGTCAATAATCGTCAGTCATCAGGAATGCGTGATCGTTAAGGGATGGTAAGGAGCGGGAGGTGGTTTCCAGGAAGGTGCAATTGTAGAGTGGGCCAAGCGGAGCGGGCCCACCAACTCGGCGCGGCAGGGAAAGATGGTGGGAACGGCGCGCACGCGAGCGCGCCCTTGCCCCTCAACAAAGCTACCCTCCCTTACCGCTCCTGCCCGGCGAACTCGTGCTTGCTGTCGTGGCCGCCGATGAACACCAAGATGCCGGCGATCAAGGGCAGCACGGCGAGCACCAAGAGACCGGTCGAGGTCTGCCCCGTGGCTTCCTTGACCCAGCCGATCAGATACGGCCCGCCGAAGCCGGCGAGGTTGCCGATCGAGTTGATCAGGGCGATGCCACCGGCCGCCGCGGTGCCGGAGAGCCAGGCAGTCGGCAGGGTCCAGAACACACCGAAGCAGCAAAACACGCCGATCGCCGCGATCGTCAGCACCACCATCGTCATGGTCGGGTCGGTCAGGTAGCTGGAGACGCCGAGCGCGACGGCGGTGAGCAGCAGCGGCGCGCCGACATGGAACACGCGCTCGCGCGTCGCATCCGAATGCCGCGCCCACAGGATCATCGCGATGGTCCCGAACAGATAGGGGATCGCGGTGACGAAACCGGTCTGCGCGTTGGTGAGGCCGAAGGCTTTCACGATCTGCGGCAGCCAGAACTGCATGCCGTAGAGCGCGCCGACGAAGCCGAAATAGATCAGGCTGAGCGCGATCACCTTGGGCGAGGACAACGCCTCGCCGAGCGAGACATGCTTCGCCGCCTGCTTGGCGGCGATCTCCGAATCGAGCTTCGCCTTCAGCCATGCCTTCTGCTCGGCCGACAGCCAGTCCGCCTTCTCCGGCTTGTCGGTGAGGTAGAACCAGGTGACGACGCCGAGCAGCACCGAGGGGATGCCCTCGATGATGAACAGCCACTGCCAGCCCTTCAGGCCCATCGCACCGTCGAGGCCGAGCAACAGGCCCGAGATCGGCGCGCCGATCACGGTCGAGACCGGCACGGCGATGGCGAAGGCCGCAAGGAAACGCGCGCGATATTCGGCCGGATACCAATAGGTGAGATAGAGGATAATGCCGGGGAAGAAGCCGGCCTCGGCAACGCCAAGCAGGAAGCGCAGCACGTAGAAGCTGGTCACGCCGCTGACCATCGCCATCAGCGCCGAGATGATGCCCCAGGTCACCATGATGCGCGCGATCCAGCGGCTGGCGCCGAACTTCTCCAGCGCCAGATTGCTCGGCACCTCGAAGATGAAATAGCCGATGAAGAAGATGCCGGCCCCCCAGGAGAAGATCAGCGGCGTGAACTTCAGCTCGGCGTTCATGGTCAGCGCGGCGAAGCCGAGATTGACGCGGTCGAGATAGGAGAAGAAGTAGGCCAGCACCAGGAAGGGAATCAGGCGCCAGGAGATGGCGCGGATGGTCGAGGTCTCGATTTCCGACTTGTTGAAGTTCTTGGCGCCGCCGGCGGAACCGGCATAGGTGGTGGTCTGGCTCATGGCTTCCCCCGGTTGTTGTTCTTGTGGGCTGACGGCGGTTTTGAGCATCGCGGGCAAAGAGTCAATGGAGCGAGCAATGCACGGGACGCAGCCGGATCAAGCCATCGCACCGCTCCGGACATCGCTGATCCGCGCCGCCCTCGCGCTGATTGTCATCGCCTGCGGACTCTCCTTGCGCTGGTACGGCTTCCCGCTCGGGCTGCCTGCGTTCGCCGTGAAGTATGGCGGCTCGCTGCTATGGGCTACCATGGTGTTTCTGCTGGTCGGGACTTTGCTGCCGCGCCTCCCGCGGAGCCAGCTCACCCTCATTGCGATGATCATCGCGACGACGGTCGAGTTCTCCCGGCTGGTGCACACGCCCTGGCTCGACGCGTTCCGGCTGACGACGGCCGGCGCGCTGCTGCTCGGGCGCATCTTCTCGCTGTGGAATCTGGTGGCCTATGCGATCGGGATTGCGTTCGGCGTTTTGGTCGATCAACTCGCCACAACGTGTGCTCTCGCAGGGTGGGCAAAGCGAAGCGTGCCCACCACAAGCAGATGGTGGGCACGGCGCTAACGCGCCTTTGCCCACCCTACAAGGCCGATGCCGAATCTCACTCCGCAAGTTGAAACCGCTCGAACCGATCGAGCTCGTCCTCGATCTGGCGCTTGAGCTCCTTGCGGCCCGCAATCTTCTTGCCCTGCCCGACCCAGGTCCATTTCTGCATCAGGAGCTTCTTCGCCTGCCGGTCGGTCTTCAGATCGAGCGCGGCGACGATCTCGTCGCCGACCAGGACCGGCAGCGCGAAATAGCCGAGCTTGCGTTTGGCCTTCGGCACATAGGCCTCGAACAAATGGTTGTAGCCGAAGATGAGATTGGTGCGCTTGCGCTGGATGATCAGGGGATCGAACGGCGAGAGGATGTGGACGAGATCAGGCGAGACCGCCTCACCGTTCGCCTCGAGCACGGCCGGCGCCGCCCAGTGCTCCTGCTTGCCGGCGCCATCGACCGCAACAGGCACGAGCTCCCCGCGGCGGACACGGGAGGCGATCAGGCCGGCCACCGCCTTCTTGCGGGGCGCGTCGAGGTGGCAGATGGAGTCGAGGCTCACCACACCTTGCGACCGCAAGGCGCGGTCGAGCAGATAGGCCGTGATCTCCCTTGCCGAGGCCGACCTCGGCAGCTTGTCCCAGCCGAAATGGCGCGTCATCAGCTCGTAGGTCTTGAGCATTCCCTGCCGCTCGCTGACGGTCACCGCGCCGGTATAGAAGGCGAGTTGCAACGCCCGCTTGGAGGGCTTGCGGCTCTGCCACAGGTGCTCCTTCTCGACCAGCACGTCGTCGTCGATGTCGCGGATCGTCAGCGGGCCGACGCGCAGCAATCGCATCACCTTGCGCGTGTCGGCGGGGTTCACCGAGGCGAACCATCTGTGGCCCTCGCGCTGATGCTCGCGCATCGCCGGCCGGAACAAGGGGAAGTCGCTCGTCGGCACGTAGGAGAGCGCGTGCGTCCAGTATTCGAAGATGCTTTTGTCGACGCTCTGGGCCTGACGCAGATCGGCGCGGCGATAGGACGGGATGCGGCTGAACAGGATGTGGTGGTGGCTGCGCTCGATGACGTTGATGGTGTCGATCTGCACATAGCCGAGATGAGCAACCGCGTCGGCGACAGCCTGTGCTCCCTCGCCGAACGGCGCGCGCTCGTCGAGCCGCTGGGCGCGCAGCCAGATCTGCCGGGCCTGTGTCGTGGTGAGGGGAAAAGGTTTGGGCGTAGGTGACATTGCAGAACGCAATGTAGCGGGATTCGCGCCGGGAGAAAGCAGCCGACAAGAAGCGGCAACGAAAAAGCCGCGCTGCCAGCTGCTGACAGCGCGGCCGTTCGGCGTCGCCCAGACCTACTTCGCCATCATGGCCTTCTGCGACTTCATGTAATGCATGCAGGCGCTCTTCATCTTGCCATTGCTCATGTCGGTGTTGGCCATGGCCATTTCCTTGTTCGACGCCATCTTGGCCGGCGTGTCGGGCGTGCCGCCCATCATCGCGGCGGACTTCATCATGTTGTCCTTGGTGCACGCCATCATCGCGGCGGATGCAGGCGACAGCGAAAGTGTGAACGCGACAAAGGCAGCGGCGGTGAGCAAGGTCTTCATCGAAACGTCTCCTCCGTAGAACGAAACCGGCGTCATGCCGGCCTTCGCAGTTACGCATTCTCTCGCGCTGACGTTTCGCGGAGAAGACAATTTTCTTGCTGCGGTGCAATGACGGGCTGCCGGGCCAGAGGTCCGCGCAACTCAACGTGATTTCAATCACGCAGGGACCGCCGCCGCCTGAACGCGCGCCGCGGCGAGCGCGACCACTGCTCTTGGCACGATCAGCGCCATCCCCGGAACGGCCGCGAAACACGGCGGTCCGACGCCGGGAAGCCGGGAAATGCGCTAGGATGAGCCTGGATGCGGCTGCAAGCCACCGTGACCAAGATCACATCAGGGCTTTTGAACCGACCCTATGCTCGCAGCATCAAATCGCTATCAGGCGTAACAGCGAGGATACCACAATGACCCGTTTCAATAAGTACTTTGGACTGAAGGCGATGACCCTTTCCGCCGTGCTGTCGATGACGGCGAGCCTGGCTCTGGCCGGCGACAACAACCTCACCACTGGCCAGATCCTGGATGCGCTGAAGCCGAAACCGGCGACCCGCGGCCTGTCCGTCGGTCCGCAGGCCGACACGACCGCGCAGGCCAAGGAGCAGGCCAAGGAAGCGAGCTTCCTGAACACCGTGCGCAACCGCTCGACCCGCTCGCTCTCGACGGGCGAGCGCGAGCAGATCGCCGAACTGGCCGCAACCAAGCCGAAGATCGATCTGGAGATCCAGTTCGACTACAATTCGGCCGACATCGCCAAGACCTCGGTGCCGGCGGTGCAGGCGCTCGGCAAGGCACTGTCCGACCCGGCGCTCAAGGGCTCGACCTTCGTGGTCGCTGGCCATACCGACGCGATCGGCGGCGAAGAGTACAATCAAGGGCTCTCCGAGCGGCGCGCCGACACCATCAAGAAGTACCTGGTGCAGAACTACGGTCTCAACGGCACGGATCTCGTCACTGTCGGCTACGGCAAGACCAAGCTGAAGGACACCGCCAACGGCGCCGATCCGATCAACCGCCGCGTCCAGGTCGTGAACATGGACACCAAGACCGCCGCGAAGTAAGCGGCCATCACCCCGCGAGCACGCCGCCTGCCGCCCCGGCAGGCGGCGTTGTCATATCCAGCTCTGGAACAGCATCAGCCGCCCGAAGGTCCGCATCGAGGTGCCGATAAAGGCCGCGGAGATCGGCAGCATGACCGCAAAGCCGATCGCGGCAACACCGACATAGGCCCAAAGCAGCCAGCGCGGCAGACCGTCCCGCCGCAGCACATAGACCAGTGCGAGCGAGGCCGCGGTGGCGGCGGGCAGATAATAGTAGATGAAGCCCAGCGTGCGCGGCAGCAACGCCCAGGCGAGCCAGGGACCGAAATAGAACGCCGCGATCAGGAACGCGTCCCACCGGCGCTGAACGACGAAATCGCGCAGCACCAGCGCGAGCGCGAGCAGGGCCGGCCACAACACCAGGGGATTGCCGAGGAAGACGACCGCAGCGACGTTGTCGTCCGTGATCTTGTCGAACAGGAACCACACCGGGCGCGCGAGCAACGGCCAGGACGGCCACGCGCTCATATAGGTGTGCCCCGCGATCGCGGTCGTGGTGTTGTCGGCGAAGATGCGGCGCTGCGCCTCGATCAGGTCCGGCAGCGACAATCCATAGAGCGGAATGAAAGCGGCGAGATAGGCCACGCCGGGCAGGACCGCGAAGCACAGCACGAAATGATGCAGCCTCAGGTCGGGCCAGAGGTCCGGCCGATACCAGTCGTCCGGCTTCGCGTCGGCGAACAGGGTGCGCCAGCCCTGCATCAGGCGGATCGCCGCAACGACGACGATGCAGACGCCGAGCGGGAACAGGCCGCTCCATTTGCAGGCCGCTGCAAGGCCGAACAGGATGCCGGCGAGCGCAAACAGCGGCTGCGGCCGCTGCCGTCGAAACCCGTGCATGAAGGCGGCGGTCGCGAGCAGGCCGAAGCCGAGCGCAAAGATGTCGAGCATGGCGATGCGCGCCTGCACGTACAGCATCTGGTTGAGGCCAGCGATCAGCGCCGCGGCGATCGCGGGCCCTTGCGCGGCGAACAGTGCGAGGCCGCACAGATAGATCGCGACGATCGCCAGTGCCCCGAACAACGTCGCGGGATAGCGCCAGCCGAGCGCGTTGTCGCCAAACGCCGCGATCGAGGCCGCGATCAGCTCCTTGGCCAGCGGCGGGTGCATTGGATTGAGCATCGGCTGCGACATCGCCGGCGCCAGCATCTGCCGGGCGGCCGGCACGTAGTGCACCTCGTCGAAGACGAACTTCTCCGGCGTCGTCAGTCCGATCAGCAGCGCGAGATGGGCAACCAGGAATATTGCGACAGCAA
>RXJC01000133.1 GCA_003963435.1 Bradyrhizobiaceae bacterium | reverse complement strand
CAACGCACTGTTCTGGCAATCAAATTGGAAAGCCACGATGTCCGTGTAATGGCCCTGGACGGGCAGCCGGCCGAGCCGTTTTCCGCACGCAATGGCGCCCTGGTGCTGGCGCCGGGCGCACGCGCCGACGCCTTCGTGGATGCGGCCACATCGGCCGCGTTGCTGCTCCATGACGGCCAGGAGGCGCGCCAGGTCGGCCGCCTCACGATATCGGGCGCACTGGAGCGGCGCGCGCCGCTGCTGCCGGCGCAGCCGCTGCCTCCTAACGACCTGCCCGAGAAGCTCGATCTGAAAGGCGCCCTGCGGTTCGATGTCGCGCTGGGCGCCGCAGACGCCGGCTGGGTCCGGCCGGCGAGCTTCTCCACGGCCTCCGCTCCCATCTTCCGCGCCAAGGCTGGCCGCACCGTCGTGCTGGCCCTGAAGAACCCCGGCCCGATCGCGACCGTGTTCCACCTGCACGGCCACCCCTTCCGCCTGCTCGACAGGCTCGACGACGGCTGGAAGCCCTATTGGCTCGACACGCTCGCGATCGAGCCCGGCCAGACCCAGCGCATCGCCTTCGCCGCGACCTCCCCCGGACGCTGGCTGCTCGAATCCGTCGCCACCGACTGGGCCGCACCGCGACGGGTGCGCTGGTACGGGGTGGAGTGAGCTACGGTTTTGATTTCGCAGCCCGTGCGCGGGCTACGACACTGCGAGCGTGTGCGATGTAGGCTTGGTCTCCGGTCTTCATCGCCTCGTCCATAAAGGCAGCAATCGCTTCCTTCGTCCGTAGATCGTCGGCTGGATCATAATTCGTCAGTTTCACCACCATCTCACTGCATCCATAGTCTCAGTCCGAACTCAGTACTCCACCCCGAGCGCGTCATAGATCCGCCGGTGCACAGCCGGCAGCGTCTCGGTGAGATCCTCGGCGATCAGCCCCGGTCCCGCCTCGCTCGCCGCCTCGCCATGCATCCAGACGCCGATGCTGGCGGCCTCGAATGCCGGCACGCCCTGCGCCAGGAGGCCCGCGATGATGCCGGAGAGCACGTCGCCGGCGCCGGCGGTGGCGAGCCAGGGCGGCGCGTTGACGGCGATGGTGGCGCGGCCGTCGGGGGCGGCGATGGTGGTGTCGGGACCCTTCAGCAGCACCACGGCGCCGCAGCGCTCGGCGGCGGCGCGCACGCGCTCCAGCTTGGAGCGGCCCGGGAACTTGTTGCTGAGGTCGGAGAACAGGCGCGGAAACTCGCCCTCGTGCGGGGTCAGCACCACCGCGTTGTCACCAGAGGACTTGATCGATTCGAACAGCCGCTCGGGGGTTGCGGCGAAGCTCGTCAGCGCATCGGCATCGAGCACGAGATGCCGCTGCGCCGTGAGCGCGGTGTGGACGAGATCGCAGGTGCGCTCGCTGACGCCCGCGCCGGGGCCGATGATGCAGGTGTTGTAGCGCTTGTCGCCGAGCAGCTCGCCGAACTCGATCGCGGTGTCGACGGGGCGAACCATCACCGCCGTCAGCGCGGCCGCGTTGATCGCAAGCGCATCGCGGGGGCTCGCCAGCGTCACGAGGCCCGCCCCTGCCCGCAGCGCGCCGCGCGCGGCGAGCCGCGCGGCGCCGGTCGCGGCCGCGTCGCCCGAGACCGCCAGCACATGCCCCCGCGCGTATTTGTGACCGTCGATCCGCGGCACCGGGAATGCGGCGCCCCAGACATCCGGATCGTTTTCAAAGGTCTGCGGCGCGATCTCCTCCAGCACCTGCGCGTCGATGCCGATGTCGGCGACGCGCACCCGGCCGCAATGCATCCGCCCCGGCAGCAACAGATGCGCCGGTTTCTTGCGGAAGAAGGTGACGGTCTCGGTGGCGTTCACCGCCGCGCCCATCACCGCCGCGCTGGTGCCGTTGATGCCGCTCGGCAGGTCGACCGCGAGCACAGGGGCACCGTTGGCATTGATCGCCTCGATCATGGCGCGCGCCTCGCCCTCGACGGGCCGGCTGAGGCCGGCGCCGAACAGCGCGTCAATGATCAGCGCGGGCCGCCCGATCGCCTGCGGATTGAACGGCAGCAGCGGATGCTTCCAGCCGCGCGCGGCGGAGGCGGCGTCGCCCTGGAGCTGGTCGCGCTCGCACATCGCGATCACCGAGACCTCGCGGCCCTGGGCGGCAAGCTCGGCGGCCGCGACATAACCGTCACCGCCATTGTTGCCGGGCCCGGCCACGATCAGGATCGGGCCCTCCTCTACCAGCGCCTGGGCGACCTCGGCGACCGCCTGCCCCGCGCTCAGCATCAGCTTGAAGCCGGGCGTGCCGGCCGCGATGGCGAGCTGGTCGGCGCGCTGCATTTCAGCGGTGGTCAGAACTTCCATGCCACTTCCCTGGTCCAAACGCCTTTTCAACAGGCATGTTAAGTGCCGCCCCACCCTGGGGAACATCGATCTGCACACATATTGAACCGTTTGCCTATTTCGTAGTCTTCGGTATTTTGTGCAAGCCCGCGCCACTGCTCAGAGGTGCACGTTAAAAGGCTGATAACGCTCCAATAATCAGGGCATTTGCAACTTGGCATAGACCCTGCTTTCGAGGAAGCCGCTTCGGTTCGTCGTGCTCCTGGCAACTATCAGAGTGTGGCCGGCCGTTGCTGCCGGACAGGTCAGGACTCCCGGCATAGCGAAGACAAGATCGTGCGTTAAGAAGGCGCATCCTGACGAAGACGTTGCTATTTGTTCGAAAGGCCGGGAGGCGCGCAGTGAAGAAAATCGAAGCCATCATCAAGCCATTCAAGCTCGACGAGGTGAAGGAAGCGCTTCAGGAAGTCGGCCTTCAGGGCATCACCGTGACCGAAGCCAAGGGCTTTGGCCGGCAGAAGGGCCACGCCGAGCTCTACCGCGGCGCCGAATACATCGTCGATTTCCTGCCCAAGGTGAAGATCGAGATCGTGATCGGCGACGATCTGGTCGAGCGCGCCATCGACGCGATCCGCCGCGCTGCCCAAACCGGGCGCATCGGCGACGGTAAGATTTTCGTCTCCAACATCGAAGAGGCGATCCGCATCCGAACCGGCGAATCCGGGCTGGACGCTATCTGAGCCGGGTGCTATCCCGAATTTTGCGACACTCCGACTAGAATGAAGGCTGCTTCGGCGGCCTGATTTCGTTTGTGCGGTCGCGCAAAACTCGCCCGAGCGAGAATAATTTTGCTCATCTGGAAACCGACCCGCAGAGCCAAAAGGGGTATGCATGAAGACCGCCAAAGACGTCCTGAAATCGATCAAGGACAACGACGTCAAGTACGTCGACCTGCGCTTCACCGATCCGCGCGGCAAGTGGCAGCATGTGACGTTCGACGTCAGCATGATCGATGAAGACATCTTCGCTGAAGGAACGATGTTCGACGGCTCCTCGATCGCCGGCTGGAAGGCGATCAACGAGTCCGACATGTGCCTGATGCCCGATCCGGTCACCGCGACGATCGACCCGTTCTTCGCCGAGACCACCATGGTCATCACCTGCGACGTGCTCGAGCCGACCACCGGCGAGCCCTACAACCGCGACCCCCGCGGCATCGCCAAGAAAGCCGAGGCCATGGTGAAGTCGATGGGCGTGGGCGACAGCGTGTTCGTCGGCCCCGAAGCCGAGTTCTTCGTGTTCGACGACGTGCGCTATTCGGCCGAGCCCTACAAGACCGGTTTCCGGCTCGACTCCTCGGAGCTGCCGACCAACTCCGACACCGAATATGAAGGCGGCAATCTCGGCCACCGAATCCGCACCAAGGGCGGCTACTTCCCCGTCCCGCCGCAGGATTCGGTGCAGGACATGCGCTCGGAAATGCTGGGCGCCATGGCCAAGATGGGCGTCAAGGTCGAGAAGCATCACCACGAGGTCGCCTCCGCCCAGCACGAGCTCGGCATGAAGTTCGACACGCTGACGCTGATGGCCGACCACATGCAGATCTACAAGTACTGCATCCACCAGGTCGCCCACATCTACGGCAAGACCGCCACCTTCATGCCGAAGCCGATCTTCGGCGACAACGGCTCGGGCATGCATGTGCACCAGTCGATCTGGAAGGACGGCAAGCCGGTGTTCGCCGGCAACAAGTATGCCGACCTGTCGGAGACCTGCCTGCACTACATCGGCGGCATCATCAAGCACGCCAAGGCGATCAACGCCTTCACCAACCCCTCGACCAACTCCTACAAGCGTCTGGTCCCGGGCTATGAGGCTCCCGTGCTGCTCGCCTACTCCGCGCGCAACCGCTCGGCCTCCTGCCGCATCCCCTACACCGCTTCGCCGAAGGCCAAGCGCGTCGAGGTGCGCTTCCCCGATCCGATGGCCAACCCCTATCTCGGCTTCGCCGCGATGCTGATGGCCGGCCTCGACGGCATCAAGAACAAGATCGATCCGGGTCCGGCGATGGACAAGGACCTCTACGACCTGCCGAAGGAAGAGCTGAAGCAGATTCCGACGGTCTGCGGCAGCTTGCGCGAGGCGCTGGAAAACCTCGACAAGGACCGCGGCTTCCTCAAGGCCGGCGGCGTGTTCGACGACGACTTCATCGACGCTTACATCGAGCTGAAGATGACCGAAGTCGCCCGCTTCGAGATGACCCCGCACCCGGTCGAGTTCGAGATGTACTATTCGGGCTAAGCGGCCCGAACATCAGGCGACAAGCAAAAGGCGCTCCGAACGGGGCGTCTTTTCGTTTTGTGGCTGGCGCGACCTCGGTCTCGCGACTCGCAAGCGAGCCCATGTTCGATTCGACCGCACTGGAGCGTTGAATGCGCTGGAGTCGCCAGTTTTGTTCTGCATCTGACTCCACTTCGTTCTCAAAGAACAAATCAGAGCCGCGAAAACAGGCACGAACCAATTCCTACCGATTGGTTTATTCCAGAAGCGATTCTGCCACGCCTCACCTTCCCGTCCTGCGATCGGCACCGAGGTTAGACCCGCGCCTCGATGCAACAGCCGGGGCACAGCGCTGTGATATGCTCGACGAGCGCCGCGCCGGGTCAATTCATTCGACTGGCTACCCACCCCATGGTGCTTGGGCCGAAAACGGCGGCGATCCCCGCAAACAGCAGCGCCGTTCCGATATTCCACATCAGGATCATCGCGGACGCATCGATGGTGTGGAACAGTGACAGCGCAGCGGCCGTCAGCGCGCCGACCGCCAGGCTGCCGGTCACGGCGACTGCCGTCGGACGCAGAGGCGCGGCGTATCGGAGCATCACCACCAGCAGCAGCGAGAGCGGCATTCCAGTCAATGCCAGCGTCGAGAAACACCGCATCGCTTCGCCCGGACTTATGCTCTCCGGTCCGATGACGACCCAGTGCGTCAGGCACTGATAGCCGACATTCGACAGCCAGACCGCCAGTGACGGCAACGGCAGGAGCAGCCAAAGACGCGACCGATCCGGCAGGCTGATCAGGAAGGCGGCGATCGCGGCAAGCATACCCGTAACAATCGTCGCGGCTATGCTGGTCGCGAAGGCCGCATCCTGGAGACGCTCGGCAAGGTCGGGACGGATGCCGCGGTTGACCGCAAGCAGCATCAACAGCACGGCAGCACAACCGAGCCAGCCGAAAGCACGCAGGACCGGCGGCTTCAGTCGCCGTACTGGCGACATGTCGGCCGAAAGGGCCGTAATGAGGGCGGGCGTATCGATCATGGCTTGGTCCGATCGGAAAACAACTTCTGCAAGCTCTTGAGTGCCCGGTGCACATTGATCTTCAGCGCAGCAACCGAAACGCCGCTCGCCTCCGACGCCTCTTTCAGGGACATCTCCTGCAACTTGACCAGCCGCAGCGCCTGCTGTTGTGCGGGGGGCAAGTTGTCGACGGCAGCCTGGAGGTGGCGTTCGTGATGAAAGATATCCGCCTGCGGTTCGGCAACGCCATCGTGGATGGGATCGAGCGCGACCTCACGACGGCGAGTGCGGCCATGCACGCGCAGGCCATCGACAATTCTGCGCTTTGCGATCGTGGTCAACCACGGCGCAAAGGGCCGCGCCGGGTCGTAAGTACGCCTGACCGCATGAACCGTCAGCAGGGTGTCTTGTACCGCGTCCTCGACGTCGTCACTATTCCTGAGTCGCTTCGCCGCGAGCGCGCGCAGATAGGGAGTGATATCGGTCAACAGTCGGTGATAGGCGTCGCGGTCGCCGTCCTGGGCTCGCGCCATGAGAATCGACCAGTCGATCTCGCGCAAGCGCGGCATTTCCTGACGATCAGTGCCGGCTTTGATCACCCTGAGAACCGCCGTACGCTCGCCCTGCTCCCTAGCCGTCAAGCTGCTGCTCCAGCCCCGCAAGCTGGCTCTCCAGCAAAATACCGATCGACGAGGTCGCGTCGAGCTGCCGATCCTCAAACACATCCACGTCGGGGAGACGTAAGCTCCAGCCGGCGATTGTCCGATCACGTTCGTGCAAAAGGTACTCGATCTGCGGCCTGAACAGCACGAGCATCGCCGTCAGCTTGATCTCCTTCTGGTCTGAACGACGCGTCATAGCTGCGTCGTTACGGCGACCAGCCAGTCTGGCATGGCGCGCGTCAGGGAGGCTTCGACCGTCTTGTCGAAGCCGGTAAGGATGAAAATGCCGGTCGCCGTCAGAGTCGCGCCCATCACAGGCTTGGCGACATTGGCCAGCCGGATCATCCGATCGCGCCGGGCCAGTATCGCCTGGCGGGAGCCATAGGCGAGCAGCAGGATTGGCGTTGCGGCCCCGAGCGCGAACGCCGTCATCGTGGCTGAAGCTGAGCCAAGATTGCGGCCCTGCGCGGCAAGCCCGACTGCTGCCCCCAGCGTCGGTCCGGTGCAGGGCGACCAGACCATTCCAAGCAACGCTCCGATGACGAACTGACCTCCAATCCCCTGTGCCGTGAAGCGATCGAGCAGCATCTGCCCACGTCCGGCTATCGGCGACGCCACGGTAGCGAGCCGGCCCTGTATTGCCGGCACCAACAGCACAACGCCCATGATCGCCAGCAGGGCCGCGATCGCGAGCCGCAGCACAGCCGGATCGAATCCGGCATTGAAGCCAACCGTCGCCAGCATGACTCCGACCGCGGCAAAGGACATGGCCAGCCCAGCGGCCAGCGCGATCGGTCCCCACGCATGACGCTCGATCGACGCGAACAGCACGATCGGCAAGATCGGCAAGACGCAGGGCGACAGTGTCGAGAGCGCACCCGCGGCATAGCCGAGCGCAACCGCCGCCGTCATGATCAGTACGCCCTGCCGATCATGCTGCGGATCGCGGCGGGATCGGTCTCGCCTGTGGAGCGCGCGAGTTCGGCGCCGCCACGATAGACGATCAAGGTGCTCTGGTGCTGGACCTTCAACTGCTTCAGGACGGCCTTGGCGCTGTCGAAATCGACATCGAGGACGACGAGGTCAGGCTTCTCCTGTTCGATCTGGTGAACGACCGGCTTCTGCTGACGGCAGGTCGGGCACCACGGCGCGGTCACCTCGATCAGGATCGGCTTGTTGGCGGTTTGGGCAGCCTGAAAAGTCTTTTGGTCATATGGCTGAGCCGCGTGAGCGAGCCCTGACACGGCCGTAGCCACCGCAACGAGCAGGGCCGGGAATATTCTGGACTGCATTCATCTCTCCACTCGAGCGCGGAAAAGGCACGGGCGCTCTCATGGAGAAGTTCGAGGAGACCTGGAAAAGGTTACATCTGGCCGACACAATTTCGGTGCGGTACATTCATACCGCCTGAGATGATCTGCTTCAGCGTAGCAGGAGCATTGCAGCAGACATCGAGCCCAGAGCAGACATAGAGGCCCCCCGTTTCGCCTGTGTTCGCCGGACAAGATCCCCGGGTCCGGAATGACGGGCGATGATCGAGAGCCGTCTGGCAAAACACCGAAACACCGGTCAAGCCCTCTTCGCAAAAATATTTTACTTTTCCGAATTTCGGATTTGTGGCATACACCTGCCATCCCGGCCCTTGCCAAAGGGGCGCTTCGCGATCGTCACGAGATGCGGGCCGGGCCTGCGGTGGACGCGGTAGCGCCGGCGCGGCAGGCGGTGACAGGGACGGGCGACCGTTGAGTCATGCGCGGCGCGCTACGACACGGCGCGGTCACAGCGGTCTCGTTGATGCCGGGGGGCGAGCACACGCGAGCCTTTCGGTCGTTTGGCGGGATCGTCCGCGGACGGAGAAGTCGTGTGGTCCCGACGCCCGCGGTTCTGGCGTCAAACCTCGCGGTGATGTGGCGGCCCGACCGGGTGCGCGCATCGATCAGCTGTGAGGTGACGGGGGCAATAGTGCAACGCTCCCCGAGGAGAGCGCGAAGGACACCGTTAAAACCATCCGCGCAGGGAAGGCCGGGCGACCGGCAACACCTGTGGTCCACCCCGTGTGCATTTTTGTTGCGCACGGACTTGCGGGTGCCGCCGGCGCCCGGCCTTCCCTGCACCCTTTGGACTTCATGGGGCGCGAACGACAGCAAACCTCGGACGCAATGCGACGCGAGAGTGTGGACGCATGTCTACTCACACCCTCACTGTCATCGCCCGGCTTGACCGGGCGATCCAGTATTCCAGAGACAGCAGTGATCGAACCGAGAAGCCGCGGCGTACTGGATTCCCCGCTTCCGCGGGAAATGACAGCGTCATTTGGAGAAGCGAACTGTCGCCTCATGCTCCGTCATTGCGAGGAGCCCTTGCGACGAAGCAATCCAGAGTTGCCTCCGCCGAGAGATTCTGGATTGCTTCGCTCCGCTCGCAATGACGTGGAGAGAGCGGAGCACCACATTGACGCCGCCCGTGCCCTAAGCCGCCGCCTTCCGCCGCGCAACCAGGGCCTCGCCGAAGGCCTCGAACAGCTTGCGGTTGACCGGATTGTGCTGCGGATCGTATTCGGCGTGCCATTGCACGCCGAGCGCAAAGCTCGGGGCCTCGGCGATGCGGATCGCCTCGATGGTGCCGTCCTCGGCGACGCCCTCGATCAGCACGCGCTTGCCGGGCTCCAGGATGCCCTGCCCGTGCAGCGAATTGACCCTGATCTTCTCGCAGCCGAGAATCCTCGCGAACGCCCCACCCGGCGTCAGGTCGACGTCGTGACGGTCGGCGAACACGACGGTCGGATCGGGATGGATCTCGCCGTTCTCGAGCCGGGGCATGCGATGGTTCATGCGGCCGGGGATTTCACGGATCTCGGGATGCAGCGAGCCGCCGAA
>RXJC01000682.1 GCA_003963435.1 Bradyrhizobiaceae bacterium | reverse complement strand
ATGGTGGACCAGCTCAACGCCTTCGCCGGCGAGGTGACGCGCGTGGCACGCGAGGTCGGCACCGAGGGCAAGCTGGGCGGCCAGGCCCAGGTGCCCGGCGTTGCCGGCACCTGGAAGGATCTCACCGACACCGTGAACCTGATGGCCGCGAACCTGACCGAGCAGGTGCGCGGCATCGTCAAGGTGGTGACCGCGGTCGCCAACGGCGATCTCAAGCAGAACCTGACCATGAAGTCGCGCGGCGAGGTCGCGGCCCTCGCCGACACCATCAACAACATGACCGAGACGCTCGCGACCTTCGCCGACCAGGTGACGTCGGTGGCGCGCGAGGTCGGGGTCGAAGGCCGCCTCGGCGGTCAGGCCAACGTGCCCGGTGCCGCCGGCACCTGGAAGGACCTCACCGGCAACGTCAACCTGCTCGCCGCCAACCTCACCTCGCAGGTGCGCGCGATCGCGGAAGTGGCGACCGCCGTCACCAAGGGCGACCTGACCCGGTCGATCCAGGTCGACGCCCGCGGCGAGGTCGCCGAGCTGAAAGACAACATCAACACGATGATCACGAATCTCCGTCTCACGACGGACGTGAACACCGAGCAGGACTGGCTGAAGACCAACCTCGCCAAATTCACCAACATGCTGCAGGGCCAGCGCGACCTCGCCACCGTCGGCCGGCTGCTGCTCACCGAGCTGTCGCCGCTGGTGAACGCGCATACCGGCGTGATCTACCAGGTCGAGAGCGAAGACAATCCGCAGCTCCTGCTGCTGGCCTCCTACGCCAGCGACGGCGTCTATCCGTATCAACGCGTGCTGCAGTTCGGCGACGGGCTGATCGGCCAGTGCGCACTCGACAAGCGGCCGCGCGTGGTCGCGGACATTCCGTCCGACGTGGTGCCGATCAACTCGGCGCTGTTCCGCGTGGCGCCGAAGAACCTCGTGGTGCTGCCTGTGCTGTTCGAGGGCCAGGTCAAGGCCGTGATCGAGCTCGCCTCACTCGTGTCCTTCACGACGTCGCAGATGACGTTCCTGGAGCAGCTCACCGACTCCATCGGCATCGTGCTCAACTCGATCGAAGCGACGATGCAGACCGAAGGCCTGCTCAAGCAGTCGCAGCAGCTCGCCGGCGAGCTGCAGACCCAGCAGCGCGAATTGCAGCAGACCAACGACCAGCTCGAGCAGAAGGCGCAGCAGCTCGCCGAGCGCAACGTCGAGGTCGAACGCAAGAACCAGGAGATCGAGCAGGCCCGCCGCGCCCTGGAGGAAAAGGCGACCGAGCTCGCGCTGACCTCGAAGTACAAGTCCGAATTCCTCGCCAATATGAGCCACGAGCTGCGCACGCCGCTGAACTCGATCCTGATCCTGGGCCAGCAGCTCACCGACAATCCGGACGGCAACCTCTCGGCCAAGCAGGTCGAGTTCGCGCGCACCATCCATGGCGCCGGCACCGACCTGCTCAATCTCATCAGCGACATTCTGGACCTGTCCAAGATCGAGTCGGGCACGGTGACGGTCGACGCCGAGGAGATCCTGACCGCGAATCTGCTCGAGACCGTCGGGCGACCGTTCCGGCACGAGGCGGACAACCGCAATCTCTCGTTCAAGATCGACATCGATCCGAACCTTCCCCGCAGCATCGTCACCGACTCCAAGCGTCTGCAACAGGTGCTGAAGAACCTACTCTCCAACGCTTTCAAGTTCACCGCCGAGGGCGAGGTGCGCCTCAAGGTCGCCGGCGCGCTCGGCGGCTGGGGAACGGATCACCCGGTGCTGAACACCGCGCCGGCCGTGATTGCGTTCGAGGTGTCCGATACCGGCATCGGCATCCCCCTGGAGAAGCAGAAGCTGATCTTCGAGGCGTTCCAGCAGGCGGATGCCGGCACCAGCCGCAAATACGGCGGCACCGGCCTTGGCCTCGCCATCAGCCGCGAGCTCGCCAGCTTGCTCGGTGGTGAGATCCATCTGCGCAGCTCACCCGGCAAGGGCTCGTCCTTCACACTTTACCTGCCGCTGAAATATTCCGGCCCGACGCTGGCACCGCGCGCGGCGCCGGCGCCCCTGCAGCACAACCAGCCGCCGGCGCTGCAGCCAGCCTCGCCCGAACCGCAGCGCGTGATCGAACAGCTTCCCGACGACCGGCTCAATGTCGAGCCAGGCGACAGCATCCTCCTGATCGTCGAGGACGACCCGCACTACGCACGCGTGCTGGTCGACCTCGCGCGCGACAAGGGATTCAAGGTGCTGGTCGCCGCCCGCGGCGCCGAGGCGCTGGAGCTCGCCAAGCAATATCAGCCGCGAGCCGTCTCGCTGGACGTGTTCCTGCCCGACATGCTCGGCTGGACGGTGCTGAGCCAGCTCAAGCACAATCCGCTGACCCGCCACATCCCCGTGCAGATCATCACGCTCGACGAGGACCGCCAACACGCGCTCGCGCGCGGCGCGTTCTCCTTCGTCAACAAGCCGACGACGCCCGAAGGCGTCTCGGCCGCGCTGACGCAGATCAAGGAATATGCGCGGCCGCGGCGCAAGCGACTCTTGATCGTCGAGGACAACGAGGCCGAGCAGCTCTCGATCCGCGAGCTGCTGCATCACGACGACATCGAGATCGTGACCACCGACACCGGCGCCGGCGCGCTCTCGACGCTGCGCGAGGCGCCTTGCGACTGCGTGGTGCTCGACCTCCGTCTGCCCGACATGAGCGGTTTCGAGGTGCTGGACCAGATCCGCAACGACGAGGCGCTGTCGAACGTTCCGGTCGTCGTCTTCACCGGCCGCGAGCTCTCGGCGGAGGAGGACGCGGAACTCCACACCATGGCCCGCAGCATCGTGGTCAAGGGCGTGGAATCGCCGGAACGCCTGCTCGACGAGACCGCATTGTTTCTGCACCGCGTCATCACGGAACTTCCTATCGAGAAGCAGCGCATGCTGGAGAAGTTGAACAGTTCCGACGAGGACCTGATCGGCAAGACCGCGCTGCTCGTCGACGACGACGCCCGCAACATCTTTGCACTCTCGAGCGTGCTGGAACGGCGGGGCATGAAAGTGCTGACGGCCACGACCGGCAGCGAAGCTGTGGCGCTGGTCGAATCCAACCCGGAAATCGCCATCGTGCTGATGGACATCATGATGCCGCAGATGGATGGCTATCAAACTATCGGCGTCATTCGCGAAAATCCGGCTTTCGCCCGCCTTCCGATCATCGCACTGACCGCCAAGGCGATGAAGGGTGACCGCGAGAAGTGCCTGGAGGCCGGCGCGTCCGACTATCTCGCCAAACCCGTCAACACCGATCAATTGCTGCTTGCGATCCGCATGTGGCTGCACCGCTGAGTTGGATCCGAGAATGGACCACGAAAAGGTCAACATCCTCCTCGTCGACGACCAGCCGGCCAAGCTGCTCGCCTATGAGGTGATATTGAAGGATCTCGGCGAGAACCTCGTGATCGCCTCGTCGGGGCGTGAGGCGCTGGAGGTGCTGCTCAAGACCGAAATCGCCGTGATCCTGGTCGACGTCTGCATGCCCGAGCTCGACGGCTTCGAGCTCGCCGCGATGATCCGCGAGCATCCGCGCTTCCAGAAGACCGCGATGATCTTCATCTCCGCCATCCAGGTCAGCGACATCGACCGGTTGCGCGGCTACGAGATGGGCGCGGTCGACTACGTGCCGGTGCCGGTCGTGCCCGAGGTGCTGCGCGCCAAGATCAAGGTGTTCGCCGAGCTCTATCGCAAGACCCGCGAGCTCGAGCGGCTGAACCAGGAGCTCGAGGACCGCGTCCGCGCCCGCACGGCCGAACTGGAGAATTCCACCGCGAAGCTGCGCGAGAGCGAGCAGCGGCGCAGCATGGCGATCGCCGCCGGCAACATGGGCTCCTGGGACTGGGACTGGATCAGCGGCGACTGGATGTGGGACGAGGGCCAATACCGCATCTTTGGAGTCAGCCCTGAAAGCTTCGAGGTCAATCCGGCCAACGTTCAGGCCCTGCTGCATCCCGACGACGTCGATCAGTTGCGCAAGGCGGTTGCCGAGTTCAACAAGGGCACGCGGGCCTATGAGACCGAGTTCCGCATCACGCGGCCCGACGGAGAGGTGCGCTGGTGCGTGGGCACGGCAGCGGCAACGGTGGACGATAGCGGCCGCGTCCTGCGCGTGAGCGGCGTCACCGTGGACATCACCGAACGCAAGCGTGCCGAGGAACGGCAGAACCTGCTGGCGCGGGAAGTCGATCATCGCGCCAAGAATGCGCTGGCGCTGGCGCAGTCGATCGTGCGTCTCACCCGCGCCGACGAAGTCAAGGCCTACGTCAACGCCGTCGAGGGACGCATCAATGCGCTGGCGCGCGTGCACACCATCCTGTCGCTGTCGAGCTGGCAGGGCGCCGAGCTCTCCAGGCTGATTGACGAGGAGCTTGCACCCTATTCGCTGGGCGGCCAGATCACCCTGGCAGGTCCGGAGGTCCAGCTGCTGCCGGCGACGGCCCAGACGCTGGCGCTCGCGCTGCACGAGCTCTTCACCAACTCGGCCAAGTACGGCGCCCTCTCGACGAGGTCAGGACGGCTCACGATCGGCTGGCAGGTCGAGGACCAATTGCTGACGCTGATCTGGGAGGAGTCCGGAGGTCCGCTCGTCATGACACCGAAGTCTCGCGGCTTCGGCACGCGAAGCCTGCTTGCAAGCGTCGAGTCCCAGCTCGGTGGCCAGGCGCAGTTCGATTGGCGGGCCGAGGGCCTGTTGTGCCGCCTGGAGGTGCCGTTGACACGAAAGACGGCGTCGGCGACCGCATCCGGCAAGTTCGAGGACGCCGGCTCCGCCGAATTGCAGCGCGCTTCCGGTTAGGCGTTTTCCGACGAATGCACGACAGGTTCGCGTCGAGAAGGCGCGTCGCGACGCGAAGCGAGAGTGTCCCTTCCGACTCGATCGGATGTGACAAAGCTTCAGCCCGACGCCGCACTGGTCATGCGTTGCACCGCCCGCGGTTCGCGCGCGACCCGCCCTTCGAGCCAGGCTTCCGTGCGGGCGAGATCGCGCAGCGCCCTGGCATAGCGGCGAGCCGCGCTTCGTTCCGCGCCGCGGGGCAACCTGCGCGCCTTCCGGAGCATGTCTGCGGCCGCGTTGCGATAGGCCAGCGAGCGGTAAAGAAAGACAACCTTACCCATAGTCGATGTTCCCGTTTGACGCCTTTCATCCTCGCAAGCCCGGCATGAACGTCCGATGAAGCCGGAGATGACAATTCCTTCATTCATGTGGAACCAGCGAATATCGCCCGCGTTGCCCGGCAGATCGGGATGCAGTTCCCATGCGCGCGAAAAAGTCGTCCGACCTCATCTCTGCGAGCGGCCTCCTCAAGCTGATGACGCATGCAATGATGGGCGCAGCCCTCGGCCTCGCCTTCAGTCTCGCCCTGATCCTGTGCAATCCCGCCGTCGCCAGCCTGCTCAATCACGGCGGAAGCCAGGCCGTGACCGTCTTCGCCCTCACATTGGTGACGACGTTCGCGATCGGCGCAACGCTCACCGGCGTCGTGTTCATCCTGATCGAGGACAAGCAATCTTGAAGCGGGCTTGAAGCGCTGCGTGGACCTTTGTCGGGAACTCCTGCGCCAAATGGCGGTTGGCGGCCTGCGTCAATTCAACCCAGGGAGTTCCCTCGCATGACAACGACAAAGCTCGTTCTCACCGCAATGTTGGCAACCGGCCTCGCCGCCGCGCCGCTCGTCGCGCAGGCGAAGTCGCACAAGGCGAAACATGGATCCTCGATGTCGTCGTCGCAAACCACCGGCGCCAACACCAAGTCGTCCAAGGGCGCGGATCCCTCCGGCCAGGGCGGTTTGGGCCCCGGTTCGGATCAGGGCGGCACCATGACGAACCAGAACAGCAAGGGCATGAGCAACACGAAGTAAGCTCAGGCGGCTGTCTCAGATAAAAGCCCCGCGGCAACGCGGGGCTTTTTCGTTTCGATGATCGCTCCAGAGCGCCCGCGTCAACTCATTGCGGCCGGCGCGTTTGGAAGTTGAGGGCGCGGCTCGCAGCATTCGCCTTCACAAGATGCTCGAGCTGCGCCCGCTTGCGTCCGATCAGAAGCTGGGTCGTGGCATCATCGAGACCGGCGCGCTGCAATTGCCGGATGGCAGAGCCCAGTTCGAGAATCTCGGCTCGTAGCCGCAAGATCCGGTAAGCGTCCGGGTCGTCGTCCACGGCGCCCCTCTCTCGAAGGTTTCAGCGCCGCGATATCGCGCGCCCGGAATCGCCGGCGGTCTTCACCAGACGAAGGCGGACCCGGTTGCGCACGTCCGGCAGGACATCGCCGCCGCCGGCCGCCTTCCATTCGCCGATCAACAGATTGATCTTCCGGCGCAGATCCATCTGCGCCAGCGCCGGCTGGGTGCAATCGCGATCGCTGTTGATGGAAACGCGCACAGCCGCCTCAAGGTCGGCCATTTCCAGCCTCAAGGCGCTGATTTTGCGTCGAATTTCATTAATTCTGTTGTCCATGGCTTGTTAGAACAAAATAAGAACATATAGTCAAGCCACGATTTCAGGACGGAGGGCCAGATGCAGATTCAACCTCAATTCAACGCCAAGGTTTTCCTCGCCGAGCAGATGACCCGGGGGCAGTCGCTGAGGCTGAAACGGCTGAGCGAGGAGGCCTATCAGCCCACGCAATATGCGCGCGATCTGTCCTTCACCGAGGCCGCGCGGCGCATCGAGGTGCTGGAAGCGGAGATCGAGCTGGCAAATTCCTTCTAGCTGCCGCATGCGCGCGGAACGCTGAGCGCGCTTTCGGAACCATGGTGACGCCGGATGGTTTTCCTAAGCCAACGGAGAATCATGCATGGCACGCAAGGCAAAGAAACGCCGCTACTCGCGCAGCTCCGGCAGCGACGTCGAGAGCGAGATGCGCCGCTACAAGAAGGGCACCGCGAAGAGCGGTCGCAAAGGCCGGGGCGGACGCGTGAAGAGTCGCAA
>RXJC01000563.1:4446-5166 GCA_003963435.1 Bradyrhizobiaceae bacterium | reverse complement strand
ATATCATCGCTTGGCGGCGTCCGTTTAGACATTGGGCGCTGAAATCCCCAACACACATATGTCTATGGCGACAGCCAAAGGTTCGATGACGCCTTGGTCAATCTGACAGGCTTCACTCAGACGCCGGCGCTGGAGGCCGCCTGGCCGTTGGCTTGAAGCGCGCCTTGCGCGTTATAGGTCTGTCCCGCCTGACTGCCCTGGCCGCCGCCTTGCGCGCTCGCCGAGGTCTGCACCTCGGTGCTGCCGTCGGAATAGGTAATCGTCGTGGTGGTGATGCCGTCGATGGTGACGGAGACCTCGCTGACGATGGTCTTGGCCGCGCCGCTGCCGCCCGATCCCGCGCTGCCGTCCGCCGCTTGCGAGGACGACGTCGCTGACGTCGAGGATGCCGCCGACGTCGAGGATGCCGCGGAAGCCTGGGTCGTGGCGGTCGACGCGGACGCCGTCGCCATCGCACTGGTTGATGCAGTCGCACTGATCGACATGAAGACCTCGCCTGAAGGATATCGGGCGCCACGCCGGTTGCGCGCGCTTTCCTTCAACGCGGCGAGCGGGAAAAGCAGGCGCTGGATCTGCGCCCTGTCCCACGCCAAGGGCTGCATGCGGCAACATCGCGCGGGCACCGCGGCCGTCCTTGGCCGCGGGCGGACGGAGGCGCGCGTCAGATCGGAGGGAAAAAGTCCAGGAGAATCAACCTCGGGACTGGTCGGGGCAGCTGGA
>RXJC01000563.1:0-4396 GCA_003963435.1 Bradyrhizobiaceae bacterium | reverse complement strand
GATTCGAACCAACGACCTGCAGTACCCAAAACTGCCGCGCTACCAGGCTGCGCTATACCCCGAATGTCCGGCGAGCCCGTCGATACACGCTTCCAAAGGCGCCAGCAAGCTTGCAAACCGGCGCCGGCAAGGCTGGCATCGCCCTTCGCCGAACCGGCCTATTTGCTGCCGAACAGGGGATGACCGACGCGGTCCCCGGGGCGGATGCCGTATTTCTGCGCCGTTCCCGCCACCACCTCCAGCACGGCCCGGGCGGGCCCCTTGGACGAGATGATCTTGGTCGACAGCGGCTCGGTATTCTCGGCGATGCGCAGGATGCGGCCGTCGGCACGGATGAAGATCATGTCGAGCGAGACATAGGTGTTCTTCATCCACATCGACACCTCCTGCTCAGGATTGAAGTCGAACAGCATGCCTTTGCCGTCCGCCAGCTCCTTGCGGTACATCAGGCCGGTCTGCTTCTCCTCCTCCGTCGTCGCCATTTCCACCGAGAACACTTGCACGCCATTCCTGGTGACGATTTCGAGCGGCTGGAAGCTCGCAGCGCGGACCGGTCCGATGGCAACCACCACGCCGGCAACGACGAGGATGGCGGCAAGCCAGCCCTTCAGAGCGGACCAAACGGCCTTTCGATTGGAATTCATGGGAGCACTCGAGGCGTGGGACTGGAACAGTCCTTACGCGGCGGTCACCGGAAAAGCCAGAGGCGCGCAGGCGGGCCGGCGCGCCTCTGTTGCTCACGATTGCGGGATGAGCGCTCGCGCGTCATCGAATGTGCGTCCCGCACTTAGTGCGACTGCAGCCCCGGCGATCCGGTCTCGGGATGGATCTCAGCCGCCATCATGCCCTTCGAGCCGGGCCCGAAGCGGACCAGGACGTACTGGCCGGGCCGGAGCTCGGTCATGCCGAAGCGGCGCAGCGTCTCCATGTGCACGAAGATGTCGGGCGTGCCCTCGCCGCAGGTCAGGAAGCCGAAGCCGCGCAGCCGGTTGAACCACTTCACCTGTGCCCGTTCCAGGCCGCTGGTCGGGGTGACCGTGACATGGGTGCGTGGCGGCAGCATCTGCGCCGGATGGATCGCGGTCGACTCGTCCATCGAGACCACACGGAACGCCTGGTAACCCTTGGCGCGCTGGATGCACTCGACGACGATGCGGGCGCCCTCATAGGCGGTCTGGAAGCCGTCGCGCCTAAGCACGGTAACGTGCAGGAGCACGTCCGGCCGGCCATTGTCGGGAACGATGAAGCCGTAGCCCTTGGAGGCGTCGAACCATTTGATGACGCCGTGGACTTCGACCAGATTGGCGCTGGCCTCACCGAGTCCGCTGAAGGGACTGAGCCCGCTGTCGCGGCCGGCACCGCCGTGCTCGCCCGGCGTCAACCGCCCCGGCGATACTCCCTGCCCGGGAACCCCGAGCTTCTTGGACTCAAATCCGTCCGACGACCCCATAACCCCGGACCCCACACTGCCATGCAACCCGCCACATCGGCGGCGCTCGAATCACGCGTCTTAAGAGAATGTTCTCAATTGGACGCGACGCGAATCTTTCGACTCAAAAGATAACACTCCCGGTTGCGAGGCATAGACAAAAAAGAGATTCGCCGGAACCTATGAACAGCTTGCACAGCCGCGAATCAAATTGATGCCTCAATTGCCGACAAAGGGCCCGAGCGTTTCGCCGATGTCGTGGCGGATGACGAGGTCGGCGATGTCGTCCTGCTCGGTCGGCTCGCGGTTGATGATCACCAGGCGTGCACCGGCGTTCTTCGCCATCATCGGAAAGCCCGCCGCCGGCCAGACCACGAGCGAGGAACCGATCGCGATGAAGAGGTCGCAGGCCTGCGACAGCGCGGTCGCGCGCTGCATTTCGTCGTCGGGCATCATCTGACCGAAGGAGATCGTCGCCGTCTTCACCGGCTCGTCGCAGGCGGTGCAGTTGGGCGCGGCGCCCTCCTCGTCGAAGCGACGCTTCACCCAGTCGAGCGGATAGGCCTGCCCGCAGCCGATGCAGCGCGCATAGGTGGTATTTCCGTGAAGTTCAATCACGTGCTCGCCGGCGAAGCCCGAGGCCTGGTGCAGATTGTCGATGTTCTGGGTGATGACGGCGGGAACCTTGCCGGCTCGGTAGAGCGAAGCCAACGCGCGATGGCCGCGGCCGGGCTTCGCCGCAGCAAATACCTCTTCTATCGCGAAGCGGCGACGCCAGGATTCATCACGCGCTTCCTGGTGGGCGACGAATTCGCCGAACTCGATCGGACGATAGCGCGTCCAAATTCCGCCGGGCGAGCGGAAGTCGGGGATGCCGCATTCGGTCGAGATGCCGGCGCCGGTGAACGGCACGATGACCTTGGCCGCGGCGATCATGTCGCCGAGCCGTTCGACGCCGCTCTGAAGATCGGATGCAATCAATTGCGGTCTCCCGATTCGTTTCGCCTGGCAGCACCATGCACAAGCGGCAAGATTGTTGACGCTGTTATCAAGCGCTCACGCGATGCGCTCGGCAATTTCTTCCGACCTTCGCTTATCACAATCCTGCAATGCCTCCTCCCCATTGACGCCCCATTCAGGAGCGCCAATGGATGTGTGAATGCGACTCAGGATGATGCGGCGGCAGTGCTTGAGTTGAGTTTAAGTAAACCCAAGGGGATGGCTATGACAGAAGACGAAGAACGCAAAGCCCGTGAGCGCGACGAGATCGCCGCCCGTGTCGCCGCCTTCCGTGCCACGCAGGAAAAATTCAAGCGCGAGCGCGAAGAGTATTTCGTCTCGACGCTCGAGAATGCCCGCAAGGTCGAACGGCCCTCGCTTTGGCCGTAAGACGCGTCTGATCAATGCGCATGAAAAAAGCCCGGAGCATCGCTCCGGGCTTTTCGCTTGCTGGCGTTACCAGTGGCGCCAGTGGTGATGGTGCCGGTGGTACGGTCCGCCGTAATAGGCGTAGGGGCCGGGTCCGTAGTAGGCGGGCCCGCCGTAATAGCCGTAGCCGGGGCCATAGCCGTATCCATAACCATATGGGTGAGAGGCCGCGACCGCGCCCGCGGTGATCGCGCCGGCGGCAAGGCCGAATGCGAGGCCCGGGCCGATGCCGCGACCGCGGGCTTCAGCAGGCGCAGGAGCCGCAATTGCGCTCACGCCAACCGCCGCAACGGTGGCCAGAACTGCCAGTGTCTTCTTCATGCTCTCCTCCTTGTATCGCGGAGACAACGGCGAGCACCTGCGATAGTTGCGCGCAGGTTGCGGAACGGCGCTGGAAATAAAGGTTGAAGAGCCGGAACCAAATCGCTTGGCGCGCATTTTATTCTCAAGTCCGAAGCCTCCGCCATCCGGGTTGAGGCTACGGCCGAAGACCCCGTCAGCATCTTCGCGGTGTTGGCGGGGTTTTCAGTTTCACGGGAGCGCATGGCAGCAGATCACAACGATTGCCAGCGGGGCGGAGACCAAGGAGGAAGACTTGCCGTTATCTGCTTTGCTGGCCCGTATCCGCAAGCTGGTTCCCAGTTCCGACGATCGGCACTACGACGAGATCGTTCGCAGCTTCGGGGTCGGCGCTCTGCACCCGCCGCCGACGCCGATGAGCGACCGCGAGCTGTCGCAGGCCATCGGCGAATTCCTGAAGGAGCGGCCGTCGAGCGAATCCGTGGCGGCCCTCGGCCGCCGGCTCGACCCCTCCTCTCCGCTCTGACGTTTCTTCGCGGGACGCATGGAACCGGGATTGCGCGCGGACGTTGCGTCTCTTCTCACGCAGTTCGGAAGAGGCCGTCATGCCCGCGTGGCTCGAAGTCCTGATTAACCTGTCCGGCTATGCCGGCTTCGTGGCGCTCGCCTCGCGCGGCCCCGCGAGCCAGCAAATGCCGGCCGACGATCATTGCGGGATTGGTCGTTAGTTCGCGCGCGCCGGCTGGCCGGCCGTGCGCACCAGCCGGTCGGCCTTGACCGCGACGCGCGTGTCCTCGAGCTGCGGCCGCAGCGAGAAGCTGATCACCACGAAAGCGAGACAGAACAGCGTGCCGACGATGGCGACGCGGCGATAGGTGGCGCGGTCACCCTGGTAACAGAAGGACTCTGAAAAAGGTGTCATGACAAAATTGCTTCTTGGCAAATTCGTTTCTTGCTTGTCGTTGCCAGACACCTATCCCAAGCAGCGGCAAGCGCAACGCGATTGGGCTTTTAACCTAACCGAATAGGGTTATCGGCTTCCGCGCAAACAATCGTTAGGAATTTGCGGGCGCCTTTCGATCGCGGCGAGCCGCGCCTCATACCGCGCGAAACAGAGACTGCGGTGGCCTTCGGCCTGCCGACCCGCTTTGTTCCAGCTTCGACTCCATTTCGTTCTCGAAGAACGAATCGGAGTCGGAAAAATCAGCGCGAACCGATTCCTAACGATCGATGAAAGCG
>RXJC01000530.1 GCA_003963435.1 Bradyrhizobiaceae bacterium | reverse complement strand
CAGTCGCCATCCCCGCGAAGGCGGGGATTCATGACCTCAGGGAGAAGTCGTCGCGCGGGCTGGCAACTCCGAGTCTTCGCCAAACTTCTCCCCAGGGATTATGGGGCCCGATCGGCGCTCCGCTCCGCTTCGCTGCGCTTGTCCGGGACGACAATTGTGTATGCCGCCCCAACAAAAAAGCCCCGGCTCGCGCCGGGGCTTTGATGCAGCAAAATGCTTTCGCTTACTTGCTGTCGCGGTTCTTGAGCGCGGTGCCCAGGATGTCGCCGAGCGTCGCCCCCGAATCGGAGGAGCCATACTGCGCGATGGCTTCCTTCTCCTCGGCGACTTCGAGCGCCTTGATCGACACCTGGACCTTGCGGGCCTTCTTGTCGAACTGGATCACGCGGGCATCGACCTTCTCACCGACGGCGAAGCGTTCGGCGCGCTGGTCGTTGCGGTCACGGGCGAGCTCGGAGCGCTTGATGAAGGTCGAGAAGTCGGTACCGGTGATCTTCACCTCGATACCGCTTTCCTTCACTTCGAGCACTTCGCAGGTCACGACCGCACCCTTCTTGACATCGCCCGGCTCGGCGAAGGGGTCGCCTTCGAGCTGCTTGATGCCGAGCGAGATGCGCTCCTTCTCGACGTCCACATCGAGCACCACGGCCTTCACCATGTCGCCCTTCTTGTAGTTGTCGATCACCTGCTCGCCCGGAAGCTTCCAGTCGAGGTCGGAGAGGTGGACCATGCCATCGACGTCGCCCTCGAGACCCAGGAACAGACCGAACTCGGTCTTGTTCTTGACCTCGCCCTCGACCACCGAACCGGTCGGATGACCTTCGACGAAGACCTCCCAGGGGTTGCGCATGGTCTGCTTGAGGCCGAGCGAGATGCGGCGCTTGACGGAATCGACTTCCAGCACCTGCACGTCGACTTCCTGCGAGGTCGACACGATCTTGCCGGGGTGCATGTTCTTCTTGGTCCACGACATCTCGGAGACGTGGATCAGGCCTTCGATGCCCGGCTCGAGCTCGACGAACGCACCGTAGTCGGTGATGTTGGTGACGCGGCCGGTGAAGCGGGCACCCAGCGGGTACTTGGCTTCGATGCCCTGCCACGGATCGTCCAGCAGCTGCTTCATGCCCAGCGAGATGCGGTGCGTCTCGTGGTTGATCTTGATGATCTTGACCTTCACGGTCTGGCCGATCGAGAGCACCTCGGTCGGGTGGTTGACGCGGCGCCACGCGATGTCGGTGACGTGCAGCAGGCCGTCGATGCCGCCGAGGTCAACGAACGCACCGTAATCGGTGATGTTCTTGACCACGCCGTCGATGACCTGACCCTCTTCGAGGTTCTGCACCAGCTCCTGGCGCTGCTCGGCGCGGGTCTCTTCGAGAACCGTGCGGCGCGACACCACGATGTTGCCGCGGCGGCGGTCCATCTTGAGGATCTGGAACGGCTGCGAGTTGTTCATCAGCGGCGCAACGTCGCGGATCGGACGGATGTCGACCTGCGAGCGCGGCAGGAAGGCCACGGCACCGTCGAGGTCGACGGTGAAGCCGCCCTTGACCTGGTTGAAGATGACGCCGTTGACCTTCTCGTTGTTCTGGAAGGCCTTCTCGAGCTTGCCCCAGCTCTCTTCGCGGCGCGCCTTGTCGCGCGACAGCACGGCCTCGCCGAGGGCGTTCTCGATGCGATCGAGGAACACTTCCACCTCGTCGCCGACCTTGAGGTCGCTCTCACGGCCGGGGCCGGAAAATTCGCGAAGGGCAACGCGGCCCTCGGTCTTCAGGCCGACGTCGATGACGGCCATGTCCTTTTCAATTGCAACCACCTTGCCCTTGACGACGGAGCTTTCCTGCAGGTTGCCGCCTGCGAAGGACTCGTCGAGCATCGCGGCGAAATCGTCGCGCGACGGGCTGTAGGTATCAGCAGAAGTCGAAGCCATTTGTTCTCCAATTGCGGAAGTATGCCGGCCGTTGGGTTCATGGGCGCATCGCACACGCAGTGTCGGAAGGTCCGCAAAACCTTCGAGCGACCGCTCGCTGCTCCGGCTGGCGCCGAAACAGCGGAAGCGGGCCGGCTGAGGCCCGCGTGTTCGATACGTGGAAATCTTGTGTCCGGAGCCTGGATCGCACCGATCCCCCAAACAGGGACCTGATGTATCGACCTCAAAGAGCGGGAGCGGGCACTTCCTCCAATGACGGCTGCGGCTTAACCCCGCGACCGGCCCGCTCGGACAGCCTCGATAATGTCGATGGCGGCCCGGACGCCGCCTTCTATATCCAGTTGAGAGTTATCTAGCAAGTAAGCATCCGGGGCCGGTCTTAAAGGCGCAATCGGCCGGTTCTGGTCGCGCTCGTCGCGTTGGATGATGTCGGCGAGCACGGCCGCCTCATCCGCCTCTTCGCCTCTCGCCCGCGCCTCCATGGTCCGGCGGCGGGCCCGGACCTTGGGATCGGCGACGACGAAGATCTTCACGTCGGCATCGGGGCAGATCACGGTTCCAATGTCCCGGCCGTCCAGCACCGCGCCGGGCGGATCGGCCGCGAATTGCCGCTGGAAATTGATCAGGACTTCGCGAACCCTGGGAATGGCCGAGACGATGGAGGCGCCCTCGCCGGCCTTCTGGGTCTTCAGGGCAGGATTGCCGAACTTTTCGGGGTCGAGTTCCAGGGCGGCCTGCACGGCGGCCGCCTCGTCGCGGAGATCATGACCCGACTGCATCAGGGCATAGGCCACTGCACGGTAGATCACGCCGGTATCGAGATGACGATAGCCGTAATGGTGCGCAAGACGCTTGCCGAGCGTCCCCTTGCCCGAGGCCGCGGGCCCGTCGATGGCGATGATCATATATTCAAACCTTGGCTGTCTGCGGCCCGCGCGCACGTCGCAATGGCCGCTCTTCGGTAAAGATATTGCGAGACGCGAACTCCGCCGGACTCGCAAAGGTGAGATATTCGCGCATTGCGTCGGAGGGGGACGACGCAGTGAACCATGGCTCGGCAAGGCGTCGAGCGGGATCGCAGACCCAGGCCGGCACCCGGCCAAGACGACGTTGTTTGGCCAAATATTCGGCGATCGCTCCAACCAACGCGTCGAGCCGCTCGTTCCGCGTCAGCGCCGGCTCGTCCTCGATCGTCTCGTATTGAGCGAGGCTCGTCCCGGCAAGATCGAACGTGTCTATGAACTTGGCCAGAGTGGTATCCTGCGGCGCACCTGCGCGTATGAAATCGACGGCCTCAGCAAGGGTTTTTGGGCGCATCCCAACCTCCTCACAGCAAGGTATGCCGGTCGAGAGCTTCGCTCATGGCCGCGGCCTCATGAAAACTCGGCACCCAGCGAACGCATCATCGGAATGAAATCCGGGAAACTGGTGGCGATGAAGGCGGTGTCGTCGACGCTTACCGGCTGATCGGAGGCGCAGCCCATCACCAGCGCGGACATCGCGATGCGATGGTCCATATGGGTGGCGACAGTGCCGCCACCGGGAACGTGGCCGCGGCCCTCGACGATCAGATCGTCGCCGGAGATTTCGACCTTGACGCCGTTGACGCGCAGCATGGCGGCGGTGGCCTCGAGGCGGTCGGATTCCTTGACGCGCAGCTCGTGCAGGCCGCGCATGATGGTGGTGCCCTCGGCGAAGGAGGCTGCTACCGCCAGCACCAGATATTCGTCGATCATCGAGGGCGCGCGCTCCGGCGGCACCTCGACGCCGCGCAGTTTCGAGGCGCGCACGCGCAATTGCGCCATCGGCTCGCCGGCATCGCCCCGCACCTCGCTCTCCTCGATCGAGGCGCCCATTTCGCGCAGCGTGGTGAACAGGCCGGTGCGGAGCGGATTGGTCATGACGTCGGACAGGACGACATCCGAACCCTCGACGATCAGGGCCGCGACCACCGGGAAGGCCGCCGAGGACGGATCGGCGGGTACCACGACAGTGGCTCCGTGGAGCTCGGGCTGCCCCTTGAGCGTGATACGGCGGCCATGCACGCCCTCCCGCACGGAGGCGATGTCGGCCCCAAAATGCTTCAGCATCAATTCAGTATGGTCGCGGCTGGCTTCGGTCTCGATCACGGTCGTGGTGCCCGGCGCGGCGAGGCCCGCCAGCAGCACCGCCGACTTGATCTGGGCCGAGGCGACCGGAGTCGTGTAGGTGATCGGCAGCGGATCGCGCGCGCCCTGAAGGGTCAGCGGCAGGCGGCCGCCCTCACCCCCGGCGACGACCTTCGCGCCCATCTTTTCCAGGGGATCGAGGATCCGGCGCATCGGGCGGCTGCGCAGCGAGGCGTCGCCGTCGAAAACGGCCGAGATCGGGCAGCCGGCGACGGCGCCCATCACCAGCCGGCAGCCGGTGCCGGAGTTGCCGAAATCCAGCGGCGCCTTGGGCGGGGCGAAGCCCGCGACGCCCACACCATTGACTTTCCAGGTGAAATTCCCGGTGCGCTCGACCCTGGCGCCGAGCGCCTGCATGGACTTGGCGGTGTTGAGGACGTCCTCGCCCTCGAGCAGGCCCGAAATCCTGGTCTCCCCGACCGCGAGCGCGCCCAGGATCAGGGCGCGGTGGGAGATCGACTTGTCCCCGGGGACCCGTACTCTCCCGGTCAAGGGACCGCTGGCACGCGACTGAAGCGGCCTGGTTTGGTCGGATTGGGTCACGATTGTGTCCTTGGATGCGCCCTCCTGGGGCTCGCGGCGCAGGTACCACATGGTCCGAGCTCCGTCACGGGCATGTCGTTCTCCCGTAATGCGCTATTGACAGCGGGCCGCCAACTAGCCAAGTGAAGCACCGCTTTTCAGACATTCCCAGGATTCCTGCCGTGGCCAAGTCCGAACTCGGAACCAAACGTATTTGCCCGACCACGGGCAAGAAGTTCTATGACCTCAACAAGAATCCGGTGATCTCGCCCTATACCGGCGAGGTGGTGCCGATCGCCCCCGTGGCGCCGGCCCGCAGCCCCCGCGGCGCCGAGGCGCGCAGCATGGCGCAGGACACCACGCCAGAGCCGGCGGAGGCCGAAGAGTTGGTCTCGCTGGAGGAGGCCGATGCCGAGGAGAACACCGGCAAGGTCAAGGCCGTGGTGCCCGAATCCGAGGACGATATCGAAGTCGACGAGACCCTCGACGACGACGATGACGATGATTCGACCTTCATCGCCGACGAAGAAGAGGGCGATGAGGACGTGACCGACATCATTGGTGATGTCGGAGGTGATGAAGAGACTTGAGATCAGCCCTGATCTGTGAAAAAGGGTGCACCGCGCGAGTCGCCTAGGGCTCGGCGGTTGGGGGTGATCCACCAGATTCACCCCGTCCAAGGTTAAGGGGCCATAGCTCAGCTGGGAGAGCGCTTGCATGGCATGCAAGAGGTCGGCGGTTCGATCCCGCCTGGCTCCACCACGCTTCGCCCTTCGGGCTACGCGTGGCGCAGCCACGACGGAGCCTGAAGGCCGAAGCGTGGTGTCCGGCGTAGCCCGGAGGGCGAAGACGGACTGATGAGACCTCCACCGGACGATAGCCGTCGATGTGGTACGTCTATATTCTCCAAAGTATCGAATTTCCCGACCAGGAATACATTGGCGCAACCGAGGACCTGAAACGGCGCGTCCCGGAGCACAATGCCGGCAGGTCCGCTCACACCGCCAAATTCAAGCCATGGAAGCTGGTCTGGTACTGCGCCTTCCCTGACAAGCTAAAGGCGTTGGCATTCGAGAAATACCTTAAATCCCACTCGGGACGCGCCTTCTCGAAAAAGCGCCTCTAACCCCTACTCCCCGATCACCGCATTCAGCCGATCCCTGAGCGCCACGATCTCGTCCTTCATCGCAACCAGTTCCGACACCGAACAATCCGACGCCGCCAGGATCGATTGCGGCACGGCGCGCGCTTTCTCCTTCAGGGCATGGCCCTGCGCCGTCAGCGCGATCAGCACCTGGCGCTCGTCCTCGCTGGAGCGGGTGCGCTTGACGAGATGCGCGGCTTCGAGCCGCTTCAGCAGCGGCGTCAGCGTTCCTGAATCCAGGAACAGCCGCTCGCCGATGTCCTTGACCGGCACGTCGTCGCGCTCCCACAGCACCAGCATCACCAGATATTGCGGGTAGGTCAGGCCGAGCCGGTCCAGCAACGGCTTGTAGACGCGGTTGAAGGCGTGCGCGGCCGAATAGACCGCAAAGCAGATCTGGTTGTCGAGCCGCAGCGGCGCGTCCGCTGCCGATGTTTTTCGAGGCATGAGGAATCTCTCTGGATCTGTCTCATTGTGGCGCCGTGGGCCGGCACATTCAATTGCGAACAATTAAATGTGAGGCGTCGCAATTTCAATTGCGCACAATCTAATTGTCTGCGATATAGATCGCACCCCACCCCAAGACCCAAGGGAGACGACAATGTCCGTGAACGTCCTCTACAAGACCAGCGCCAAGGCCACCGGCGGCCGCGACGGCCATGCTGCGACCCTCGACGGCGCGCTCGACGTCAAGCTCACCACGCCGAAGGAGCTCGGCGGCGGCGGTGGCGCCGGCAACAATCCCGAGCAGCTGTTCGCGGCCGGCTATGCCGCCTGCTTCATCGGCGCGATGAAGTTCGTGGCCTCGCAGGGCGGCCCCAAGGTCCCGGCTGATACGTCCGTGACCTCGACCGTCGGCATCGGCCCGCGCTCCGAGGGCGGCTTCGGCCTCGACATCGACCTCGCGGTCTCGCTGCCGGGCCTTGCCCGTGCCGAAGCCGAGGCGCTGGTCGCGAAGGCGCACCAGGTGTGCCCCTACTCCAACGCCACGCGCGGCAATGTCGACGTTCGCCTGACGGTCGTCTGATCTGACGGCGGATTGGCTGGCCCGGGATCCCCCTCGGGCCGGCCGCTTCCGTCAATTTGCCACGCCGCGGGACAGATACGCGCTGGCGCATACGGCCCCACGCAAGGGCCCATTGCTGCTCCCTGCAAACCTCGCTAGGCCTGTGACCAAACGCCGACACAGGGGAAGCGAAGGCATGAGTTCTGAAGCTGCCAGTTCTGGAGCTGTCATGGGCGCAATGAGCGGACTACGCGTCATCGATCTCACGCGCGTGCTCGGCGGTCCCTACTGCACCCAGATCCTCGCCGACCACGGCGCCGACGTGATCAAGGTCGAGCCGCCTGCCGGCGACGAGGTACGTGAATGGGGCCCTCCCTTCCATGAGGAGGACGCGGCCTATTTCATCGGCATCAACCGCAACAAGCGCTCGATCGGCCTCGACCTCGCCTCCGAGGGCGGCCGCGCCGTGCTGCTGAAGATGCTGGAGACGGCCGACGTCCTGATCGAGAATTTCAAGCCGGGCACGCTGGAGAAGTGGGGCATCGGCAACGAGATCCTCAGCCAGAAATTCCCGCGCCTCGTGCATTGCCGGATCTGCGGCTTCGGCGCCGACGGCCCGCGCGGCGGCAATCCCGGCTACGACGCCATCATCCAGGCCATGACCGGCATGATCGCCGCGACCGGCTCGCCGGAAAGCGGGCCGATGCGGATCGGCGTGCCCTTGGTCGACATCACCACCGGACTTTATGCCGCGATCGGCATCCTGATGGCGCTGTCGGAGCGGCAACGCTCGGGCAAGGGCCAGTTCCTGGAGACCACGCTGTACGAGACCGGCCTTGCCATCATGCATCCGCACACCGCGAACTATTTCATGCATGGCAAGCCGCCGTCGCTCACCGGCAACGAGCACCCGAACCTCGTGCCTTACGCGATCTTCCCGACCAAGACCGACAACATCTTCATCGGCGTCGGCAATGACGGCACCTTCCGCAAGCTCGCCAAGGAGATCGGCAAGCCGGAGCTCGGC
>RXJC01000513.1 GCA_003963435.1 Bradyrhizobiaceae bacterium | reverse complement strand
GCCGTGCGCTCGTTCCAGAGCTCGATGTAGCGGCGGGCGATGGTGACGGGGTCGGTCATGGTGCTCTCCTTCGATGACGCCGTGTACGGCTGACCGCCACTATCGAAGGTTCACGGGCGCCGATCGATTACCTCGGAGGTCATCGTTGCGCAAAAAAAATGGGAGCGCGATGATGTCGTCATCGCGCTCCCATCGCAGGCTGATTGTTCTTGAAGATTACTTCGCCGCAACCACCATGATCTCGACGGTGTATTGCGGCGCCGCCAGCTTGGCTTCGACGGTGGCGCGCGCCGGGGTGTTGCCGGGCGACACCCAGGCGTCCCACACCGCGTTCATCTCGCCAAACGTCTTCATGTCGGTGATGTAGATCGTGGCCGAGAGCAGCTTCGACTTGTCGGTGCCGGCCTTGGCGAGATGGCCGTCGATGGTGGCCAGGATGTCCTGGGTCTGCTTCGTCACGCTTTCGCCGGCCGCCTTGTTGGCGACGACACCGGCGAGATAGACGGTGTTGCCGTGCACGACGACCTGGCTCATGCGCGGGCCGGTTTCGAAACGCTGAATGCTCATTGGGGATCTCCTCACTGGAATGGCGGCCCTGTCTAGCGCAGTGCCCTGCGGCCTGCCACCCCGATGGCGCATGCGTCTCAAACGATGCATGCACCATCCGCGACAATTCAGCCCACCGCCTTCGCCGCCGCACGGCCGGCATTGCGGCCCGAGAACAGGCAGCCGCCGAGGAAGGTGCCCTCCAGCGAACGATAGCCGTGCACGCCGCCGCCGCCGAAGCCGGCGGCCTCGCCGACCGCATAGAGGCCGGGAATGACGCTGCCCTCGCTGCCGAACACGCGCGAGTCGAGATCGGTCTCGAAACCGCCCAGCGTCTTGCGGGTGAGGATGTTGAGCTTGACCGCGATCAGCGGTCCGTGCGCGGGATCCAGGATCCGGTGCGGCGAGGCGGTGCGGATCAGCTTGTCGCCGATATAGCGGCGCGCATTGTGAATGTTCATCACCTGCGCGTCCTTGACGTAAGGATTGGCGATCTCGCGGTCGCGCGCCTCGATCTGCATCTTGATGTGCTCGAGCTTGAGGAGGTCGCTGCCGGCAAGCTTGTTCATCTCCGCAACAAGGTCCTCGAGCTTGTCGCGCACGATGAAGTCGACACCATGGCTCTTGAATGCTTCCACCGGCGCCGGTGCGCCCTTGTTGGTGGCGCGGCGCAAGGTCATGCGCCAGCTTTTTCCCGTCAGGTCAGGGTTCTGCTCCGAGCCCGACAGCGCAAACTCCTTCTTGATGATGCTCTGGGTCAGGATGAACCAGGAATATTCATAGCCGGTCGACATGATGTATTTGAGCTGGCCGAGCGTGTCGGAGCCGGGGAACAGCGGCGCCGGCAATCGCGTGCCCGTGGCGTCGAACCACATCGAGGAGGGGCCTGGCAGGATGCGTATGCCATGGCGCGGCCAGATTGGATTCCAATTCTGGATGCCCTCGACGTAGTGCCACATGCGGTCGCGGTTGATCAGCCGCGCACCTGATTTCTCCGTGATGCCGATCATGCGGCCGTCGACATGCTCGGGCACGCCGGAGATCATGAATTTCGGGGGCTCGCCGAGCCGCTTCGGCCAGTTCTGCCGGACCAGCTCGTGATTGCCGCCGATGCCGCCGGACGCCACGATCACGGCCTGGGCCTTCAGCGCGAACTCGCCGACCACGTTGCGCGAGGAGCTCTTGCCGCGCTCGACATGATCAGGCGCAAGCACGGCGCCGCTGACGCCACCCACCGTACCGTCAGTGATGGAGAGCGCGTCGACGCGGTGGCGGAACCTGAAGCTCAGCCGGCCGCTCTTCACCGCCTCGCGCGCGCGGCGCTCGAACGGCTCGACGATACCAGGGCCGGTGCCCCAGGTGACGTGGAAGCGCGGTACCGAATTGCCGTGCCCCATCGCGTCATAACCGCCGCGCTCGGCCCAACCGACCACGGGGAAGATGCGATGCCCCATCGCACGCAGCCAGTCGCGCTTTTCACCGGCCGCGAAGCCGACGTAGGCCTCGGCCCATTTGCGCGGCCAGAAATCCTCGTCGCGGTCGAAGCCGGCAGCGCCGAGCCAGTCCTGCATGGCGAGGTCGACGGAATCCTTGATGCCGAGCCGACGCTGCTCCGGCGAATCGACCAGGAACAATCCGCCGAACGACCAGAACGCCTGGCCGCCGATCGACTGCTCGCCTTCCTGGTCGACCACGATCACGCGCTTGCCTGCGTCGGCAATCTCGGTGGCGGCAACGAGGCCCGACAATCCCGCGCCGACGACGATCACGTCCGTCTCTTCAGCCATGTATTCCCCCCACCATAGGTTCCCCCCTGTATTTGCCCGGATTGAAGCCAGCGGTTGTAACTGGGATCAAGGGCGCGGCGCGCAAGACATCGTTAACTTGTTCCACTTTGGGATAGAGACCTCAACCGAGTGCAGCGCGGACGCAACACTGGATTTGAATTTGTTTTGAGTCAGCCGGCCTGCCTAGACAAAACCTTGGTTAGGACGGACGCTGGCCGGGCATCACCACCTGACACGCAGATTCGAATTCGACTGGGGCGGGGGACAATGAAGTTTCTGACGGGGTTGCTTGCGGCGGTTCTCCTGATCGCTGGCATGGGGGCTTCTCACGCAGTGGTTCGGATCGCGGATGACCGCGGTGGCCGCATCGGAACTTATGTCGACAAGTATCAGGACCTCAGGCAATCGGGCGAAACCGTCATCATCGACGGCCTGTGCGCCTCCGCCTGCACCATCGTCCTCGGCGCCATCCCGCATGACCGCATCTGCGTGACCTCCAGTGCGACGCTCGGCTTCCACGCCGCCTGGGATTTCGGCAACAATGGCCGCGCCGTCACCAATCCCGAGGCGACCCAGATGCTCTATGCGATGTATCCCTCGCAGGTGAAGCGCTGGATCAGCCAGCGTGGCGGCCTCACCCCGCACATGCTGTTCCTGAAGGGCAAGCAGCTGCAGGCCATGTACAAGCCCTGCTACCTCGACGCGCAGGCCTCGACCATCAAGCCGGCGCGCCGGCCGCTCCCGCAAGGGGAGCAGCTCGAATCCGCCCGCGGTCAGCTGCTGCACTGACCCTCCCGGCCTGGCGAGTTCGTTCCGGCCCGCCGGGGGGCGCCTTTGATGGGCTGGCGGCGCCTTGCCCGCAGGCAGGCCAAAGCCTATTTGAAGGCTTGGGAACCGGGGCCTTCGCCCCCCGATCGTTGTCATGGCTCAACCACTGCACCCGACGCATCCATTACAGGACAATTCGTCCACTGCCGGCCGAACGCCGTCCGTGCTGCTGTGGGCGGGCGTGGCGGCCTTTGGTATGCTCGTGCTCGGCGCGCTGGCGCTGTGGTTCCACTACGGCACGCAGATGTTCTTCGAAATGATCCGGACCGGCTTCGCCGCCTGCTTCTGATCTAGCGACAGGAAGTTTTCCGCCCATGAGTTCCGCCACCCGTCCGCTGGTGATCGCGACCGCCTTCGCCGCAAGCCTGGTTGTCGGGCTCCTGATCATGTTCTGGGCCATGGGCGGAGCCAGCAAGCTGGCGCAGCCGGCCGCGATCGGCGGCCCGTTCCAGCTCACCGACCAGAACGGCAAGGCCGTCACCGACAAGAGCCTCAAGGGCAAGCCGACCCTGATCTTCTTCGGCTATACCCATTGCCCCGACGTCTGCCCGACCTCGCTGTTCGAGATCTCGGAAGTGCTGCGCGCGATGGGCAAGGATGCCGACAGGGTCAATGCCGTCTTCATCTCGGTCGATCCCGAGCGCGACACGCCGGCGATCATGAAGGATTATCTGTCGAGCTTCGATCCGCACCTCGAGGGCCTGTCCGGCGACCCCGCCGAGACCGCCAAGGTCATCACCTCCTACCGGGTCTACGCCAAGAAGGTCCCGACCAAGGACGGCGATTACACCATGGACCACACCGCGCTGATCTATCTGATGGACCGCGACGGCCGCTTCGTCTCGCCGTTCAATCTGAAGCGGACGCCGGAAGAGGCGGCGGCGGATTTGAAGAAGTATCTTTGAGAGGACACTTTGTCCGCCGAAGCCTCGGCGAAGGCGGATGCATTCCGCGCTCGCGTTCCCGCCGGGATGGTCTATAACGCCCTCCGATCCCAACGAAATTCGTTCATTTCCGGCCGATGGCTCCATCGCAACAGGCGAAATCGTCCAAATCTGCCCGTGGCTTGCTGACCGGGCTGGCTGTCGGCGCCTGCCTGCTCATCGGCCTGCCCGGCGCCAGGGCACAGGCGCCCGCCAAGCGACCGCCGGCGGCCCCCCAGGCCACGCCGCAGGTCGCGCCCCAGGCGGCCCCGCAGGCCGTGCCGGGCTTCTGGGACCCGCGGCGGCGGCCGGAACGGCCTGACCTGTCGCGCCTGACCGTGATCCGCTTCCTGACCGAGACCGACTATCCGCCGTTCAACTATACCGGCGCCGACGGCAACCCGGCCGGCTTCAATGTCGATCTCGCCCGCAGCCTGTGCGAGGAGATCAAGGTCACCTGCACGGTGCAGATGCGCCGCTTCGAGACGCTGGTCGACGCGCTCTCCTCCAACCGGGGCGATGCCATCATCGCCTCGATGGCGGTGAGCCCGCAGTTGCGGGCCCGGGTCGACTTCACCGATCCCTATTACCGCGTGCCGGCGCGCTTCGCCTCGCGCAAGGACGCGGTGATGCCGGAAATCCGGCCCGAATATCTCGAGGGCAAGAAGGTCGGCGTCATCGCCGGCTCCGCGCACGAGGCCTATCTCAAGGCGATGTTCACCGACGCCGAGCTGCATCCTTATCCCAACGACGACGCGCTCCGTAACGCCTTGCGCAAGGGCGAGGTCGATTTCATCTTCGGCGACGCCATCTCGCTGGCGTTCTGGATCAACGGCACCGATTCCGGCGATTGCTGCGCCTTCTCCGGCGGCCCCTTCGTCGAGAGCCGCTTCTTCGGCGAAGGCATCGGCATCGCGGTGCGCAAGGGCAACGACGTGCTGCGCCAGGCCCTGAACTGGGCGCTGTTCCGCGTCTGGGAAAAAGGCCGCTACACCGATCTGTGGCTGCGGTATTTCTCGGTGAGCCCGTTCTGACCATTCAATCCCGTCATTCCGGGTTCACGCGCTGATGCGCGTGCCCCGGAATGACGACCAACGTTTTTGCATTCTGCCGGGAAATCGCTATTTTCCGCGGCCCGGAGGCCCTTCTTGATGTCCGTTATCGATCCCAGCATGAGCCCGAGCGATCTGCGTGCGCTCGCCGAACAATCCAACGCCTGGCCGTTCGAGCAGGCGAAGGCCATCGTCGCGCGGCTGAAGAAGAGCCCGAAGGACGAGGTGCTGTTCGAGACCGGCTACGGGCCGTCGGGCCTGCCGCATATCGGCACGTTCGGCGAGGTCGCGCGCACCTCGATGGTGCGGCACGCATTCCGCGTGCTGACCGAGGACAAGGTCAAGACGCGCCTGCTCGCCTTCTCCGACGACATGGACGGTTTCCGCAAGGTGCCCGACAACGTCCCCAACAAGGAGATGCTGGCCGAGCATCTCGGCAAGCCGCTGACGCGGGTGCCGGATCCGTTCTCGAACGAGTATCCCTCGTTCGGCCATCACAACAACGCGCGGCTGCGCGCCTTCCTCGATCATTTCGGCTTCGACTACGAGTTCGCGAGCTCGACCGACTATTACACCTCAGGCCGTTTCGACGCGACGCTGCTCAAGATGTTAGCTGCCTACGACAAGGTGATGGAGATCATCCTGCCGACGCTCGGCCCCGACCGCCGCGCCACCTATTCGCCGTTCCTGCCCATCAGCAAGACCAGTGGTGTCGTGCTGCAGGTGCCGATGATCCGTCGCGACGTCGCCGCCGGCACGGTGACCTATGTCGACCCTGATACCAACCAGGAAGTCGAGACCCCGGTCACCGGCGGCAACGTCAAGTGTCAGTGGAAG
>RXJC01000036.1 GCA_003963435.1 Bradyrhizobiaceae bacterium | reverse complement strand
GAATCGATTTCTGCCCAAATCGCAATGCCTTACAAAAAAGCTCACATGCGATTCCCCTGCCCTGGAGGGGGAGGGTAAGAGAGCCTAGCGGCTACACCGCAAACACTTTCGCCAAGCCCGCCTGCGCCTCTTCCTGTATCCGCTTCAGGTGCTCGGAGCTGCGGAAGCTTTCAGCGTAGATCTTGTAGACGTCCTCGGTGCCGGACGGCCGTGCCGCGAACCAGCCGAAATCGGTCTCGACCTTGATGCCGCCGAACGGCTGGCCGTTGCCGGGGGCCTTGCTGAGCGTGGCGCGGACCGGGTCGCCGGCGAGATCCCTCAGGCCGAGCTGCTCGGGCGTGACGGATTTCAGGATGGTCTTCTGCGGCCCGGTCGCGGCGACGTCGATGCGGGCGTAATGCGGCATGCCGAACTCGGCGGTGAGCTCGCCGAACAGCTGGCTCGGATCGCGGCCGGTCTTGGCCATGATCTCGGCGGCGAGCAGGCCGAGGATGATTCCGTCCTTGTCGGTGGTCCAGACCCCGCCGTCGCGGCGCAGGAACGAGGCCCCTGCACTTTCCTCGCCGCCGAAGCCGAAGCCGCCGGTGAGCAGGCCGTCGACGAACCATTTGAAGCCGACCGGCGTCTCCACCAGCTTGCGGCCGAGCTTTTTGGCGACGCGGTCGATGATCGAGCTCGACACCACGGTCTTGCCGATCGCGGCATCCCTGCTCCAGTTCGGGCGATGCGCGAACAGATAGGAGATCGCGGTCGCCAGATAATGGTTCGGATTCATCAGGCCGCCGGAGCGCGTCACGATGCCGTGGCGGTCGGCGTCGGTGTCGTTGGCGAAGGCGACGTCGAAGCGGTCGCGCATCCCGATCAGGCTCGCCATCGCGTAGGGCGAGGAGCAGTCCATGCGGATCTTGCCGTCCCAATCCACCGTCATGAAGCGGAAGGTCGGGTCGATCGCCTCGTTCACGACGGTTGCCTTCAGGCCGTAGCGCTCGATGATCGGATGCCAGTAGTGCACGGCGGCGCCGCCGAGCGGGTCGATGCCGATATTGATACCGGCGGATTTGACCAGATCGAGATCGACGACGTTGCCGAGATCGGCGACGTAGGGCGTGACGAAGTCGTAGGCGCGGACATTCGACGACTTCAGCGCCTTGGCGTAGTCGATGCGCTTCACGCCCTTGAGCCCCTCGGCGAGATAGGCATTGGCGCGCTTCTCGACGACGCCGGTGACGTCGGTGTCGGCCGGGCCGCCATGCGGCGGATTGTATTTGTAGCCGCCGTCCTCCGGCGGATTGTGCGAGGGGGTGATGACGACGCCGTCGGCAAGGCCGGAGGTGCGGCCCTTGTTGTGGGTCAGGATCGCGTGCGAGATCACCGGCGTCGGCGTGTAGCCGCCGCCCTTGTCGATCATGATGTCGACGCCGTTGGCGGCGAAGACTTCGACGGCGCTGACCAGCGCCGGCTCGGCCAGCCCGTGGGTGTCGATGCCGATGAAGAGCGGACCGGTCAGCCCCTTTTCCTTGCGATAGTCGCAGATCGCCTGCGTGGTCGCGAGGATGTGGCCCTCGTTGAAAGTGTTCCTGAAGGATGTGCCGCGGTGGCCGGAGGTGCCGAACGCCACGCGCTGCGCGGGATCCGCGGCATCGGGCTTACCGGCGAAATAAGCCGTCACCAGCCGGGGAATGTTGGTGAGGGCGTCCGGCGAAGCCTGCTTGCCCGCCGCGGGATGAACATCAGCCACTGGAATATCCTCGTCGTTGTCAAATTGAGGTCCTGCTGCACCATAGCATTGGGCCTGCACCCGCCAACCCAAAAGCCGTCGGCCGACGCCGGCAACAAATGGCCGCATTTGGGCGCATGGATAAGCCATGACCATTTTCGCAACGGCCCTGCTGCTCGCCAGTTCCTTGGCTCTCTCGTCCCCGGGATACGTCGAGCGAAGCGACGTCGAACTCAACCCGATGCTGCGCAATGCAGCCGTGGATCATGACCTCGCCAAGGTGAAGCGCCGGTTCGAACGGGAGCTCCACAGCGACAAGGCAGACACCTCCGGGGCGCCGATCCGAAGGTGAAGCCCGACAACGGGCATCTGCCGTCACCCCAATGCCCCGCGGGATCGTGCTATGGTTGCGGCGTCACGGCCCCTCGAATCGTCTCATGGTGCCTCTGCGCAAGCTGCTGCCTCTGCTGTCCGCCTGGCTTGTCCTCGCGGGTGGGTCGTCGCATGCGGCGGCTGCCGAGTTCTACACCGAGGATCTGCGCATCCCCATGGCGGAGGCCGGGCCGCGGGGGCTGGAGGCCTTTCTGGTCCGCCCGGCGGGAGCGAAGCGCTATCCGCTGGCGCTGCTCAGCCACGGCTCGCCGCGCAGCTTCGACGACCGCGCCACCATGTCCGCGCACCGATATTACGGCATCGCGCTCGAATACGCCCGGCGCGGCTTTGCGGCGCTGATCGTGATGCGGCGCGGCTACGGCAGCTCGCCCGGCGGACGCGTCGACAGCGTCGGCGGTTGCGCGAAGGCGGCTTATCTGCCCGCAGCCGCGGTCGCCGTTGCCGATCTGCGCGCCGCGATCGACGCGATGGCGCGCCGGGCCGACGTGACGACGTCAGGCATGATCGCGGCGGGCCATTCCGCCGGCGGACTCGCGACGGTCGCGCTCACCGCGCAGGCGCCGCCCGGTCTCGTCGCCGCGATCAATTTCGCCGGCGGTCGCGGCTCGCGCGACGACGACGATGTCTGCAATCCGGATGGGCTGGTGCAGGCGTTTGCCGCCTTCGGCAAGACCTCGCGCGTGCCGATGCTCTGGGTCTACGCGACGAACGATTCCTATTTCGGCCCCGAGCTCGCGCGCCGCCTCCATGACGGGTTTCGCGCCGGTGGCGGCAACGCCAAATTCATCGCGGCGCCGCCCTTCGGCGACGACGGACACTACCTTTATTCGGTGGCGAGCCGTCCGCAATGGACGCCTTATGTCGATACTTTCCTGCGCGAGCGCGCCCTCGTCAGCCGCGACATCCTGAGCCCGCCCGATTCCTTGCCGCCGCCGCGCCAGCTCAACGAGGCTGCGCGCGCAGAGTTCGCGCGCTATCTCGCCAGCACGCTGCCGCACAAGGCGTTCGCGGTGTCGCCGAACGGCGGCTATGGCTGGCGCGCGGGACGTCTCACGGCCGACGAGGCCCAGCGCGACTCGCTGGCCGCCTGCACGAAATGGTCGCCGACCTGCACGCTCTATGCGATCGACGACCGCCTCGCCGGGCCTTCGCAAGCAATATCCACCGATCAGAGCGCTCGCGGGCGCTAGCCGCCGCGCGGGTGCCCGGTTTGTTAACTCCAAAGCACTATGACGGAGCCATGCTTTGGGATCGGGCACGGTTCAATCTTGGCGCGACGTGGCGACGGGCGGCGATCGTCCTGTTGTTGTCGGCCCCGCTCGGCGCGCACGCCGCAGACGGCGATGCAGAGCTCGGCGCCGGCGAAACGCCGTCGTCCCGGGCCATGATCCGGAAGATCATCGAGCGGGAAACCGCAAACACCAATCTACCAGCCGATATCGCCGAAGCCGTCGTCTTCGTCGAAAGCGGCTACAATCCGGCCGTCATCGGCAACGCCGGCGAGATCGGCCTGATGCAGGTGCGGCCCGAGACGGCGGCGATGCTGGGCTTCCGGGGCAGCCAGGCGGAACTCGCCGAACCCGACATCAACATTCATTACGGCGTGCTCTATCTCAGCCAGGCCTGGCGGCTGGCCGGCGGCGACCTCTGCCGCGCTCTAATGAAATACCGGGCAGGCCACGGCGAAGACGAGATGACCGCGCGGTCGCAGGTCTACTGCAACCGGGCCCGTCACCGTCTTGCCGCCATGAATTCGCGAGCTCTTGAAGTTGAAGTCGCCGCCGCTCCGGCTCCGGCGCCCCGGCCCACGCCCGCCACCCCTGCTGCAACTCCAGCCAAACCGGTGAGCCGCCCGAAGATGGCGACGCAACCCAAAGCCGTTTACGCTCGCTATCGTCAGGGCACCGCGGCCGCCAGCCGCGCCTATTGGGCCGCGCATGAGGCCAGGGTCAGCCAGATCAAGGCTCGCATCGAAGCGCGGTGGAAGCGCGTCGCATCGCGCTGATCATGTTCTACAGCCGCTCGCTGAGCGCGAGCTTGTAGCCGACGCCGGTGACGGTCGCGATCACGGGCGTGCCGCTGCCGACGAGCTTGCGGCGCAGCCGCGCCACCAGCGCATCGACCGTGCGGATGTCGACCTCGGCCTGGCGGTTGCTGACGACCTCGATCAGATAATCGCGGCTGAGCGGCCGTCCGTCGGCACCGACCAGCGCCGCCAGCAGATCGAACTCGGCGCGCGTCAGCGCCACCGGCTTGCCGTCGCTGCCGAGCAATTCACGCCGGGTCAGGTCGATGATCCAGTCGCCGAAGGCGATCGAATTGTGGTTGCGCGCCGCCTTGCGGTCGAGCGAGCGCCGCCGCAGCACGCTGCGGGCGCGCGCGAGCAGATCGCGCAGATTGATCGGCTTGGTGACGTAGTGGTCGCCGGCGATCTCGAGGCCGAGGATGCGATCGACGTCGGTGTCGCGGCGCGTCACGAAGATGATGCCGGCGTTGCTGGTCGCCTGGATCTCCTTGGCGAGCTCGAAGCCGTCGCCGTCGGGCAGCTGCACGTCGAGGAAAACGAGATCGGTGCGCGCACGCAGCGCCTGACGGCATTCCGCGCAGGAGCCGGCGCCGACCACGTCGAAATTGTTGTCGCTGAAATAGCCGACCAGCATGGTCCGCGTCACCGGATCGTCCTCGACGACGATCAGCCGCTCGCGGCCGGCGGGACGCACTTCCCGAAGTGCGGAATCAACCACGGTCCTGGGTATCCTGTTTGCCTGCGGCCCGCCTTGGAAACTCAAGCCGCCGCGCAATGCGCTGTCATGTGAACGTACATTCACGACTTGTTCGAGCCCCCGAAATTAGCCGCCGGAATATTAGGCGCGTTGCGACGCGCAAACAACATTGCTCACGGTCTTGCAGGATTAAGTATGAATTGGCCCACAATTCTCATCCCGTGCATCAATGCGCAGGAGGCGCCGCGCCGGCCGCCTGTGCCGGACCAAGGCCACTGATCCCGCACATTCCGGTTCGGACTCAACCGCCGGTTAACGTAAAAAAGGCCTTCGGCTTCGGAAAGCCCGGCCGCGCCTCTATTGTCCCGCCGCACGATGAGAATTACGGAGCAGGCGTAATGCAGGGGCAGGCCCGGTTGGCTGCCGGTCGAACCGAACAGGGCGCGGTGCCGTTCGCCCGTTCGCACACGCTCGACGTCCTGCGCGGCCTTGGCATCGTCGGCGTGATGGCGATCCACGTTTCGCAGTCTTTCCCATCGCACATCCACGCGATCGACTACGCCTTCATGTTGGGTTGGACCGGCGTCAACGTGTTCTACTTCGTCAGCGCCATGACGATGTGCCTGATGTGGACGCAGCGCAGCGGCGAGACCAATGCGGCCGGCAAATTCTACATCCGCCGCGCCTTGCGCATCGCGCCGCTGTTCTGGCTCTCGATCCCGGTCTACCTCATCATCAACGGCACCGGACCGAGCGACAATGCGCCTGGTGGCATCGGGCCGCTTCAGGTGATCCTGACCGCGACGTTCCTGCACGGCTTCTGGCCGGACAGCGTCAACAGCGTGGTGCCCGGCGACTGGTCGATCGCAGCGGAGATGACCTTCTATCTCGTCTTCCCGCTCCTGATCACCGCGTTCGGGTCGCGCCGCCATCTCTATCTCGCGCTCGCGATCGTGCTGCATCTCGTCAATGTCTGCCTGTTCAAGCCGTGGGCCTTCGCGCTGTTCTCGGCTTACTACGGCCCGGGTCACGAGGCGTTCGTCTGGACCACGCTGCACATCAGCTTCCTGAACCAGCTTCCGGTCTTCCTGATCGGGTGTGCGCTGTTCTTCTCGCTGCGCGACGGTTTTGCCAGGTCGGACGCTGTGATCTACGCGATCTTCGTCGCGCTGTCCTTCATCGCCGACCGCGCGACCGGCTCGCATGAGTTCAATTATCTCATGATCAACCTCGTGCTCGGCGCGATGGTGGTCGGTTGCATCAAGCTTGCGATCCGTTTCCAGCCGCTCGAGGCCCTCGGCCGCAATTCCTATTCGATGTACCTGTCGCACTTCGCGGTGATCTACGGCCTGCGCCAGCTCTGGCCGCTCGCGGACGGGCT
>RXJC01000041.1 GCA_003963435.1 Bradyrhizobiaceae bacterium | reverse complement strand
ACGCCGCCGGCTCCCCAAGCCGCGCCGCCGGGCAGGTCGGTGATGAGAGAGGCGGAATCGCTCGACGACAGGCCGCGATCGAAGCCTGCTTGCTGCGGCAGGGTGACCGAACCCGGCGGTGACTTCGGGCTCTGGTCTGGCGCCGCGGTGCCTCCGCTGGTCGTTGCCGCAGGCGGTGCGGCCGTGACGACGCCACGCGGCTTTCGCTTGCGCTGTTGCGGAGGATTGACCGTCACCGGCGGCAGCCGCTCCGCCGATTGCGCGGAAGCAGTTGTGACGAGAGGGGGCAGCAGGGACGCCGTACCAAGAAGGGCGGGCGAGATGAGCGCCGTCGTCGCGGCCAGGACGGACCGGCGCAGGCAGGTTGATGTGTTGGACATGAGCATTCTTCTGGAAGGCCAGCGATCACGCCGGCGCATGACGGAAGCGGGGCGCGCGCTGGCGGCCCTGCCGATGATGTCGGAAATGAGCGGAAGTTTAAGCGCCGGGGCGCGCGCCCTCGTGCGGGAGCGGCCGGGAGTCGGACCGGTGAACGTTTACGCCGGCCTGGCGCAATTTCAGGTCAGGGCAGGAGGTCCACGCGACAAATGATCGAACGCGCGCGCGTAGGCGATGATCCGCTGTCGGAAGGAATAGACCGCACTCGCCGTCAGCGGAATGCGGCCGGTCAACATGGGGTGAGGCGGTGGCAGAGCACCGGAGATGTGGTGGGCAACGCAGAGCGGGCAATGCATCGCAGTCTTGCCGCTGGTCTTGTCGGCATCGCTACCTGCGGCGTCTCCGTTGCCGCTGCTGATGCACAGCTCATGAGCTGCAGCGGCGTCGAGAGGGGAGATGCTTGCGATCAGAATGCTGGACAGGATGACATTGAACACCAGGGCGTAGGCTGCAATGAACGCAGCGCTCCAGCCGATCCGTCGCTTGAAAGCGAGCCGTGTCATTGACCTCTACCCCCGATGGCACGACTACCACATGAGCAAAGCGAGTCAAATCGGGAGCAGCCTCGCGCGGCCGACAGGTGTCTGGTGTTGCCGCGCGATCACGCCGGCCGCACGAAGCGTTCCTCTCTGCTTCGCGGACCTTTGGCGGTCTTGGTCGACCACAACGGTGCTGCGATCGCTGGCTTGGACAATTTGTCCATGCTGGATTCAGGTCCGCGGCCCATGGTGGGCAACGCGCGGCGAAGATGGCATGCCGGAGCACACCATCATGACACGCGCGATTGACGGCGCGCTTTGACACAGCGCAACGCCCTCAGGGACGAAATCGGATCAATTGCCATTCTTATGTTCGATTTCGACCAGCCGCTATTCGTCGCCGGGCTCCTGCTGGGGGTTTCCTCGAGCCTGCATTGCTTCGGCATGTGTGCAGGAATTGCTTCTTCCCTGCATTTCGCCGCCGATTTCGGCTCTAACCCGGCACGGCGAGGCTTGTTGACGGCAGCGGTTCTGATCAACGCGGGGCGCATCTCCGCCTACATGCTCGCGGGCGCCATTTTGGGCGCGATCGGATCGAGCGTCTTCGGATCGTTCGATCATGCATTCGCCCATGCGATCCTGCGATGGGCCGCGGCCGCAGCTCTCGCCTGGATCGGACTTTCGATGCTCGAAGTGCTGCCGCTGCCGGAGTGGCTGTCGCGGCTGGCGGCGGCCGTCAGCGCCAGGATCGGCGCGGTCGCGCGTGCGACGCATCTGCCGCCACCGCTGGGGCTGTTCATAAGCGGTGCGGTCTGGGGCTTTCTGCCCTGTGCCATGGTCTACGCGGCATTGTTCTACGCCATGCTGTCAGGCTCGTCGCTCGGCGGCGCGCTGGCGATGAGCGGCTTCGGCCTCGGCACGCTTCCGGTCCTGCTCGGCGCCGGGCTTGGACTTCCATTGCTGCGGCGCCGTGCGACCGCGGGATGGCTGAGAAATACGGTCGCGCTCGCCATCATCGCGGTGGGGATCGTCAGCGCCGGCATATCGCCTGCGACCTTGGCCGTGTGGTGCCGGTCCTGATCGGCTTGCCTCTCACGCGTCAGATCAGCGCCGCAGGGGTTTGCGCGCTTCGACCACTTCGCCGTCTTCCTTCACGAAGCGGCCGACGGGATGATCCAGGAGATCGATGACCGCTTCCGAGGGGCGGCACAAGCGCGTGCCCTTCGGCGTCACCACGATCGGACGGCTGATCAGGATGGGATGGGCAAGCATCTGATCGATCAGCTCGTCGTCGGACCATTTGGGATCATCGAGGCCGAGCTCCTTGTACGGTGTTCCCTTCTCGCGCAGCAGCGCGCGCACGGAAACGCCCATCGCCTTGGTGAGCTCGACCAGCTTCTCCCGTGATGGCGGCGTCTTCAGATACTCGATGACGACGGGCTCGACGCCGCTCTGCCGGATCATCGCCAGCGTGTTGCGCGAGGTGCCGCAAGCGGGGTTGTGATAGATCGTGACGCTCATGATCGGTTCTCCGCAACTCACTGGCGCGCTTCCAGGGCCGTGGCAGCCTTGCCAGCGCCGGCCTCATACCACCCTCGGGTCGCCTTGACGATGCGGACGACGGACAGCATCACGGGAACCTCGACGAGCACGCCGACCACGGTCGCCAGCGCAGCGCCGGAGTCGAGGCCGAACAGGCTGATCGCGGCGGCCACCGCCAGCTCGAAGAAGTTGCTGGCGCCAATGAGGGCGGCCGGAGCGGCGACGCACCAGGCCACGCCAAATCGTCGGCTCAGCCAGTACGCCAGGCCCGCATTGAGATAGACCTGGACGAGGATCGGCACGGCGAGGATGGCAATGACGAGCGGCTGCCTGACGATCTGCTCTCCCTGGAAGCCGAACAGCAGCACCAATGTGGCGAGCAGCGCAACCAGCGACAAAGGCTGCAGCATCCGCATGACGCGCTCGAAGCTGGCTCGGCCGCTTCGCAGCAGCGCCTTGCGCCACAGCTGTGCGACGATCACGGGAACCACGATGTAAAGCAGGACGGAGAGCAGCAGCGTGCCCCAGGGGACGCTGATCGAGGCCACGCCGAGCAGCAATCCCACCAGCGGCGCGAACAGGAACACCATGATCACGTCGTTCAGGGCGACCTGGCTCAGCGTGTAGTGAGGCTCGCCCTCGCACAGGTTCGACCATACGAACACCATCGCGGTGCAGGGCGCAGCCGCCAGCAGGATCAATCCGGCGATGTAGGACGAGATCTGGCCGGCCGGCAGCAGCGGCGCGAAGAGGTGGCCGATGAAGAAGGAGCCGAGCAGCGCCATCGAGAACGGCTTCACGGCCCAGTTGATGAAAAGGGTGACGCCGACGCCACGCCAGTGCTCCCGGACCTGACCGAGCGAGCCGAAGTCGATCTTCAGCAACATGGGCACGATCATGAGCCAGATCAGGACTGCGACAGGCAAATTGACCTTGGCGACCTCGGCGGCTGCGACCGTGCCGAAGAAGCCGGGCATGACGTGCCCCAGCGCGACACCGACGACGATGCAAAGCGCGACCCACAGAGTGAGGTATCGTTCGAAGATGCCCATCGTCACGCCACGTCGTTTCGGCTGGATGTCGCGCCGTCGGAGCGGCCGATCTCGCGCAGCCTGGTGCCGAGCGACAGCTTGTCGATGCTCCTCAGCGGCAGGTTCACGAAGGTATCGATCCGATTCTTGAGATAGCGGAAGGCCGTGACGAACGCCGCCTGCCTTTCCAGCTCCGAACCCTCGGCTGCGGCAGGGTCTTCAATGCCCCAATGAGCAGTCATCGGCTGACCCGGCCAGATCGGGCAGGCTTCTCCGGCCGCGTTGTCGCAGACGGTGAAGACGAAATCCATCACAGGCGCATCGGGCGCGGCGAACTCCAGCCAGCTTTTCGAGCGCATCCCATCAACCGGGTAGTCCATGGCCTCGAGCGTGCGCAGCGCGAGCGGATGCACTGCGCCTTTCGGCGTGCTGCCGGCGGAGAAGGCCCGAAAGCGGCCACTGCCGTCCTTGCGAAGGACCGACTCGGCCAGGATCGACCGGGCCGAATTACCGGTACACAGGAACAGCACGTTGTAGATCTGGTCAGGCACGGCTTCGCTCCTTCCGTTTCGGCGAGCAGCAGGATTGCAATGTCTCGACGACGGGATTGCAGACCTCCGGTCGTCCGCCGCAGCAATCGCGCAGCAGGAACAGCGCGACGTCGCGGAATTCGTCGAGATTGGCGCGGTAGACGATCGAGCGGCTGTGCCGCTCGGAGCAGACGAGGCGGGCCCGGCTCAGGATCGCCAGATGCGCGGAGAGCGTATTCTGCGGGACCTCGAGCAGGCGGGCGAGATCGCCGGCGGCAAGCCCGTCGGGCTCGTGCCTGACCAGCGTCCGGAAGGCCTCCAGACGGGTCGGTTGGGCCAGCGCGGCGAGGGCGAGGACGGCTTCTTCATTTTCCATATATCCAGATTTATGGATTTAACGATGGGGCGTCAACTTGAATCTCGTCCGTGGCCGCGCGATAATTCGAATATTCTAGAAATATGGTTTGACAGACGGCGTGAACAGGCGCAGCCTGGGTGTCATGAAGATCGCCGACGCAGCAGCACGTCTGGAGGCCCTGGGTAATCAAACCCGGCTCCAGATCTACCGGGCCCTGGTCCGGGCGGGGCATGCTGGCATGCCCGTCGGCCGCCTGCAGGAGAAGCTGAAGATCCCGGCGTCCACGCTGTCGCATCACATCAAGACCTTGGTTTCGGTCGGGCTCGTCAGTCAGGTCAGGGAATCGACCACCCTGATCTGCCACGCCAACTTTGATGCGATGCGCGGCCTGGTGGACTTCCTGGCGGCGGAATGCTGCGCCGACGAAGCCGGATGCAAGGGAGCGCAAACGGCGGCCTGATCCTTTCGCGAAATTATTCGATGATTCTAGAAATATGGGAGAAGTCGGAATGAATACCAGGACGGTTGCCATCATCGGGGCAGGGCCGGTTGGCCTCGCTGCGGCCGCGCATGTGCTCGAGCGCGGCATGTCTCCCGTCGTGCTCGAGGCCGGCCCTGAAGCCGCGCATGCGATCCGCCAGTGGCAGCATGTCCAGCTGTTCTCGCCATGGGAGTACAATGTCGACAAGGCGGCGGCGCGCCTGCTCGCGCCGACCGGCTGGAATTCGCCGGACCCTCAGTCCTATCCGAGCGGCGGCGAGCTGATCGACCGCTACCTTGCGCCGCTCGCAACACGCACGCCCCTGCGCGAGACGATCCGGACCTCGAGCCGGGTCACGGCGATCAGCCGCACCGGCTACGACAAGGCGAAGACGAAGGGCAGGGAGCAGGCGCCGTTCGAGATCCGTTATCAGAACGGCAGGGGGGCCGAGGTGCTGCGTGCCGATGCCGTGATCGACACATCGGGCACGTGGTTCTCTCCCAATCCCGCCGGCAGCAACGGCTTGCCCGCGATCGGTGAACGCGAGCACGCCGACCGCATCGCCTATGGCATGCCGGATGTGCGGGGCACGGAGCGCGCCAGATATGCCGGCAAGACCGTTGCCGTGCTCGGTGCCGGCCATTCCGCCTTGGGCACCCTGATCGACCTCGTGCAACTCGCAAGCGAGGTGCCGGGCACGCAAGCGATCTGGCTGTTGCGCGGCAGCGATCCTGCCAAGGCGTTCGGTGGCGGCCGCAATGACAAGCTGGCCGCGCGCGGCGAGCTGGGCTCCAGCTTCGCCGCGCTCGTGGCCGCCGGCAAGATCCAGGTCGAGACCGGATTTGGCGTGACGCATGTTTCGGATTCCGAAGGCCGTCTCAGGATCGCGGCCGGCAGCGGCTGCGGAGCGCGGAGCGTGGTGGCGGACGAGCTGGTCGTCTCCACCGGCTTCCGCCCCGATCTGTCGTTCCTGTCCGAGCTGCGGCTGCGGCTCGACCCGGCGATCGAGGCCCCGGCTGCGCTCGCGCCGCTGATCGATCCCAACGAACACAGCTGCGGCACGGTCCGGCCTCACGGCGCGCGCGAGCTCGCGCATGACGAGCCGGGCTTCTATCTTGCCGGCATGAAGTCCTACGGTCGCGCGCCGACCTTCCTGATGATCACCGGATACGAGCAGGTCCGCTCCATCGCGGCCGACATCGCCGGCGACAAGAAGGCTGCTGCCCGGGTCGAGCTCGTGCTGCCGGAGACCGGCGTCTGCACCCGCGGTGGCGTCGAGGC
>RXJC01000573.1 GCA_003963435.1 Bradyrhizobiaceae bacterium | reverse complement strand
GACCCTCAGCTCGGACAGGCAGAGCTGGTAGCAGCGCGGATCCGGCTTTGCGGTCCTGAACCGGGCCGAGGCATAGATTTTCGATCCGAACACCGGTCGCAACTCCGGCAGCAGCCGGTCGATGTGATCTGCCACCAGCGTGGTATTGTTGGTCAGCACCGCGACGTCGATGCGAGCGCTCAACATGCCGGCGATCCCGATCATGACGTGATCGGCCTGCATCGCACGGCGCCGCGCTTCGATCCACTCGTCAAGCGATAGCGGGTAACCGAGCCGCTCGCCGAAGCCGCGCAGATAGCCCTCTGCGTCGAGCGCGCCGCAATCGCCGAGTTGCTCGAAACCGCTGTCCCAGATCGCCTGATGGACGACCGCGGGAGTATGTCCTGCAAGCGCCGCCAGGTACGAGACACGCCGTCCCCGATCGTAGTTGCACAGGACATTGTCCATGTCGAAGAGGACGAGCTTGATTGCATCCGTCACGGCAAGACTTTCGGTACGGCCGCGCATCCGACCAGAAGCTGGTGATAGCGTTTCCCGATGCAGGTGCCAATCAGCACGCTCGTTAGGTCCGTCCGGATGGGACATGTTGTCGGCGAGGGGTCGGCCGGCGCCGCGCGAGCTGGTGCAACACTGTGTCCACCGCTGGCAACGCACCGTTCTCGCGCTGCCATTCGTCGGCAAGCTCCCGCAACTCGCCGGGCGTGAGCCCGAACTTGCGACGGAAGGCGCGAATGAAGGTGGAGTCGCTGCTGAAGCTCATGCTCACGGCGAGGTTCATCAGCCGCTTGTCGGGCTCGGTCTGTGAGATCATCCTCTGGAAGGCCAGATTGAGTCGCTGTTCCCGAATGTAGTGAGCAAGCCCTCCGTCCGCCTCGAACAGGCGATAAAGCGTCGCACGGGAGATTCTGAATTGGCGGCAAAGCTCGGCAGCCGTGAGCAAATCGGTCTCGAGATTGTCGGCGACGTGGCGCTTGATCATCGCCAGGTAAAGATAGCGCTCTGCCCGCTCGACACCCGGGGCGACAGCCGCCTTGGCGCCCGCGGCAGCCGCGACGAGATCGGCTATCGCCTCGATGGTGGCATCCACGCCGGGAACGCCAGGCGAGTCCGTCACGGCGAGTTCGGCCAAGTGGCGGGCGATCAGGCGCGCATGCGCATGATCTGCCGGCAGCACGGTGGCGGTCGCCGAGTCCGGATGCGCCAGTCGCGGCCCGAGCATCCCACGCGGCAGGACCAGCGCCATCAAGCGCGTAAGGCCTCCGTCGCCGCGGAGCACCGTATGGTTCGGCTGCGACATGTCGATCAGGCCGACGTCGCCGGACTGCAGCGTGACATCACGCCGCCCGGAGCTGAAGCGCATGTTGCCGTCGATGCAGAGCGTGATCTGGAAATGATCAAGCACACCGCGCGCGACATGGGCGGGCGTTCGCACATACTCCACGTCGGTGATGCGGGAGTCGATCAAGACCGCGCCGCTCGTCGTCTTGGTCAGCGTGGTGATGTGGAACTCATCATCCGATGTGAGCGGCAAGACATCGCAGATGTCTCTCGTCTCGGCGCGCAGACGAGTCAAGGCCTGCAAGCCGCGTCTTGAATCCTGCGGCATGCCCTCTTTCAACGTCTCACCATTCACTTCACCAGGTGAGCCTCACCAGGGGAGGACCGCGGCGCCCACCGCTTCCGTGTAGCCAAACGGGTGTGGGGTTCGCAAGCAAAGCTGCATCCGGTGCCGACGCCCGCAGCGAAACGAGTGCGACCTGTGTTGTGTCTGCATCACGTCGTCGCGTTCTCGAGCCCTGAGACGGCGGGCACATCGCCCTCATTGCCGGTCTGCTAGCCAGCGTCCCGGAATGGCCTGTCGGGACGGGCACGCGGTGCGGACGATGATGACAAACGGATCAAGTCGGCGAAAAGCCCTTTCTTGCAAATCGTTCAAGCGAGTCAGATACATCTTGCGATTCAGCACTTTCAGCTGGGCTGCCGTAGCCGCAAGCGCGTTCTGGACGTCGATGGCGGGGGCCTCGACATTGCTCGTGACCACCACGGCCGATGGCGGCGCCGGCAGCCTGCGCGCGGCGATCGCCAATGCGATCAGCGGCGATACCATTCAGTTTCAGGTCGGCGGCACGATCACGCTGGCGAGCGAACTGCCTGTGATTGCCAAGAATCTGACCATCGACGGCAATGGCAACAATCCCACCATTAGCGGCGCCGGCACGTATCGGCCGTTCTTCATCGGCGATGCCGGCACCACGGGCTCGACTTATGCGGTGACGCTGAAGAACCTCGCCATCGCCGATGCAGTGGCGCAAGGCGGGGCGGGGGTGGGTGCCGGTGCAGGTGCCGGCCTGGGCGGCGCCATCTTCGTGTCGAGAAACGGTGCGCTGACCTTGGCCAATGTTGCGGTCTCGAATACCCAGGCCAAAGGTGGGAGCGTCGTGGATAATCCATCGCAGGTCGGGGGAGGCGGAGGCATGGGCGGCAAGTCGGCGCCTTACACGCCGGGAGGAGGCGGTGGATTGTTTGTCGGCTCGGATGCGCCGGGTTCGAGCGATGGCGGCGGGCCCAATCCCGGTTTAAGCAACAACGTAGCGAGCGGCCCGGCAACAGGCGGAGCCGGAGGCTTTGCCAGCGGCGGCGGCGGAGCGTCATCGAACGGGGGGCCCGTTGCCGGTGGTGCAGGTGGATTTGGTGGCGGCGGCGGTAGCGCCAATGCGGGTGGAAACACCACAGGCGGCCATGGCGGGTACGGCGGTGGCGGCGGCTCTGCGGCTGGCTCGGCCGTCTCGATTGCAGGAAATGGGGGTTTTGGGGGCGGCGGTGGCGGCGGGCAGAGTTCGGCGGGCGCGGGCGGCTTCGGAGCCGGTCAAGGCAGCAGCGGCCCATATGGAAATAATTCGGGCGGCGGGGGCCTGGGTGCTGGCGGCGCGATCTTCGTCCAGAGCGGCGGAACGGTGACGGTGCAGGGTGACCTTTCGCAGGCGGCGGGCAGCGTCGCGGGTGGCACTGGCCGTAATGGCGGAACCGACGGCTCCGCGTTCGGCTCGGGCATCTTCTTCCAGGGCACCAGCGGCACCACGACCACGCTCGGCTTCGGCGCCGGCAACCAGACCATCGCCGACGCCGTCACCGATTATATCGGCTCGGGCGGCACCAATCCCGCCGGCGGCACCAACCTTGCCGACCAGGGCGGCAGCGTCGCGATCAGCAAGAGCGGCGGCGGCACGCTGACGCTTCTGGGGGCCAACAGCTATCGCGGGGGCACGACGGTCAACGGCGGCGTGCTCAATGTCGAGGGCTCGCTGGGCGGCCCGACCGCCGTCAACAGCGGTGCCTTGATGGGGAGCGGCTCGGTCGGCGCGATATCGGTCAATGCCGGGGGCACGTTCGCGCCCGGGAACGGCATGCCGGGCGGCTCGATGGCCGTGAACGGCAGCCTCGCCTTCCAGTCCGGTGCGATCTATTTGGTTCAGCTCAATCCGTCGACGGCGGCCTATGCGAGCGTCAATGGTACTGCGCAACTCGGCGGCGCAACGGTGGTGGCGAACTTCGCTGCCGGCAGCTATGTCGCCAAGCGATACACGATCCTGACCGCAAGCGGCGGCGTCAGCGGCACCTTCAGCCCGGTCATCGTCAGCGCCAGCCCCCCGTCCAACGTCCACGGGAGCCTCAGCTACGGTGCCAACGACGTCTATCTCGACCTGATTCTGAGCTTCGGGATTCCGTCCGGCCTCAACGGCAACCAGCAGCGCGTCGGCGACGCGCTGACCAATGCCTTCAACGCCAATGGCGGCATCGCCGCGGTCTACGCCGCGCTGACGCCGGGCGGGCTGACGCAAGCCTCGGGCGAGCCTGCAACGGGCTCGCAGCAGACGACGTTCAACGCCATGAGCCAGTTCCTGGGCCTGCTCACCGACCCCGGCGCGCAGCGGGATGGCGGGCCGGGGTCGGCGGGCGGCGCCGCTGGCTTCGTCGAGGAGGATCAGGCCAGCGCCTATGCCGCAGGCCGGCGCACCGACGCGTTCGCCATGCTCGCCAAGGCGCCGACGCAGAGATTTGCGCAGCGTTGGAGCGTGTGGGCGGCCGGCTTCGGCGGATCGCAATCGACCAATGGCAATGCGACGGACGGCTCCAACGACATGACGAGCCGCATCGCGGGCACGGCGGTCGGCGCCGACTATTGGCTCGCGCCGAACACGAAGCTCGGATTCGCGCTCGCCGGCGGCGGCACCAGCTTCGGAGTGAACGCTCTCGGCTCCGGCCGCTCCGACCTGTTCCAGGCCGGCGCCTATCTGCGCCATTCCAGCGGTCCGGCCTATCTGTCCGCAGCGCTCGCCTATGGCTGGCAGGACATCACCACCGACCGAACGGTGACCATCGCCGGCACCGATCGTCTGCGCGCCGAGTTCAACGCCAATGCGTATTCCGGCCGGCTCGAGGGTGGCTATCGCTTCATCGCGCCCTGGGTCGGAGGCATCGGCCTCACGCCCTACGGCGCGGCGCAATTCACGACTTTCGATCTGCCGGCCTATACCGAGCAGGTCATCTCGGGCACCGGCGCATTTGCGTTGAACTACGCTTCAAAGAGTGTCACCGACACGCGCGGCGAGCTCGGCCTGCGCGGCGACAAGGCCTTGGCCCTGCGGGACGGCGTGCTGACCTTGCGCGGTCGCCTCGCCTGGGCTCACGATTTCAATCCCGATCGCTCGGCCGCCGCGACCTTTCAGGCGTTGCCGCTCGCCAGCTTCGTCGTGGACGGCTCGGCGCAGGCGCGCGATGCCGCGCTCACGACGGCTTCGGTCGAGATGAGGTGGATGAACGGCTGGTCCGCGGCGGCGACCTTCGAGGGCGAGTTCTCGAACGTCACGCGCTCCTACGCCGGCAAGGGCAGCGTCCGCTACGGCTGGTGAGCGCCGTCATTCCTCCAGCGTGAAGCCGACGCGCAGCGTCACCTGGAAGTGACGGACCGCGCCGTTCTCGACATGGCCGCGCGTCTGCACGACCTCGAACCATTTGATGTCGCGAACGGTCTTGGCGGCACGGCTGATTGCGTTCTTGATCGCGTCCTCGATCGAGGTCTCGGACGATCCGACGAGGTCCAGGATCTTGTAGACGTGATCTTTCTCAGCTGCGGGCATGATGGCCTCCTCGGTTGCACTGCGGCATGCGCCGACGCGTTGTGCTCCCCAACTGAACGAGCGCCAGGCGGTCCAGTTCCCGCCTGCGCGATGGCTTGCATGCGCCGGCCGAGGTGGAGCGGCCGGCGTCCGCCTGCTAAGCGCTATCCATGGATTCGGCGCGGCGCGACAGGACGATCGGCTCTCTCTGCCTCTGCGTGACGGCCTTTGGCTGGGCGCTGAACTGGCCGCTGATGAAGCTGCTGCTGCAGCAATGGCCGCCTCTGTTCGCGCGCGGGCTTGCGGGCGTTTGCGCCTCGCTCATCCTCAGTGCCCTGGTGCTGAGCCGGAAGGAATCGTTCGCCGTTCCGCGCGAGGCGATCCCGCGGCTGGTGTTCGCGACCTTCACCAACGTCTTTGCCTGGATGGGGCTCGGCACGGTCGCGATGAAATATGTGACGGTGAGCGAGGGGGCTCTGCTCGCCTACACCATGCCGATCTGGGCGATGCTGTTCGCCTGGCCGGCGCTGCATGCGCGGCCGACCCCACGGGATATCTTCGGGCTCGTCCTCGGCATCGCCGGCGTCACGCTGCTCCTGAGCGGCAACGGCCTTGCGTTCAGCGCCGACAAGCTGCTGGGTATCGTGCTGGCACTCCTCTGCGCCATCCTGTTCGCGCTCGGCAACGTGCTCAACCGCAAGCCGCTGCCGATGCCGCCGCTGGTCGTCGTCGCCTGGCAGGTCGGGCTCGGCTGCGCCACCATGCTGGTCCTGGGCGTCGCGTTCGAGCGCCCCGACGTCACCGCGATCACCCCGCTGGGGCTTGGCTGCTTCGTTTACATGACATTGGTGCCGATGGGCGTCTGCTACGTCACCTGGTTCGAGACGCTGCGCCGTCTGCCGCCGACCACGGCCTCGACCGGCATGCTGATCGTGCCCGTGATCGGCGTGGTCTCCGCCGCCATCATCCTCGGCGAGCCGCTGGGCTATCGCGAATGGACGGCCATGGCGCTCACGCTCAGTGGCGTGACGCTGGCATTGCAGCGAGGGTGGGCGGCGCGAAGGACTCGTCCCTACGGATCCAGCTCCGTATCCCAGTACAGATAATCCAGCCAGCTGTCGTGCAGATAGTTCGGCGGAAACAAGCGGCCGTTGCGGTGGAGCTGGTGCACGGTCGGCGCGAACGCGTTCTGGCGCGGAAACATTTTTGCCTGCGCCGGCGTCAGATTGCCCTTGCGCAAGTTGCAGGGCGAGCAGGCCGCGACCACGTTCTCCCACGTGGTCTGGCCTCCCTTGCTGCGCGGGATGATGTGATCGAAAGTGAGATCTTCGGGCGAGCCGCAATATTGGCAGGCGAACCGGTCGCGCAGGAAGACGTTGAAACGGGTGAAGGCCGGATGCGTGGTCGGCTTGACGAAGGATTTGAGCGAGACGACGCTCGGCAGCTGCATTTGCTGCGTAGGACTGTGGACCGCCTGATCGTAGTGAGCCACGATGTTGACGCGGTCGAGGAACACCGCCTTGATCGCGTCCTGCCACGACCAAAGAGACAGCGGGTAGTAACTCAGCGGCCGGAAGTCCGCGTTCAGCACCAACACCGGCCAACTGCCTTGCGAGACATGTGCGTTCAAGTAACGCTCCCGGCCTCCAATATACGCTGCGAAGCAGCATGTCCTGACATACTACATGCAGCGTGACGGGATTGTGAAGCCCGTTGAGCGACTTATTCAGGCGCGGGCAATACGGCGACGGGGTGGCAAAAGCGCTCAAAAAGCCGCGATCCCGCGAGGGGCAACCTGGTTGGCGCGGAACCGCCAGCCGCGCGCGTCGTGCCTTGCCGTGACAGCTACTCCCGTACCCGCTCCAGCTTCTGCAAGCACCGCGTGGCGCGCACGACGGCCGGCATCTCCTCGTCGGGAAAGCTCGTCTTCCAATCGGTGACGCCGACCTCGCCGACATAGATGTCGCCTTTCGAATCCAGCGCGAGGCCGTGGGGTGCCAGGAATTTGCCGCTGGCAATGCCCGGCCCCTCCTCGCCGCCGAGACGCGCGATGCGCTTGCCTTTGGCGTCCACGATCGACAGCCGCGGGCCGAGATTGGGCACCTTGCGGTTGACGGCCATGCCGGGGCCGAGCTCGCCGATCACGAAGGTCGGGCTCTTCGCCCCGCCGCAGCAGCACAGCGCGCAAGGGCGGT
>RXJC01000642.1 GCA_003963435.1 Bradyrhizobiaceae bacterium | reverse complement strand
AGCGATTTGCGCGCCGACAGCGCATGCTGGCGAATGACCTCGCGCAGCGGCGGGAGGTCGTCGATCGCGCTCATCAGATTTGCGACGCCGCCATGCGGCTCGCCAGCTGCAGCGCCGCGATCAGGCTGGCCGGATTGGCCTTGCCGGTGCCGGCGATGTCGAAGGCTGTGCCGTGATCGGGCGAGGTCCGGATGAAGGGCAGGCCGAGCGTGACGTTGACGGCGTCGTCGAAGGCGATGGTCTTGATCGGGATCAGCGCCTGGTCGTGATACATGCAGACGGCGCAATCATAGGTGCGGCGCGCGGCCTCGTGGAACATGGTGTCGGCGGGCAGCGGGCCCTTGGCCAAGATGCCGTCGTCGCGCAGGACTTTGAGCGCCGGCGCGATGATGGTTTGCTCCTCGTGACCGAGCGAGCCGTCCTCGCCGGCATGCGGATTGAGGCCGGAGACCGCGATGCGCGGCTGCGCGATTCCGAAGCGCGATTTCAGCTCGGCTGCGACGATGCGCACGGTCGAGACGATCAGTTCGCTGGTGAGCTCTCTGAGCGCATCGCGGATCGAGACGTGGATGGTCACGGGCACGACGGCGAGCCGCGGCGACCACAGCATCATCACCGGCTGCGGCACGCGGCCGCCATCCGCGGCGAGTTCGGCGAGGAATTCGGTGTGGCCGGGATGACGGAAGCCGGCGCGGTAGAGCACGCTCTTGGCGATCGGATTGGTGACGACGGCGCCGGCGCGGCCTTCGCGGACGTCGCTGACGGCCTGCCGGATCGAGGCGAGCGCGGCGGGCGCGCTGGACGCGTCGGGCTTGCCCGGCTCGGCGGTCACACGCTCGCCGGTGGCAATGACCGGGAGGGCCTCGGTGAAGGCGGAGGCGGCCTCGCCGGGGCTCACCGCGGCGATCCCAATATCGGCACCGATCGCTTTGGCGCGGCGGGCGATCAGCGCCTCGTCGCCGCGCAGGTAGAAGGCGGGCAGGTTCAGCTCGCGGCGCCGGAGCCAGGCTGCGATCGTGATGTCGGGGCCGATGCCGGCGGGCTCTCCCAGGGTCAGGGCAAGGGGAAGCGGCTTTGCTGCGGAAGCGGCCATCAGCGGTTGCGATATTCGATCATCGCCGCCTTGCGGATCTCGTCGAGATAGGCCTTCTGGGTCTTCTCGTACTTCTCCTGATACATCTTCTCGCGGACCTCGCGCTTCTTCGGCGTGTCGATCATGGTCGGCTTGCGCGAGCACAGCACCACCATCTCGATGCCCGCCTTGGTCACCTCGGGCGCCGTCAGGTGGCCGATAGGCGTGTCGTCGAGCACCTTGCGCAGCGCCTCGGGCAGCTCCGCGCTGGTCTTGGTGACGCTGTCGCGGATGGTGGCGTTCGGCGTCGAGCGGAACAGCGAATTGGCCTCTTCGCAGCTTCCGACCCGCGAGCGGTAGGTCTCGGCTTCCTTCTTGCGCGTCTCGAGGAACGCAGACGACGAGCCGCGCGGCACGATCAGCACGATCGGCTGCATCTTGTATTCGGTGCCTTCGATCTGGAGCTTGTCGCCGGTCTGGGCCTGCACGGCCTGCGCGACGTCGCGCTCGCCGACCAGCAGCTTCTCCTTGAAGCGGCCGCGCACGAGGCTGGTCCAGACCATCTCGGCCTTCATGCGGCTCTTCAGCGTTTCCGGGCGGACGCCCTTGGATTCGAGCGACTTGGTGAGCTGCTCGGGCGAGATGCGCATGCGCTGCGCCATGCCCTCGTAGGACTGGTTGATGTCGGAGACGCCGGGATCGACCCCGTACTTCTTGCCTTCCTTGAGCTTCACCTTGTCGTTGATCAGCTCGTTGATGACCTCCTGCCGTGGCGGCGTCTTCTGCGTCGTCAGCTGGTCGAGCTTGGAGCGCTGCTCGATGTCGAAATCGGTGATCGGATCGCCGTTGACCATGACGACGATGTTCTGCGCGCGCGAGGGCGAGGGCAGTCCGTTCAGGATCAAACCGGCGCTGATGGCGAGCAGGAGGCGGAGGGCAGGCAATGGCATCGTCATGATTGTCGCTCGTAGGTCAGCCGCGTCGAGCCTGTGTGGGGGACGAGCGCGGCCGGCACTTCAAACCGTTCACTGGAGGCCGGCGGAACTGCTGCTCGTCGACGAGTTCGCCAGCGTGCGCAGGCCGATCTGGAACATGAACGCGTGGCTCAGCACGGGCGGCGCGGTGCCCGCCGAATAGCTATACGAAGTTACGTAGTTCGCCGCCAGCACGAAGCAATCGTCGACATAGCCGGCGCCGACCACATACTGGTTGATCTTGTTGGCCTCGAGGTCCCAGCGCGCCGAGCCCGACACCACCCAGTTGGTCGCGACCTTGAGGGATCCCGAGGTCAGGATGCCCTCGCGGCGGGTCAGATAGCCGAGTTCCGGCTGCGGCGCGTAATTGCCGTACATCACGCTGACCGCCCAGCGATTGAAGTTGGCGCGGCCTTCCGCCTCGAAGCGCTGCACGTTCCAGGTCTGCTCGTCCATGCGGGAGCGGACGCTGAACGTGTAGGTGCTGTTGGGCGAGTAGCTGGTGCTGGCGACGTAATCGGAACGCGGCTTGTCGAGGCCCGAATTCAGGCCGGTGTTGATGGAATCCTGGACCGCGAAGGAGTTCAGGCCGAACAGCTGGTAGGACTGGCCGAACAGCACCTTGACCGCGCCGCCCTTGTCGAACTGCGTGGTGGACTGCACGCCGACATTGGCGCGGCCGCCGCCCTCGACGCGGTCGTAGCCGGAGAACTTGTCGACGCTGAACAGGTTCGAGGCGTCGAACACCGTGCTCTGGGCGTCCTCGTTCGGGAGCTTGCCGGCATAGGTCTCGTTCGGCCGGATGATGATCTGCGCGATCGGCTCGATGGTGGTCGATCCCCAGGGCTGAACGTTGATGAAGGGGTAGCGGTATTCGAGGCCGACGGTCGGCATCAGGCGGAACGCCTGGGTGTCGCCGACGGGCAGATAGTTCGACACGCCCGGCTGGTTGGAGACCGAGGAGTTGATCGCGTCGGCGCGCAGGCTCGCGAACGGCGTCCAGATCTGGCCGAACGGATCGGTGAAGGATTTGCGCCACTGCGCTTCCGCGCTGAGGCGGGTATAGGTGCCGGGGAAGCCGCGCAGCAGGCACTGCGAGGGCATGCGCGCCAGCGGATCGGCCGAGGCCGTCGTGCAGAGGCTGTTGGTGTTGGCGAGCGTCGTGATCGGGTCGAACACCGCCTGGTCGCGCGACAGGTTCACGAAGTTGGTCTTGTAGCTGAACTCGCCGCCGAAGACCGGATAGTTCAGCACGTTGGAATAGTCGATCACCGGATAGACGACCGGCACCTGGCTCTGGTTGCCCGAATAGCTCAGCCAGTACATCGTGCGCGCGTCGAAGAAGCTGCGGTTGCCGACACCCGTCAAATAGAGCTGCGACAGCGCCTCCGTCGGCAGCAGCAGGAACGAGCCGAGAGGATCGCGGTATTGGTAGAGGCGGTAGTCCGAGAAGAAATAATAGTCGGACATCAGGACGCCGTCCCAACCCCAGACCCATTTGTCGTTCAGCGCGAACTGGCCCTTGGTGTCGACGGCGCCGCGGAACTGCTTGTCGCCGGGCTGCCCGGAAAACGCGCCGGGATCGAGCTGGTCGATGCCATAGGCGCGGATCTGGTAGGCGCCGTCGATCAGGCGCTGGCGGAACTCGCCCTGCAGCAGCACGCCCTGCCGCGACAGGAAGCGGGGCGTGATGGTCGCGTCCATGTCGGGCGCGATCGCCCAATAATAGGGAACCTCGACGCCATAGCCCGTGTTCGTCGTGCCGGAAATGTAGCCCGGCATCAGGAAGCCGCTCTTGCGCTTCACGGTCGGGTCCGGCGTCGAGAAGTAGGGCATGTAGGCGAGCGGCACGCCGAAGAACTCGATCTGTGCCGTCTCGAAATACAGCATCTTCTCCTGCTGGTCGTGGATGATGCGCGCACCCTTGACCTGCCACAGCGGCGGCTTCTTCGGATCGTCCCTACACGGCGCGCAGGCCGTGTAGACGCCGTTCTCGAACACCGTGTAGTTGCCGCTGGAGCGGTCGGCGCGGCTCGCGGCCATGCGGGTCTGGTCCGCGGTGTCCACGCGCAGCGAATCGACGAAACCGTCGCGGTAATCGTCGGAGAGATCCATGATCTCGGCATAGGTGATCTTGCCGTCGGCATCCGTCATGCGGATGTTGCCTTCGGCATGCAGCCGCTTGGTCTTCTGGTCGTAGATGACCTTGTCGGCCTCGACGCTGGTGCCGTTGTAGAACAGCTGGACGTTACCGACCGCGGACACGCGCGAATTGTTGTAGTCGTAGTCGACCTCGGTCGCCTGAACCAGCATCTGGTTGTCGTTGGCGGCAGGCGGCGGCTTGGGGCGCGGCGGCAGCGGATTGTAGGTGAAGCTCTGGGCGGAGGCGGGGGCCACGAAGGCAGCATCCATCAGCCCGCCGAGCGAGGCGGCCGCGACGACGGCAAGCAGCAGCCTGCGAACGGACAAGCCCACCCCGTTCGCGCGCACCACGGTACGCCGCGTCAAACGAGACACGAGCCCTCGTTGGACGGCAGTCACTAACCGTCCTCCTGATAGAGCAAGGCCAAAAAGCCGGTGAGGCCGCCCACCACAACGGGCAACCACGCCGCAGCGATCGGATGCATCAACTCAGCCTTGCTCAAATCCTCAGTTACTTTCGACAGAACGTAGAGCAGAAAGCCTGCGCCCACGCCACTCAAAACCATCTTCTGCACGCCGCCCATCCGGAAGAAGCGCAACGACACGGAGGCCGCGAGCATCACCATGGCCGCAAGCAAAAACGGCTGTGCCAGAAGCTTCTGATACTGGAGTCGGTATCCGGCTGTCGCGAAGCCCGAGCTTTCGGACGAGCGGATGTAACTCGGTAGTTGCCAAAAGGACACAGTCTCGGGGGTGGAAAAGCTGTTGCGGACCTGCGCCTCGGTCAGCGTCGTCGGAATCTCCAGGGTGGCCTGGTCGATCGGCGGGGAGTCCAGCGAGAAGCGGCGAACCGATTTGAACAGCCAGTGGCCGGCCTCCAATGTTGCCTCGCGCGCCTCGATCCGCTCCTTGAAGTGGCTGTCTGTGTCAAAGCGGAACAGCGTAAGCCCGGTGAGCCGCACGCCCTGCTGCTCGCTGCGTGCGGCGTTGATGATGGTCTGGCCGTCGCTGGTCAGCTGGTTGAGCCAGAAGCCGGAGGCGTCCTGGATGCCGCCGCCGGGCGCCGAGCCGAACAACTCGGCTTCCATGCGCTTGGAGGCTTCGCGCAAATTGGCCGACATCGGATTGTAGGCGACGGTGGCGATCACCCCGATCAGGAGCGCGCTGCCGAGCGCCGGCGAGATGAACTGCCAGGCGGAGATGCCGGCGGCGCGGGCGACCACGAGCTCGAGTCGCCGGGAGAGGGCGAGATAGCAGGTCATGGCGCCGATCAGCATGCAGAACGGCGTCAGCTTCTCCAGAAGCTGCGGCACCCGGAACAGCGAGGTCTCGGCCACCATCAGCGCCGAGGCGGAGGCCAGCCCCGAGGTCTTGCGCACCATCTCGATGTAGTCGACCAGCACCAGCAGCAGGAAGATCCCGGCGAACACGCCGAGGGCCGCGACCACGAAGCGGCCGGCGAAATAACGCCCGAGCGTGTTGGTGAGCATGCTCATGCGGTGGCCGGACGTCCGAACAGACGCGCGATGCGCGCGTTCGACCTGTTGATGGCTTCCATCAGGCCAGGCGGCGGCTCGACCACGATGCCGCCAATGATGATCCACAGCCCGACGCCGATCGCGCCAAAGACCATCACGTATTGGACGATCACCGGGGCCGACGACTTCACGGCCATCACCGAGCAGGCAAATCCCGCCATGCGCAGGCCGAACACGGCGATGACCGAGCCGCCGATCGAAAAGTTGCGGCTCTGGCGGGTGGTGCGCGGCGCCCCGAGGAAGGCGAAGGTCAGCACCGCAAAGGCGAAGGGATAGATTGGCGCGAGCAGGCTGTCATGCAGGGCCGAGCGGAACTGGCCGGGAATCTGCTTGTAGACGGGATCGTTCTCGGACGGCGAGAACAGCTCCCAGAGATAGCGCTCGCGGATGCCGAGGGTGACGTCGCGGCCCTGGTTGGAGAATTTCGACATGTCGAATCCGTAGCGGCCGAACGCCACCAGCGCCGGATCGCGCTTGCCCGCCTCGAAGCGCTGCAAATTGCCCGTCTCCAGCACCAGGAACGAGCCGGTGTCGTTCTTCACGACCTCGCCGCGTTCGGCGACGATCGAGACGCGCTCGTTGGGATCGCGGCGGTCGTCGATGAAGATGCCGGCCAGGATGCCGCCGGGCTGGCGCTCGCGAATCCGGATCGTGAGGTTCTTGTCGAGCTGGGCGAAGCGGCCGGGCTGCAGGATGTTGGTGAGCACGTCCGCGGTGATCTCGGCATCCCACTGCTTGATGCGCCGCATGCCGTCGGGGGCGAGATAGGCCGCGATGAAGGCGACCAGCAGCGCCACCACGCAGGTGGCATAGAAGAACGGATAGAACAGCCGGAACGGCGAGAAGCCGGCGGCATTCATCACGATGATCTCGGAATCGGTCGCGAGCTTGTTCAGCGTGTGCGAGATCGCGATCATCAGCGCGATCGGCGAGATGATCAGGACCAGGGCCGGCACGACCAGGCTGGTGATGCCGAGGAAGGTGAGGATGGTTTGACCCTGGCTCGTCATCAGGTCGATGCCGCGCAACGCCTGCGTAATCCAGATCACGCCGGTGAGGCTGACCAGGACCAGCGCAAACGACGCCAGCGTCGTGCGGAAGATATACCTATCGATCGACCCCATGCGCTACCGCACGAATCCCACCAAGTCCCCAATTCAGGCCGGAATTGCGCTTCTGCCAACCAATCCCCGATCAGGGGATCCCCAAGGTTGGCCGAACGGCTCTTCCGCCAGCTCACTCTCTCACTACCATCCCTTTGATCCGTCAACAAAATGGCTGGCCCGTGGCACCCTCAATATATGGTTAATATTTCGCTCGTTGTGACCTTGAGGCCACGGGGGACGCTTGGCATCTGCGGGGCCGCTGGCCCATAGTGCGCATGGCGCAATGAATCGTCGTTCAGGGTACGGCCCCGGCCGGGCCGTGGATGATAAAAAGATCAAGGTTTTTAAAGGAGTTACCCATGTCCGATGCCATCAAGGTCGGCTTCGTCCCATTGTCATCAGCCGCCCGTGGCATCCTGGTCGTGTTCTGCGACGACAGCCTGAAGGTCGGTCCGGCGACCGCCAAGGCGTTGGGCAGGGGTATCGAGCTCGTGAAGCGCGCGGCGGCGGCCGCCGCCTTCAAGGGCAAAAGCGGCACCGTGCTGGACATCCTGGCGCCGGAAGGGGTGAAAGCCCCTCGTCTTCTGGTAATCGGCGCCGGCAAGGCGGCCGGCCTCAAGGCCAACGATTTTCTCAAGTTCGGCGGTTTGGCGGCGAGCAAGCTTTCCGCCGGGGCCACCGCCATGACCGTCATGGCCGAGCTGCCGGGTGGCGTCATGACGAGCGAGCAGGCGGTCGCGGTCGCCTCGGGCCTGCGCCTGCGCGGCTACAAGTTCGACCGCTACAAGACCAAGAAGAAGGACGGTGAGGAGGGCGGCTCGCGCGCCGAAATCTCGCTTGTGGTCGGCGATGCCGCCGCCGCGAAGAAGGCCTTCGTCGCGGCCGGCCACGTCGTCGACGGCGTGGTGATCGCGCGCGATCTCGTCAACGAGCCGCCGAACGTGCTTTTCCCGGAAGAATTCGCGCGCCGCGCCAGTCAGCTGCGCAAGCTCGGCGTCAAGGTCGAGGTGCTCGACGTCAAGGCGATGCAGAAGCTCGGCATGGGCGCGCTGCTCGGTGTCGGCCAGGGCTCGGCGCGGCCGAGCCGCACCGTGATCATGCGCTGGGACGGCGGCAAGAAGGGCGAGGCCCCGGTCGCCTTCGTCGGCAAGGGCGTCTGCTTCGACACCGGCGGCATCTCGATCAAGCCGGCCGGCAGCATGGAGGACATGAAGGGCGACATGGGGGGCGCTGCCTGCGTCGTCGGCCTGATGCACGCGCTGGCGGCGCGCAAGGCTAAGGCCAACGTGGTCGGCGCCATCGGCCTCGTCGAGAACATGCCCGACGGCAATGCGCAGCGGCCGGGCGACATCGTCACCTCGATGTCGGGCCAGACCATCGAGATCATCAACACCGACGCGGAAGGCCGCCTCGTGCTGGCCGACGTGCTCTGGTATGTCGCCAAGAAGGTGAAGCCGAAATTCATGGTGGACCTGGCGACGCTGACCGGCGCGATCGTGGTTGCGCTCGGCACCGACCATGCCGGCATGTTCTCCAACAATGACGAGCTCGCCGAACGCCTGCTGACGGCCGGCATCGAAACCGGGGACAAAGTCTGGCGCATGCCGCTCGGCCCCGAATACGACAAGCTGATCGATTCCCAGTTCGCCGACATGAAGAACACCGGCGGCCGTCATGGCGGCTCCATCACCGCGGCGCAGTTCCTGCAGCGTTTCGTCGACGGCACGCCTTGGGCCCATCTCGACATTGCCGGCACCGCCATGGGCGCGCCGAAGACCGACATCAACCAGAGCTGGGGCAGCGGCTATGGCGTCCGTCTGCTGGACCGTCTGGTCGCCGACCATTACGAGCGCAAATGACCTGAGATGACCGAAGTCCTGTTCTATCATCTGCAAAACATGACGGTGGAGAACGTGTTGCCGCCGCTTCTCGAGAAATCGCTCGAGCGCGGCTGGCGCGTCGTGGTGCAGTCGACCTCGGAGGAACGGGCGGACGCGCTCGACGCGCACTTGTGGACCTATCGCGACGATTCCTTCCTGCCGCACGCGACATGGCGGGTGAACGATGTCTCCGACCAGCCGATCGTGCTGGCGATCGAGGAGGGCAATCCCAACGGCGCCCATGTCCGCTTCCTGGTCGACAATGCCGCCCTCCCGGAGGACGCGCAGGGCTATGCGCGCATGGTGCTGTTGTTCAAGGGCGACGATCCGGATGCGCTGGCGCTCGCCCGCGCGACCTGGACGGATTGCAAGGCGCGGGGATTTGATGTCACCTATTGGCAGGCCGACGAGCGGGGCCGGTGGCAACGTCGGAATTAGCGTCCTTCGCCATTAATGATAATTTGCACTTTGGGTGCGACGCTGGTTTTGGTCACCTTCGTGCCGCAAAGTGATGTTGGGACAATCGCTTAGGGCTGGTCCTTCACGCGGGGAATTTGGTTTATCGTGCGACATCAAAAGCTTCCCAGGTCGCTCATAGTTGCGTTGGCTGCCGTAGCACCGCTGGTCGCGGGCTGCTCGAGCGGGACCGATCTGTTGTCGAAGGACGCCGAATGGTTCCAGAAGCCCAGCCGTCTCTTCATCAAGAACATCTCGATCGAGTCGCCGCCGCTGACCCCCGACAAGCCGGTCGCAGCTGAGGATCTCGTCAGCGCCGACGGTGCCTGTCCCGGCATGGCGCCGCCGCCCGGACCGGCCGACGCCAATGCATCGACGACGGCACCGGCCCCCGTGAGCGGCACAGTCGCGCTCGGCCACACTGAATGCGACGTGGTGCGCGGCATCGGTGCACCGTCGAATGTCAATCTCTCCAACGACGCGGCCGGCCGCCGCGTCGCCGTGGTGACCTGGACCACCGGCCCGCGCGCTGGCATCTACACCTTCACGGCGGGCCGCCTGACCTCGATCGAGGGCAATCCCGAGCCGCAGCCGGTGCCGAAGCCGGTGAAGCCGAAGGGCAAGAAGAAGTCGGCCGCTTGAGCGCCATCGATGCTGCGCTCTCGCCCTGCGCAATGCGCGAGAGACAAGCTGCTGCGCCGCTGTGAGAGCTGCTTGCCGCGTCGAGCGGAACAGTTATGATCGATCAAGTCGATCCTCGAGCAATGATTATGAACAGGCGAGACGTCCTGCTGGCGTCATGCGCGGCAGCATTGTGGTCGGGCCTCTCGCGAGCGCAGCGGCCGGCACGGGCGCCAGTCGTCGGCATTCTCGGCAGCAGCAGCGCGCAAGGCTGGGCACCGCTGACGGCTGCGTTCCTGCGTGGGCTCGCGGAGCAGGGCTATATCGAGGGACAGGGCCTCGTCGCCGAATATCGCTGGGCTGATGGCCGGTATGAAGAGCTGCCGGCAATGGCGGCGGCTCTCGTGGAGCGTCAGCCCTCCGTCCTTGTCGCCTTCACGACTCCGGCGGCGCTCGCGGCCAAAAAGGCGACGAGCGAGATTCCGATCGTCTTCACGACCATCGGTAATCCCGTGGATATCGGCCTTGTGCCGAGCCTCAGCCGCCCCAGCGGAAACGTCACGGGCGTTACGTCGCTGAACGTCCAGATCGCGGCGAAGCGGCTCGAGTTGTTGCACGAACTACTGCCCACCGACAAAGACGTCGCGCTGCTGGTGAACCCGGACAATCCGACGACGCAGAAGCAGGTGCAGGAGATGCAGGCCGCGGCCGGTGCGCTCGGCTGGCAGCCCCACATCCTCAACGCGAGCAAGGCGGGGGACTTCGAAGCAGCCTTTGCGCGCGTTGCACAATTGCGTCCGGCGGGCCTCGTCATCGGCGGCGACATCCTCTTCACCGGCAACAGCGATCAACTCGCCAAGATGGCGCTGCAACATGGGGTCCCCGCCATTTACCAGGGCGGCACCTTCGCAGCGTCCGGCGGAATGATGGACTATGGCGGCGACTTCGCCGAAGCGTGTCGCATTGCGGGCGTTTATGCTGGCCGCATCCTGAAGGGCGAAAAGCCGGCGGACCTGCCGGTTCAGCAGGCCACCAGGGTGCGGCTGATCGTCAATCTGAAGACGGCGAAAGCGCTTGGGATCACTGTCCCGCTGTCCCTACAGGGACGTGCTGACGAAGTGATCGAATGAGCTGTCGGCGGCTTGCCATTTGCGCTGTGTGCCGCCGACGCGATCATTGATCAGCTTCGTGCCGCGGGATCTCAAGCGGCTTTGCGTCCCTTCACGGCCGTCGCCCAGGCGTGGACCGTGATCTTGCCGGTCGCGCTGGCAGGAAGCCTGTCCTGCAGTCGGCGTTTCAGCTCAGCGATCTCTGCCTCCGACAATTTTCCCAAGACCCCGCCTGGATTGCTCACGACCATGGAGAGCCAATAGTCGTCGAAGTCGGCGTATGTTCGTTCGACGACAAGCTCGCGCGTCTCGATATCACGCAGTCCCAGCTCGGCCCAGAGTGCCTTGAGCGCTGCAAAGCGCGAGATTGCCGCGCTTGGCGGTCGCGCCGTCTGCTTGCCCATGGCCTCTAATTCCTCCCACACGGGTTGTGGCGGCGTGCCGCCACCAAATACATCCCATGTGTAGGACGCGATCATGCCGCCGGGCTTGGTGACCCGGACCATTTCAGCGACACCCTTTTTGGGATCGGGCACGAAGAATAGCACCAGGGCCATGACGGCGGCGTCGAACCTGGCCGGCTCGTAGGGAAGCGCCAGCGCATCGCCGACCGAAAGCTCCACCTGCTTGGCGGACAGTTTTTGGCGTGCCGCCGCGATTTGCGCATCGGAGGGGTCGATCGCGCTGACATGTGAGGGCGCGGATTTGGCGAGGATCAGTTCGGTGAACGCGCCGTTTCCGCAGCCGACATCGGCCCATGACAAGCCTGGGCCCACAGCCAGCCAATCCAGGAACAGGGTCCCGGCCGATCGGCTCCAGGGCGCCATGAAACGCTCATACGCAGCGCCATCGGTGAATTTGATCGGTTCGGGGGACGACATCCGGGATTCTCCAAAATAAGACTTTTCAAAATGCGGCCCGGCAAAACAAGGCCGGTGCTGTTCGGTAACATGAAGCCGTACGCTTCGCGACGCGCTTTACGAGACGCAAGGCTCCGGATCATCTAACTGTGAAGACCAATGCGCATCTGGCGTCTGCTGCCGCAAGGCCGCTACACTCGTCACAAAAGGGGAGAGGGCATGAGGCGGCGGGATTTCATTGCAGGAATGGGCGCGGCGGTGGCGGCGCCTGCGATCGTGCGTGCGCAGGGGAGCAAGCCGATGCACCATGTCGGGGTGCTGGTCGGACTTGCCGCCAACGTGGACGTGCCGGTCGCGAAGGCCTTTCTCAAGCCGTTTCGCGAAGCCATGGCCAAAGCCGGATGGATCGAGAACGAGACCATTCGCATCGACTATCGCTTCGGCGGTGCGCTGTCGGATCTCGCCAACACACGTGCCTCCGCCGCCGAGTTGGTCGCGCTGGCGCCCGAAGTGATCTACGCGCAGGGCCTGCCGGCAACCTTGGCGCTACGCCAGCAGACCACGACGATTCCCATCGTCTTTACACAGGTGATCGATCCCGTCGGCTTCAAGCTGGCGGACAGCCTCAGCCGTCCCGGCGGCAACGTCACCGGCTTCGTCACCTGGGATTTC